>NC_003551.1:338993-677987 GCF_000007185.1 Methanopyrus kandleri AV19 | reverse complement strand
CCGGACCCGCGCCCTGAAGGAGCTCGGGAAGACCGTCGTGGCCATCGACCTGAACCCGCTCTCCCGCACGGCCCGTGATGCCGATATCACCATCGTTGACAACGTCGTACGCTGCGTCCGAAAGATCACGCGGGAGTACGAGCGGATGGACCCGGATCGTGCGAAGGGTGTGCTCCGGGAGTACGATAACGGGCGCGTGCTGGCCCGGGTTCTGGACCACATCCGAGAGCGGCTGCGGGTGTTGGCCGATGAGGCTGCTGGTGCGACCTGAAGAGGAAGAGCTGGAACGCGTCCTACGCAGGTCGGAGATGGACGTGACGGAGGTCCTACCCGACGTCGAGCGGATCTTCGAGGACGTAGTCGAACGCGGTGACGAGGCGCTACTGGAGTACACCGAACGGTTCGACGGGGTGAAGCTGGAAGCCGAGGACCTCCGGGTATCCGAGGACGATTTCGAGGTCGCCCGCGAGCTCGTGGACGAGCGTACCGTGGAGGCCCTCGAGGAGGCGGCCCACCGCATCGAGGAGTTCCACAGGAAGACCCTACCCCGCGTGGACAGGATCACCTTCGACGTGGAGGGGACGGAGTGCGGTCTCACGCTCCGACCCATCCCGAGGGTAGGGTGCTACGTGCCCGGTGGGCGCGCGGCCTACCCGTCAACGGCCCTCATGACCGTGATACCGGCACGCGTCGCGGGATGTCGCGAGGTGGTCGTGTGTACACCTCCCGCGGATAACGACGTGCGGGCCTCGCCGGAGGTGCTGGTGGCGGTCGAGATAGCCGGCGCGGATGCCGTTTATCGTGTCGGCGGCGCGCAGGCCATCGCGGCGCTGGCCGCGGGAACCGAGACCGTGCTCCGGGTCGATAAGATCGTGGGTCCCGGGAACGTCTACGTGACCGCGGCTAAGCTCCTGGCATACTCCAGAGGGCTAACCGACGTGGACATGCCGGCGGGTCCCTCCGAGGTGTTCGTGATCGCGGACGACTCGGCCAACCCGGACTGGCTGGCGCGGGACCTCATCGCCCAAGCGGAACACGATCCCCACGCCGCGGCGGTACTGGCCACCGACTCGGAGGAGATAGCCCGTGCGGTGAAGGAGCGTGTCGAGGAGCTGCTGGACGCGGGAATAGAGCGGGAGGAGATCGTCCTGAAGGCGCTCGACAGGAACGGATGGATAGTCGTGCTCGACTCGCTGGAGGAGTGCGTCCGACTGGCCAATCGGTACGCCCCGGAACACCTACAGCTGTGCGTGGAGAACCCGGAAGAGCTGTTACAGGACGTGGAGAACGCGGGCGCCGTCTTCGTGGGCCACCTGACCGCGGTACCCTTCGGGGACTACGCCACGGGCCCCAACCACGTGCTGCCGACCGGCGGGTTCGCACGGGCCAGGGGGGCCCTAGGTACGTGGGACTTCGTGAAGATCATCCCGATCCAGCGGTTACGGGAGGGGGACGTGGAGCGTCTGGCTCCGATCGTCGAGGAGCTGGCCGAGCGTGAGGGCCTACCGAACCACGCGGAGGCGGTGAGGGCGCGCAGGTCCTGAGGGTTCTTAAGGGCAGCCACGTGCGCGGACGGGGGTGTGGAAGGTGCTCAAGGACGCGTACACGGCCGACGTCACTCCCGAGCGGGACGGAGAGGAGGTGAGACTGGCGGGATGGGTGCACGAGGTAAGGGACCTAGGAGGGATCAAGTTCGTCCTCCTGCGCGATCGTACGGGGATCGTACAGCTGACGCTTCCCAAGCAGAAGGTACCGAAGGAAACGTTCGAGAAGGTGCCGAAGCTCACTAAGGAATCGGTAATCCGTGTCGAGGGTACGGTCCAGGCGAACGAGAAGGCTCCGGGAGGCGTCGAGGTCATCCCGCAACGTATCGAGGTACTCTCGGAGTCGGACACGCACCTGCCCCTGGACCCGACCGGTAAGGTAGACGCGGACCTCGATACCAGACTCGACGCACGGGTACTGGATCTCCGTCGCGAGGAACCCCAGGCGATCTTCAAGATCAGGAACGTGGTGACCACCGCGATCCGGGAGTTCCTCGAGGAGCGCGGGTTCATCGAAGTTCACACGCCGAAGATAATCGCCTCGGCGACGGAAGGTGGTACCGAGCTGTTCCCGGTGGTGTACTTCGAGAGGGATGCGTACCTGGCGCAGAGCCCACAGCTTTACAAGCAGATGCTCATGGCCGCGGGCTTCGAGCGCGTTTACGAGATCGGGCCCATCTTCCGCGCGGAGGAGCACAACACGCGGCGACACCTCAACGAGGCCATCTCCGTGGACATCGAGATGTCGTTCATAGAGAGCGAGGAGGACGTGATGCGGGTACTCGAGGAGCTCCTGGCGCACGTCTTCCGGAAGGTGCGGGAGGAATGTGAGAAGGAGCTTGAGGCATTGGATCGGGAGCTACCGGAGCTGGAGACACCGTTCGAGCGTATAACGTACGAGGAGACCCTAGACCTGCTGTCCGAGCACGGTATCGAGGTCGAGTGGGGCGAGGACCTACCTACCGAGGCCGAGCGCAAGCTAGGGGAGATCTTTGAGGAGCCGTTCTTCATCACCGAATGGCCTAGGGAGACCAGACCCTTCTACACGATGGCCAAGGACGACGAGGTGACGACGGCGTTCGACCTGATGTATCAGGGATTGGAGCTCGCCTCCGGGGCCCAGCGGGAACACCGTTACGACGTGCTCGTCCGGCAGATCGAAGAGCAGGGGCTGAGCCCCGAGGACTTCCGGCACTACCTGGAGGCCTTCAAGTACGGTATGCCACCGCACGGCGGGTGGGGTCTCGGACTGGAGCGCACCCTGATGACCATCACGGGCGCCGAGAACATCCGTGAGGTAACCCTGTTCCCGCGGGACCGCAAACGCCTGCACCCGTGAGGTGGGGTGCGGTGATCCGCGACGGTTGCCGTCTCAGACTCGCGCTGTTCCTCCCGGGCTCCGTAATGTTTCTCGCGTCCACGTGCCCCAGTTATCTTTGCCCACCGCCAGTTTGCGATCGGTTTTATTACGGGTTTCCAGTTAGCCTATCCGATTGTTACATCTTCATTATAGTGTAATGATGCATCATATTGGTGATGATATTTCCGTCAAAGAAGTGTCTAGTAGGTTAAGAGATCATGAAATCAACAAGCGTTGTAAACATAAGTCGTTAGGGGACAGAAGCTGTTCTTTAATCCTAATTATACACTATAAAATTGGCTTAATGTTCCTCGAATCACAATTATATAACACAGGCTGGAGCGGCTACGGGTGGCCGATCATGGACTCCCACTTCTTGGGGAAACAGCCGGGGGATAAAGTTAATAAGAGCTAGAAGGAGGTAGGAGCTCGACCGGCGCGGGGGCGCCCGAGCCTGGTCAAAGGGGCGGGACTTAGGATCCCGTGGCCGTAGGGCCGTCCCGGGTTCAAATCCCGGCCCCCGCACCACCGGAGATCGTTACGATAATTGTAACGAAAAGGGTGGAGACTTTGCGAGCGCCCTATTCCGGGCGTGGAAAGCCGAGCAGAGAAGAACTAGGGATGATCATCGCGCGTATTCGAGGGCGGGAGTACAGGTTCCTCACTGCCCCCGGCGTGTTCTCGTGGAGGAGGATCGATCCAGGGACGCAACTTCTCGCGGAGAACATGGACCTCGAAGGAGTACACAGCGTCCTGGACTTGGGTTGTGGATACGGAGTTTTAGGGATCGTGGCGGCCAAAGAGCTGGGAGAAGGGCACGTGGTGATGACGGACGTGAACCGGAGGGCTATATGGCTTGCGAATGAGAACCGTCGGCTGAACGACGTGGAGGATATCACCGAGGTGCGGGAGGGTAGCCTCTACGATCCCGTTGAGGATGAGGAGTTCGACAGGATCGTGTCCAACCCACCCATTCGCGAGGGATTGGACTTAGTTCTGAGAATAGTGAGAGAAGCTCCGAACCATCTAACCGAAGACGGCGAGCTTTGGCTGGTGGTTCGCCGTAAAATGGGCTCGAAAAGGATTTTGTCTGAGATGCGTACTGTTTTCGGGTCGGCGGAGGTCGCCGCGAGGGGAGGGGGTTACTGGGTACTTCGGGCGCCGGGGTGAACGGGTTGGCCGAGGACCTACCCCCCGAGATCCTCAAGGCCGTCGAGGAGTATTACAACCGGCCGGAAATAGTCGAAGTAGTGGAGTCGTTGGCCAAACCCAAATCGATAGAGGATCTGGGCTTACCCGAGGAGTACATCGAGAACCTCGTGCTCAAGGTCATCGCGGACCGAGGACCGGTGGAAGGGAGGGAGATCTACGAAGTCACACGGATTCCGATCCCCATCCTGGAGGAGATCGTCGACGAGCTTCAGGATCGGAAGTTGGTGGGTCACACCGGTGGAGGGCCGATGTTCCAGAACACCACTTTCGACGTGACTCCTAAGGGGCGCGAGCTGGCCGCGAACATCATGAGCGAAGACCCGTACATCGGCGTGTGTCCCGTCCCCTACGACATGTACCAAGAGGTTGTAGGGGACCAAGTGGAGGGTCGATACCCCATCGAGATCCCCGAGGAGGTGTACGAGTACGCCTTCCACGACGTAATCGGAGCGGAGGAAGCCAAGCGGACGTACTACCTCGCGGCGACCAGCGGGAGGGGTCTCGTCGTCTTCGGACCACCGGGTACGGGTAAGACGTTCACGCTCAGCCGAATGGCGAAGTTACTACCCCCTATCGTGATCCCGAAAGCCGTGTACGTGGCGGGTAGCGTGCTGCAGCTCTACGACCCGGACTTCCACGAGCCGAGGCCCCGACGGGAGCAGCCCGGGGACGAGCGCTGGGTAAAGATCCACGCCCCGTTCGTGTTCACTGGCGCGGAACTCACCCTCGACGACCTCCAAGGTCGGTACGACGCGGAGAAGGGCGTCTACGAGGTACCGCCACACGTGAAAGCCCACGGTGGCGTGTTCCTCGTGGACGACGTGGGGCGTCAGAGGGACTCTCACATCGCCATCCTGAACAGGTTGATCGTACCGATGGAGAACAAGAAGGACATCGTCCACGTCGGCGGCACCGCGGTCGAGGTGTTCTGCGACTTCATCGCGGCGTTCTCGACGAACCTACCGATCACGGTGTTCGACGAGGCGCACCTGCGTCGTGCCCCCTTGTTCGTGCATCTGTCCCACCCACCCCTGGAAGAAGCCGTGAACCTGTTCAGAAAGCGGCTTGATGAGATGGGCGAGGAATACACCGAGGACGCACTGGAGACCTACCGCCGGGCGTTCACGCCCGAAGAAGAGGGAGGCTGGGGTTTGAAACCTACCTTCGCCTACGCCCGAGACATCGCACAGCTCGCCCAGGCGATCCGCATTCAGGAGGGTAAAGACGTCATAGACGGCGAGATCGTCGAGAAGGCGCTGAGAAAGCACATCGTATTGACCCTGCAGCGTAAAGGTGCGGACCTCGACAAGTTCGGCACCGAGGAGACGGAGGTTCCGGTGACGACGATAGTGGTGAAAGGAGTGACTGAAGAGGACGTGAACGAGATCGAGAAAATTCCGGGTGTCCGTACGGTTTCGCCCATGGGGACCGACGTATACGTGGACTTGGAGGGAACGACCCCGACACGGTTCATCAGTCTCCTGCGTGAGTGGGGCATAGAGTTCACCGACGTCGAAGTAGTGGGTACGTTCCGGGCCTCGGTCCTCGCGGAGGCAACGACGATGGAAGAGCTCATGGAAGGCGCCGAGGAGGAAGAGACCACCGAAGGCGTGGGAGTAGAACCCGAAACTGGGAAAGAAGAGCGAGAGACAGAGATCATTGAGGAAGAAACGGAGGACATCGAAGACGTAGACGACCTACTTAAGGACCTGGAGCTATAACACCGAAGGTGGTGTGGACGGTGCCCCGGAAAAGGAACATCAAAGACCTGATCGGGGGCCTGGAGGAGGACGACCTCCTCCGCGACATATTAGGGGAGAAGGAGGAAGAGTCGAAGTCGGAAAGCCCCGAGACCGTCGAGGAAACCGCCGAAGCCAGTGGAGAGCACTACGAGGCTGAGGAATCGAAGATCTCCCCACTGTCATCCGAGAAAGCCGCGGAGGTCCTGGAAGCGCACGAACTGGCGGAGAGGGAGGGATGGGAAGGGAAGATACTGTGTGACGACAACATCCGCAGGATCGTGGAGTACCCGGATCAACCGGTGCCAGTATACATATCGAAAGAGTACGAGCAGTACTACAACTTCGAACGTATTAGGACACAAGTTCTAAAACGCCTGGGATCACAGGCTCCACCGTACGCCCGTGATGACGAAGAGTTTCGGAAAGTTCTTGACGAGATTAAGGATATTCTATCGATGAATATCGACTTCGATCCGACGGAATACGCGACCCTTAAAGAGAGAGAAAAGGCGTTTGTCGAGCTAGTGAAGGAGAACTTCGACGCAGTGTTAGAGGAGTACCCAGAACTTGAAGTTGTTAAGGATGATTTAGCCCATTTACTTATGTATGAAATGGTTGGGTACAAGGAGATACATCCGCTGTTGAAAGACGACAATCTAGAGGAGATAATGGTAGTACCTGAGGTCGTACTCGGTGGTACTGCCAAGCATTGCTTCATTTACGTATATGACCGTGATCATGGAATGTGTCTATGCAATTTCCGAGTCACTTCACGTTCAATTCGCACGGTGATCGAGCGGATTTCGCGAGAATCAGGTCGAAGAATAGATCAGGAAAACCCACTTCTCGATGCGCATTTACCGGATGGCAGTCGAGTGAATGCCACTATCCCTCCGGTGAGTCCGGACGGTCCCACGCTTACAATTCGTAAGTTTAGAGAGGATCCACTGACGATAACTGACATAATCAAGTTTGGAACTATGAGTTATGAAGCTGCGGCATATTTGTGGCTAGCCGTTGAATATGGGGCGAACATTCTAATTGCTGGAGGTACAGGTAGTGGTAAAACTACGACTTTAAACTGTCTCTGTATTTTCATCCCTCCGGAGGAGAGAGTGATCACTATTGAGGACACTCTCGAGCTCCAACTTCCTCACGAACACTGGGTACGACTGACGACCAAACCACCTAACGTTGAAGGTCGTGGCGAAATTACTATGGATGATCTCGTAAAGAACACACTCCGACAGCGGCCTGATAGGATTATAGTGGGAGAGGTGCGAGGTCCCGAAGCACGTACATTGTTCACCGCTATGAATACGGGACATGACGGTTGTATGGGTACCTTACACGCTAACACAGCTCGTGAAACTATCACCAGACTCACCAATGAACCCATGAACGTCCCAAAGATTATGATCCCAGCGCTCGACATTATAGTGATGCAGAATAGGTTCCTCCAGCGTGGGTCCGGATCAATTCGACGTATCACGGAGATCTCGGAAATCGCCGGAATGGAGGGTGACACCGTCCAGCTGAACACGGTGTTCGAGTGGAAGCCTGAAACTGATGAGGTTACGAGTACCGAAGTACCTAGCATGGTCTTCAAGAAGATTCAGGAGAAAACCGGAATGAGTATGGACGAAATACTCCATGAAATTGAGATACGTAAGCGAATCTTGAAGTACTTGGTCGACAATAATATCAGGCACGTGAGGGAGGTCGGGGAGTTCATACACGAGTTCTACAAGAACAGAGAGTCGGTGCTGGAGAAGGTGGGCATCTCGGGGTACTAAACGTTGCTCCCGTCCCCTGAGACTCTACTCACGATCATCGGCGTGGGAGTCGGCGGCGCGGTAGTCCTCTACGTGACGGGAGTGGCTGAACGCGTAGGTCTGTACGCGGAGTACGTCGTGTTCATGGTAACTAGACAGGTACAGAAGGTAAAGGAGTCGACACCGTCCGGGGCGGGTGGAGGACTCCCGCTGAGCTTACCGTCGTTCTCTGGACTAGCTGAGAAGCTCCGTGAGAGTACGAGCAGAATGTTAGGAGGACGTCTCGAGTCTAGTCTCACGGCCAAGGTCAGGGCAGCCCGGCACGCGGTACGCGGGGAACAGGGAGAGGACGTCGAGAAGATCAAGCGGATAGTCCTGGGCATAGAGGAGGAAGGAGAGCGGGACCGGACCGCCGAGGAAATCAACGAGAGGCTACGCAGGCTGTGCAGGGAGCGGGCTAACGTCCTGGAAACGTTGATCGAAATGGTGCAGTCCCTCAGCCCAACACTCGGAAACAGGTTCAGGGGATTGGCACCCGACAGAGAGGTCCTACAGAAGGCCGGACTCAGGATATCTCCCGCGGCCTTCGCGACGTTCATGATCATCAGCGGCTTGATGGGAGTCGTTTTGACGTCGGTTCCGGCGGCGCTCTTCCCGTTACCGCTACCGCTCAAGGTGCTGGGCCCGATCATGAGCTTCCTCCTGGGCATGGTGGTACCGAGGATGATGGTCACTATCCTCATCAGGCGACGAGAAGGCGAGATCGCGCGGCAACTCCCGTACGCCATCCGCCAAATGGCCACCGAGGTGTCGGCTGGACTGTCGCTTATAGAATCCATGAAGAGTATCTCGGAATCCGACTACGGAGCGCTCTCCGAGGAGTTCGAAAGGGTAATCCGAGAGATCAACAGCGGAACCCCGATTAATGTCGCCTTGCAGCGGATGGCCAACCGATGGAACGTAGATGGACTAAGAACTATGGTCAGATTCATCACCCAAGCCATGGAATCAGGCGCGAATATCGCGAAGACATTGATGACCCTCGCAGATGAGATCGCCCACGAGCTACGTCAACGTTACAGGGAGTACGGACACAAACTCCAAGCGTTGGCGTTCCCGTACATAATGCTGACCCTCGTAATACCGACCCTCGTAACGGTCGCGATGCTCCTGGCGGCGAACCTGTCCGGGGCCTTCCTAGTGCCACCGCCTCTATTCGGGCCAATGATAGCAGGAATGGTCGGCGTGATGGCGGGGATATTCCTGTTCATATTCAAATCGGCGGAGCCTAAGGTTTAGGGGGCCATTATCGTGCTCCCACTGCTACCGATGTTGAGGAATATAGGACCTGTGATACGTCTAATTGTACTCATATTGTATCCACTCGCACTACCGCTAGCCCGAATTTTAGTCATTCGCATGTCTCCTGAATACCTTAGAAGAATGGATTATCTCCTCCAAGTAAGCAATATCGACGTACCCTATGAGATATATCTATCCGCATCACTCATTTACGTACTTATAGGAATGTCGATCTCAGGACCATTAATTCCAAAACTAGGATCGACCGCGTTCTTACTCGCAGTAATGCCGTTATACTTATTAATACACCCCCGTATAGTTCAGAGTTTGAGAATTAAAGATATTGAAGAAAACCTGCCAGATGCTCTACGACAAATGGTAGAGGAGCTCCGCGCGGGTCTTTCTATATTCGAAACCATTCGGAACGTAGCCGAGTCGGACTACGGGGAACTATCACGAGAGTTCCGGATAGTCGTCCGGGATATGGATACGGGCAAAACGTTCGAGGAAGCCATCTTGGACATGGCCGAGCGCGTGAATTCGGAGCTCCTAACACGTGCAGTCCGTCTGACGGTCAGGATCTCTATGTCCGGTGGAGCGCTGGCCGACGTGCTTGAAGCCGTCGAAAACGATATCCGAGAGGTGCGTAGGATAGAACTGGAACGGAAAGCCATCACGACCATGCCCTGCCTCGCACTGGCGCTGGGAGGGCTTATTTCAGGACTCCCAGTCGGAGTATCGATCGGAGCCGTGATAGGAGTGGCGATGATGGAGAGGATGGGCCCCACCTACGCCATGCTCCCGATGTACCTTCAAGCGAAGGATCCTCTGGCTTCGTATCCGCTTGTGTTGGGGTTGTTGTCGGGAATGGCAATAGGAATCATCAGGTACGGAAACATGAAAAGGGGGTTGGTATTCGGGCTACCGTTGGGTGCTGCCGCCGCCGGTGTGTACTTGGCGATAGTGTCGGTGATGCCATCGTTCCTCGCAGCAGGGGGAATGTAATTGAGGAGCTCCGGCCAAGGCGGTATAGAGTACCTTATTTTAATCGCCGCTCTCGCGGGTCTTGGGATAATGATCGCGTATTACTATTGGACCTCCTCCAAGTCCACCGCGACGGCCGCCAAGGAGACCGGATCGTACTCGATTAACGTCGCCGCGAGTAAGGCTACGGAAGTGTGGTCTAGGGTATAACATACTGAGAACGACGCACGTCGGGTGAATCGGAAAGAGAAAAGTTAAAAAATTGAAAAGGAGTAGGTTTACTCCCGGGGAGTGGGTAAAATGCGCGCTCTGAAGGAGTTCGTAAAGTCTGAGCGCGGTCAGGGTGGTATCGAGTACCTACTGCTGATCGCCGCGCTGATCGGTCTGGGAATCCTGATCGCGTACTACTGGTGGACCTCAGCGCAGGCAGCCGGTAAGTCAGCTTCGGGTGGCGCCTCGACGGCAGGTAGCACGGCGAAGTCGAAGGGTACTGAAATGGCGTCGACGTATGCGAATAAGATCTCGTAAGCCCAGCAATCCAGGCGACCCCACGCCCCAGCACTTATCTCCCTTGGCAGATTAAATTATCTTTCTTTCTCTATTCATACTGATCGGTCGGTCGACAGGTGTCACGTCAGTAGTGGCGGTTGGTTGGTGTGAGAGTTGCCCGCTAGGAGAATAATTAAAACTATTCGAAGAGTGTCCGCCGGTGCGGAGGGGCAGGGAGGGGTAGAGTACCTCATACTCATCGCGGCTCTCATAGGACTGGGAATCCTAGTCGCGTACTACTGGTGGAGTTTCGCCAGCGCGGCCGGCGAGTCGGCCGCACCACCCGGAGCTACGAAATCGGCAGCCGAAGCCGCCACAAAGGCGTCGTCTAGCGCCGCACAGTCGTATGCTAACAGCATCACGTGATTCGTGATCACTACGTGAACCACGCCCAAGACCGCCGGACCAACGCTCAAACGGAGGTCTGAACGTGAAACTGGTGATCACGGTGGATCTCTTCGGAGAGAGAGGACACCACAGGCTCGGAGCCTTACCCCGAGACGCCCACCTCACGGTTTTTACGGACTATTTGTCGATTTTGGAGATGCGTGACGCGCTCGAGGCGGTGGACTGGGACATCCACTGTACCACGTATTCCGACGTACCGCTCACGTACGTACCGGAAGAGGACGCTCAAGCACACATCGAATTGTCCTCGGAGTTCGGAGAATGCTTCCGCGCACCGGCATTGGCCGTGAACAAGGCGCTGTTGAGGAAGCTCCCGGAACTCGGGTTCGACGCGGACAGTTCCGGCTGGAGCAGGAAGGGTCGCGTGGGCAGGCTGTACGAGGTCACCGAGGCCCCGATCGTCTGCGACGTCATGGACAGGAAGTTCCTAAACAAGGTGTTGAGCAGGCTGGACTCGTACGACGTCGTGGTGCTCCGCTCCGGGTCCGAGATCCCCGGGAACCGACACTTCAAGATCGTGGATAAGATAGCCAGCTCGCTGTCCGTTGCGCCGCTCTCGGAGGTGTTGGAGGAAGCGGACGGTCGTGTACGGGCGAAGTTCAACGATCGGGGTATACTCACCGAACGGGAACACCTCCTACTGACCGCCTTATCCGAGGTCTGGAGGCTCCACTCCGAGCTCAGCGAAGAGGTCGGGGATAGGGAACTGATCCTGGCGCATCTGGCGTCCGAAAGCTTCAGGAACCCGCAACGGGTTCTGACCGTGTGTAAGAGGTTCGCCGAGGAGCTGGGTAGCGAGTACACGGAGAGGCTCGCCCGGGTCTCCAAGCGGCCGATCGTGATCGGAGCCCTTCGGAAGCTGAGTCGTCGCTTCCAGATCGAGATGGAGGAGGAAGACGAACGGCTCAGGGTACAGGAGCTTAAGCGGCGGGTCGAGGCCATCGACAGGGGCATCAGGATGCTCGCTCAGGACAGGCCGATCGAGGGGTGGAACGAGATCCTATCGGTCCTGTCGGGGTAGCGACGATGGACGTGGGCTTCTTGGCGGGTCTGGCGGTCGCCACGGTCGCCGCGATCACCGACCTCAAGTGGGGGATCGTACCGAACCGGCTTACGTATCCCGCGATCGTCGCGGGGGCGATCTACGCCGCGGTCATCGATCCGTCCCACCTCGGTTACGCACTGTTGGACGCCGGAGTCGCGTTCGGGGTGACCCTCGTCCTCAACGTGCTGGGCGTGCTGGGAGGTGGTGACGTCAAGCTCCTACCGTCCCTCACCCTCTTCCTCCATCGAGGCGATCGTATCACGACGGGTATCGACGTCCTCTTCAACTCGATCCTGCTGTACGCACCGTTCGCACTCCTGTACCTGACCGTCAGTACGGCGCTGGACCGTGGGCGCCCCTTCCTCAAGGAGTTGTGCCTGAACACCACGATCCTGGTTCTGGCGAGCTTGATCGCCGGAGGCGTGGCGACGATCCTGGGGACCGTGATCTCCTCGGTGGTAGGCATCCTCCTGATCCTGGCGGTCTGGAAGGTCGCCAGGTCGTACGAGTCCAAGCTGAAGATCGTCCTACCCGCCCTCGTCGTCCCCGCGGTTTTACTCAACCTCAGGGCGTCTCCGATCGCCGTCCTCTGGGAGGTGGGCATCGCCGTGGCCCTCTCGACGGCCTTCACCACGTACCGATGGGCTGGGAAGGAACGGAACGTAGAGGAACTGAGGGAAGGAGAGATCCCGTTGGAGATCGTGGTTCGAACGGAGGAGGGGACCGAGCGTGTCGGTAGGTTAAAAGGCGCGCTTCTGGTTGCTACCGGTAGGGCGGAACCCGTGGTCGTGCCCTCCGGGGACGGGTTCACCGAGGAGGAGCTCGAAAAGTTGAAACGACTCGGGATAGATAGGATAAGGGTGGGACACACCACTCCCTTCGCACCGGCCATCGCCGCCGGGTACGTGGTCACTTACATGCTGCAGGGGAGCCCGCTGTCATGGCTCTGGGGGTGAGAGGGCAGGGAGGTGTCGAGTACCTCCTGATCATAGCGATCGTGGCGGGATGCGCCATAGCCGTCGGTGTCATCGCGTACTATTTACCGATCAGCGGTGGGAAACAGGGTCTGAAGGACGTGGGATCGGCCGTCTCAGGGGGGTTCGAAAGGTTCGCCTCGTCCGCCAAGAAACTGTGAGCGGTCAAGCCAACATAGAACTGCTGGTGTTGGGAGTGCTCGTGGCCGCCGTCGCCATCATGGCGGCGGTCATAGGCTATTATATGCCCCTCAAGAAATCCTCTTCGGGGCTGGGCGACGTTGCCCGAGCCCAAAACGAGAAGATTTCCAACGTTTGTCACGAGCTCGCTACGAAATGGATGTAGCTCCGGTCAGGTGTCGGTCGAGTGGACGATACTGTTGATGACCGTCATAGCGGCCGTGTTCGCCTTAGGTATCGCCCTTAACGCTTCAAACAGTGGGTTCGTGTCGACCACGGGCTCGGGATGGGCCGCCGGGATGAAGGAGCTGGGTAGCGAGGTAGTACGGAGGGCGGCCACGCCTTGAGGGGCCAGATCACCGTCGACGCGCTCGCCGCGGGACTTATATCCGCCATCATCCTGCTCCTGGTGACCGACGTAGCCCGGGTGGTGACAGCCCACGGGATCACCTCCCTTAGAACCTACGAGCTGTACGCTTCGGTGGACAGGTTCGCGGCCTCGTTGACCTCACCGTCCTGGGTGGGAGCCAATCTAACGTCGTACGACATCGTGTGGCTGTGGAGCGAGCCCTTGCAGTGGACCTGGGGAGGCGCGCCGCTGAGGACGGGGGTCCGGATGTACCTGGCCGTCGACGCGTACAAGTGGACGCGCTACTCCGAGGGCGGCTCGCTGGACTCTCCCATTAAGGTGAACGACGGCCGGATGATGGCGGACCTGGTCTTTCCCAACGACGATCTGAACGTCTCGGGCGAGGCGGTGGTCAAGTCCTACGACGTCATGTTGGTGAAGCGTGGAGATACGTGGGTCTACGACGAGAACCTACCGCAGGTCTGGGGGAACACGGTGAGCTACTCCGGAAACGTCCCCGGGGTTAAGGTGGTGTGGGTGACCGTATCTGGGGACGGGCTGTACGGTTGGGTGAGGTGGCTGCACAAGCGCTACAACCAGCTGATCCAGTCGGGGTTGTCGGAGGAGGAAGCGTACAAGGAGCTAGCCCGAGAGGCCATCTCCATGAACTCGGGAGGCAACAGGATAGTGTTCTACTCGTCGTCCGGTTGGGCCACCGACGATCCCGTGGAGCTCGTCAGGAGGATCGTGGCGGAGGGTGAGGGTTCGGGACTGTCCCTGACTATCATCGCGATCGGAGGGAGGCCGTTCACCGTCACCCTGAGCGGGTCGGAGAACGAGATCTTCTGGAACCAGTGGACGGCCGGGCTGTTCCCCGTGAAACTCCGGGTAGGGGTGACCGCCGGATGATCCCCCGAGGGGAGAGGGGGTTCCTGTTCACTCCGGCGGTGGCACTAGCGTTGGCCTTGTTGCTGCTGTCCGTTTCGTACCTGTCGTACCGGGGTAGGGAGTCCGGGTACCTGATCCGATGCGAGTACATCAAGCCCGTCATCAACGAGGCCATACTCTCCATGACGCATCAGCAGCTGAGCCGGGCCGTGTACCTGGGCGTCGTGGACTTCCTGAACGGGACCGAACTGCCGGGCGGCGAGAAGAACGGTTACCGATACGGCCGTATCGCCGTCCACGCGGGAGGTACTAACATCGAGTGGGTGGCGTCGCCCACCGGGCTGCTTGCACCTTACGACATCGTCGACGTCGGGCGGCTGAAAGGGGACTACGACTCGTACCGCACCGTGATAGAGTCGCTGCGCTACTACATCGACTACGAGCTCGCGAAGCTCGCGGTGGACGTTCATGACTCGATCAAGCAGACCCAAGGGGCAGAGGTGTGGATAGTACCCAGGTGCTACGTTGGTGATGGGAGTTTGTATTGGGACACGAGCGATCCCGAACATCCGAAAGTAAGGCTCTCTTGGTATGGGCGCTCTGATCCCAAGGACGTCAGCAGGACACCCATCGTGCCCGACGCCCACGACCCGTTCACGATTTACGTGCACCTCGACATCTACCTCATCGCGCAGGTACCGGGATGGGAGCAATTCAACCTCCACCTCGGACAGACGACCGTCCAGGCCTCGATTCAGGGATACGCTCCTTCGGGGAACGAAAACAAGGCCGTGTTCGATCCGCTCCCGATCTGGGCGTACTACGTCTCGAAGGACCGGTGGGGCGACGGCCCGCTGAGGTTCAAGCCGATGATCGTGATGGGCAACTATCAGGTGGCCGTGGGGCAGGGCGGATCCATCGGAGGGGAACGGGTAGGGCAGTCCGACGTGATAAGGTTCTACTCGGCGTACCTGAACGAGGTGAACGGTGACGGGAGGAACAGTGAGGCCGACGAGGACAAGCTCAGGCTGGCCCACGTACTCTCTATACCGGGCAAGATGCTCCCCTGGGACGACACGAAACTCCTGAACGAGAACGAGGTGGACGGTGAGACGGAGAGCCAGTGGGTGATACTTCCTTACTTCCCGACCAGGGAGAACGTGCTCGGTGACGACGTGGGTCGGCCCCCGAACTTCATCGAGAGGGCCGCGGGGATACTGTACGTGCTCCCGAGTAACCGGGTGGTCTCGGTCGACGGCATCGAGGACCCGGATGTGGATGTTATCCAAAGGTGCGAGGCCGGTATGGAGACGCTGATCCCCGCGCTGCCGGCGGAGGAGGTGGACGTGTGGGCACACGGTCCCTTCGGGACCGTCGACTGGATGGCGTGGATGGAGGTGTTGGCGTCGAGGAGCGGTAAGCTCAGAGGAGTGATAAACGGAGTTCGAGCCAGTGAGTTCGGACCGCCTGAGCGTTACGACGATCGGGGGGAGCCGGTGCGACTCTTCAGACTGTACGGCTTCAACTCGAACGATCCCGTGGTTCGACAAATCAACAGCTTGTTGGCGGGGATCGGGCTCCAGCTGGCCACGGACGCGGACCGGAGGAAGGGGTTCGCGCTCCCGGGTGCCGACATACTGAAGTGGTTCCTGCTGCCGGGTACCAACACGGACATGGTGCTGAAGAACGGCAGAGTCATCCGGGTGTGGCCCTAACACACACCTTCACCTTTGTTAGCTGACCTCGAAGACGCGAGGTTTCCCACGAGCAAGCCACGACGCGGCGGTGATCTCCTTACCGAGCTCGGATTCACGGGGTCGGGGCGCTCGGTTACGAGGTATGGTCCGCAGGCTTTTAAATCGCTGGACCCTGATCCGTGAGCAGCGTCACCCACTGCTTGTTCTTCTCGTCCCAGACCTCCAGCTTGAAGTGCACTCCCAGGACGGAGCTCAGCAATGGCTGTAACGATTGCAGGGCCCGACGCAGCTTCGTTGCGTCTCCCGTGTCCTGGTAGTACTCCCACTCCATGGCCACGTAGCTGAGGGCACCCGAGGACTGCAGCTGAGAGAGGGCTTCGGTCGATAGCCGTCGGAGATACTCAGGTGTGTACAGTACGCGTTCTTCCTGCCAGGCTACGAGTCTGAACTTGTGGGGCTTGTCGTAACCCCGAGACGGCGCGACCGTAATCCTGACCCTGGGATCGTCCGGGTCGATCCCCAGTCTCTCGAACTCCTGCCTGAGAGCGTTCACGGCGTCCTCCTTGCTCCTCTTGAGGCGGGGGAGGTACAGGTACATGGTGCCCTTGTACAGGACTAGGACGTTGAACGGACCGATTTCGACGGCCTCAGGAGACGGTTGCTCGTACTCCCTGACCCTGATCGTGTGGGTTCCCGGAGTGGCGATCTTACCACCGGAGAGCGACTTCAGGTCCTCGATCGACGGGGGAACCCAATCGTCGGGCCAGACCTCCTCATCATCGATGTAGATCCAGAAGTTGTCGGGATCCTCGTCCAGGTTGCCGAACATGTACACGTCCTGAACTGCCCAGTTCTTGATCACCGAAGGCATGTCGGGGGGCCTCTGGATGTTGATGGTCATATCGAGCTCGTCGCTGCGGCCGTCACCGGGGACGTTATTGAACCTGGTATTGGCGAATCCAAGCGATGCGCTCACGGAGTCGGCCCACGGAGCCCACTGGTAGAGCCAGTGGGGCGCCTTAATCCAGATGGCCACGATACGGGGCTGAGGGCCTCCCTGAACGGGAATGCCGCCGGGGAACTTGAAGTACCAGTAGTAACCATGAGTGGTGTCGTAGTTGAAGTGCGTGTGCACTCCGTGACTCCTGTTCGGTAACCTCAGATACGCATACAGGACACTGTGCGTCCTCAGCACCTGCTCGACCGTCGACGATGTGCCTATCAATCCTCCTGCGGGAGTAATGGGCCACTGAGCTTCGGGGTCGATCACGACCAGGTGGCTGTATCCCGAAGCACCGTAGAGGTAATCGGCCGGAATGCCTATGCTCCTCGAGTACCAGTCATCGTAGTACTTGTAGTACTTCAGCTCGTCATTGTAGAAGTCAAGGTCCTCAGTCTTATTCCATCTGTAGGTGGTGTTCGTTCCTATGTTGGACGCTCCTAACGACTCGTCCACGTTAGCCCAGTCGATCTTCGCTATATCTTGGGGGGTTCTGACGTTAGCGTACACTACGAACTCGGGGGGACCGTTACGCTGTGTTGTTAACGCGAGTATCGGAGCGTCCAGCGGACATACAGACGAGAACGTCCTGGGCATCATCACGTACGCCGCGAACAGATGGTACGAATCGTCGATCTGAGCACCGTGACGCGTCAGGACTATACCATCGGCCCCGTCACCGTTCGGGTCTTTCGCGTCCTCCAGTTTGTGGACGGTTCCATCACTTTTATCGTAATACTCACGGTAAGGACCGGTTCCCACCGGAGTCCACGGTCTCCAGTTACCAAAGACCCTACCTATTCTCATAACCAGGTCTTTGACGGTGATTACGGGGTTCTCGTCAGGATTTTCCAGCCGATCTTTGTCCACATCTTCCCCGTACCAGTCGGCGAAGTTCGTGACAGGGTCAGGGTTCTTGTTCCTGCTGAGATCAGTCGCTAGGGAGCCTTTGACCGGTATTCCAGTCTTACCATCGCGGTCATCGTACGGCTGTGGGCCGATCTGAGGGCCGTCCGGACGCCAGACTTGGACGGCGACGTCGAACTGCTTCGGGGCGAGCACGAGTACTATCCGTGTTTTATCCCTGTATTGTCTGCCCCAGTAACCTCGAATTTTGACGCCAATCCGCACTCTGATGTTGTCGTCCGAGGTTTTGTTAACGAGCAGTGGGTTGCCCCGATCGTCCACGGTGAGGTCGACCAGGGTTTTCTCCCATATACGACCGTTGTAGTTGTAGGGGAACCACCACCCTATGTTGCCCCTCCAGTCGATCGGGACCGTCGGGAACACGCGTTCACCGTTCTCGTCACCGTTCACCTCGACGTACACACCTAGATCTTTATCGTTCGGGTCGTAAGCGTCGACGACGTGGTTGTCTCCGACCATGAGAACCAGGAACGCCATCACGATCTTCTTGTCCGGTGGGAGTTTATCCGAAACGTCGACCTTCGCGGTCCACTTATTGCCATTTACGTTCCAATCCGTGACACGGATCTCCTTGACTTCCAGGTGCGGGAGCTCGCCCCTGTACACGCCGGTGGCTACCCATCCCCACTTCACGGGCTGGACGACGGCGATCGAGGAGACCTCCTGACGAGGCGAGATGGTAGGCCAGCTAACCATATGAATATAATCCAAAGCTAAGGACACTAGCACTAAGGAGAGCAAGAGCGCCGCCATCGCGTCCAGAGTGAACACCTGGCCACGCTCCTTTAAGAGGGGCAACTTGTGGTACAACCCCACACTGGGGGTTACCCGACTTTGTTTATGAGTTTCTCCCGCGGTCAGGCCTCACTGGAGTACCTCCTGGTTCTACTGATAGGGGTTACCGCCGTCGGTATGGCGATGGCGTTCGTGAAGGAAGGTATGTACGGTTCAGGCGGTGTCGAGGAGGCCGCGTCCGCCCTCGAGGCGAAGGCGATGGCTGAGCAGCTGGCCAGGGTGCTCGACAAGGCCGCCGCGTGCGACGTCGGGACAAGGTTCACCGTCAGGATCAAGGGTAGACCCGGTACCCAAGGGAGCTACACGGTGAGTGTGGAACCGACCGGGCAGCACGACGAGTACTACGTGATCGTGGAGGGTAACGGCGTTAAAGGCGTCGCAAAGTTCTACTCGTTCGGAAAGGACGTGGTGGTTGAGAACGTGACGGTACCCGGGGTCGTGGAGGTGAGCGTCGTTGAGGGTCCGAAGCTGGTTCTCCGCAACGCCTAGTGGCCAGGTCACGATAGAGTTCGCGGCGTTGCTCCTCATCATGTTGGTCCTCAGTGCGTACTTCACGTACTCGGTGGTGGGCACGTTCCTCGGAGTGTCGGACGTGATGGCGTTGATCGAGGCCCGGTACATCGCGAACTACGTCGCCAACGCGATCGCCGGTACGATCAGCTGGCTCCCTGACTGGCAGAGCACAGCGAACCAGATACACCTGCCGGAAAAAATAGGGAACAGCGAGTACTACCTCAAGGTCCGGGTGAAGGGTGAGCCCGGTGGTCCGGGCGAGATCGTGGTGATCCTGCGGCTCGGTGGTCGGTTTGAGAAGAAGGTGGGAGTTACGGCTAGCGTACCGATCCTGGTCGGGTGGCCATCCGGCGGGTGGCCGCCCAGAACCCCGGGAGTTGTCCTGATAGATCCGAGGACAGTGGACGATCCGGTACCCACGCCCGTGACGGAGTGGCCTCCGGGTGACGAATGGTGGGTTTCGACCTCGGGCAAGCCGTTCGAGTTCGGCCTGTACGTGATACCACCCGGGGGCTGAGCCCCCGATGGGCGCGCGCACGTTCGGTCAGGTGTCGGTGGAGTTCGTACTGTTGTCCATCATCGTGCTGACTGCGGCGTTCATCGCGGGCCGGTACATGGGGCCCGAGTACGAGTGGTACTGCGTGAAGAAGGCTGTGAGCGATGCCGTCGCGAAGACCCGGGAGCAGGTGGCTGTGGGCGTCACCTATCGGGTAGGAGATCAGGAGGTAGAGATCTCGGGAAACCTGTCGGTGGTGAGGTGCCAGGTGAACGATGACAGGATCGAATACGAGCTCAAGTACTCCGGAGATAATCCCGCGGGCGTCGTGGATCTGCTGAGGCGTAACGTGTTGCTGCAGGTTTACGTGGCGCTGTACGGGCGGCCGAAGTCGGTCAGCGAGATCTCGAACCCCGTGAAGGGGTCGTGGGCGAACTATCAGGTGGAAGTCAGCGGAGGCGAGTCGATCAAGGTGGTCGTGGAGAGGACTAAGGAGTAAAGTTTATAATTGGGGTGGAACGTGGGACGGTATGGAGGGATGAGAGCCCCGGCGGTGTAGCCCGGTCTATCATCCGGGCCTGTCGAGCCCGGGACCCGGGTTCAAATCCCGGCCGGGGCGCCAAAATCGTAAATTGTTACGAGAACCATAACGTTTTGTCTCCCGCAAGGTAGTTATCGACACCGACCTGGCGGAGGGAAACGTCGGAGTGAACGGGGAGAACGTCGCCCTTGTCGGGGGAGCTCGACCGGTTTCTGGAGCGTGGTCGCGTAAGGCGCGGCCGGGATTACGGCCGGCTGCTGGAGGATATCTCGCGGCGTCGGCGGGAGCTGGCGGAGGACGTGATCAACGTGTACCGGCGGGTCTCTCCCGGCAGGAACCCGGTGTTACGCCGCGTGCTGGAGGTCGTGGCGGAGCGTAAGCGGGAGGTGGAGCCGGAACACCCGGATCCCGAGGTCACGTTCGGTGTGGACGGCGGAGAGGGGATGCGTGAGTACCAGGGCGTCGTGCTCTACGTGACGCGGGCGGCGGCCTGGTCGGAGGCGGACGTGCTCTCCTCGTGGGACTTCGGCGTCCTCTCCAGGACGAGGACACCGCAGATGAGGGTGGCGGCGAGGCGCGTGAAGCTGGAGTCCGACGTAGCGACCAGGGCGGTGGAGCGCGGTGGAGAGGTCGTGATGCTGGACGGCCCGATCGTGCCACATCACGATCTGAAGGGTGCGAACGAGGACAGCCCGAACCGTCGGGATTACTGGGGTCGAATCCTGGACGCTCGCCGGACGATGCTGGAGGTGTGTGAGGAGGAGGGCGCCGTCGTGATGGGTATCGTGGAGGACTGTAAGGCGAAGCACCTGCTCAGGGACGTGCGGGACGAGTTGGGGGAGGACCTCCCGCTTAAGGCCCTTCCGAACGATCCCGTGGCCCTCTCCCGTGAGCTCGACGGGGGCCCGGTCCTGGAGGTCGGCGAGCGCACGCACGCGTTCGAGCTCCCGGACGAGGACTACCCTGTGGTGCGCGAGTTCGAGGAGGCCACCGGTTACTCCATCTTCACGTTCTACGTGCGGACCACGAGGTACTCCCCGCCCGTTCGGGTTGAGATCCCGGAGTTCGTGGACCCGGACGAGGCGGCCGGTATCGTCCTGGGAACCTCGATCGAGTACGGGGGGTACGGGATCCCGCTCCCCCTGGTCATGGCCGACGAGTTCGCGAAGGTGGGTAGGTCGCTGGTGGACTGGATAGAGGAGGAGGTTCTGACGGAGCTGGCGTCGGACGGGCGGTTCGACGTGATCTTCACGGTGTTCCGCAGGCTTCGGCGGGAGTCACGTCCCAAGCGCAGGTCGAGCGCGGAGGCGGAGCGGGAGATCCACCTGAGGCACGGGGGTGAGGAGGGTGGAGCGTAAGGTCGTCGGGTACGTCTACGAGAGCCCGTCCGTGCGTGAGTTCACGTTCGTGGTGAGCCGGGACGCGGAGGACGTCGGTGTGGGAGATTACGTGGTCGTGCGGGAGCCGGACTCGGACGGTCGGGAGCTCCTGGGCCGCGTGGAGGACGTGCGTCGGGACGTGCACGAGGGGATCAAGGGCGAGATCGCCAAGGCCTCGATGGTGAGCGGGCGGCCCGTGCCCGAGCTGGACTGGACTGTCGTGGCCCGTGTCGAGGTGCTGGGGGCGCTCGAGGACGGGCGGCTCCGTGATCCCAGGATGCCCGCGAGGCCCACGGACGCAGTCTACCGGCTGCCGGAGTCCGAGCTGGAGGAGCTGTTCTCGAAGGGCGAGGTGTTCCTTGGGCGCCTGAAGGACTCCCGGGCGCGGGTGTTCCTGGGCCTGAACGAGCTGATCACGCTCCACTGCGCCGTGCTCGGGATGACGGGTAGCGGTAAGAGCTACACCGTGGGCGTGTTGATCGAGGAGATGGCCCGACACGACATCCCGGTCGTGGTGATCGATCCACACGGGGAGTACACCAGCCTGCGCGAGCCCTCGCACGACCGGGAGCGACTGGAGCGGTGGGGGCTGGAGCCGGAGGGGCTGGACGACGTCGAGGTCTTCGCGCCCCCGCACTCGGAGGGCGTGAAGGATTACCCGATCACGATCGACACGACCAAGCTCGAGGTGGACGACTTCGAGGTGTTGGCCCCGGAGCTGTCGAAGCGAAAGGCGGCGCCGCAGGTGCTGGAGGAGGTCGTGAAAGAGCTGCAGCGCAGGTACCGGGAGACAGGCGAGAAGTACTCGCTCGAGGACGTGGTCGAGGAGCTCGACGCACAGGCGAAGCGTGCCAGGGCGAGCGGGGACGTGGTGCAGTACCAGGCGGCGAGGGCGGTCCTGAGGGACCTGCGCCCGCTGCTCAGGTACGGGATCTTCGACATGGCCGAGTCGCCGGACCTGAGGCGGCACGTGCGTCCGGGTCGCGTGCTGGTCCTGAACCTGCGCGGGGTCCCGGACAGGGCGCAGCAGATCGTGGTCACGCACTTCCTGAGGCGGTTGTTCGAGCTCCGGCAGCGGGACGAGATCCCGCCCGTGTTCGTCGTCCTGGAGGAGGCCCACAACTTCGCCCCGGCGGGTGAGGAGCGGTCCTCCTCCAAGACCGCGCTCTCCGTCGTCCGAGACTTCGCGCGGGAGGGACGGAAGTTCCTGGCTGGACTGTGCGTCGTGAGTCAGCGGCCGGGCCGCGTGGACACGACCGTGCTCTCCCAGTGTAACACCATGATCGTGCTCCGTACGGCCAACCCGGACGACCTGGAGAACATCCGGAAGAGCGGTGAGGGGATCACCAGGGAAGCTCTCGAACGGATCAAGGGGTTGCCCACCGGCACGGCGTTCGTGACGGGTAGCGCGATCCGGATCCCGGCGTTCGTGGACGTCAGACCCAGGATGACCCGTCACGGCGGCGAGACGCCGGACGTCCGCGAGATCGTGGAGCGGTGGAAGGAGGACGATGCGGAGGAGGACCTGGACCTGGGGATCTGACCTTGAGGATGGCCCACGTGGCGGACGTCCACCTGGGCCACGCCCTGATGAACCTGCGGTCCCGAGAGGAGGCCGTGATGGAGACGTTCGAGCGGCTGATGGAGGAGGTTCGCGAGTGCTCCGTGGACGTCCTCGTGATCGCCGGCGATCTCTTCGAGCACGCGCGGCCCAAGACCGAGGCCCTATACCTGGCCGTGGAGAAGCTCTCGGAGCTGAAGGAGGACGGCGTCGAGATCGTCGCGACCGCGGGCAACCACGAGATCCGCCGGCGGAAAGGGGCCGTTTCTCCTATCTCCGTATTGGAGCGGATGGGATTGGTCCGACACCTCTACTACTCGGAACGGCGCCCGGAGAGGCACCGGTACACGGCCACCTTCGACGGCGTACGCGTGACGTTCCACGGGCTCCAGTACCTGCCGAAGAACTCGTTCGTGGAGAGGGCGAAGGTCATCAGGGCCAAGTACAGGCCGGATCCCGAGGCGGACGTCAACGTGGCGATCTTCCATCAGGCCCTACCCGGGACGATCCCCGACGAGTCCGAGATCGTGGAACCCGCGTACTTCCCGGAGGGGCACGATTACTACGCGATGGGACACGTCCACGTCCCGAGTCGTGAGGAGAAGATCCACGGGAGTCCGGCGCCCTACCCCGGGAGTCCCGAGCCGCTGACGTTCCTGGAGGTCAAGGACGAGCGCGGTGCGCACAAGCGGCGCGGTTTCTTCCTCGTGGAGTTCGACCGGGGCGGGCTCGTCGAGTACGAGTTCGTCGAGGTGGAGTGGAGCCGCGAGCTCTCGGTCGTGGAGGTCAGTGGCGAGCGCTGGGAGGAGGAGCTGCGTCGAAGGGTCAGACGGGGACAGATCGTGAAGGTGGTGGCCAAGGACACGGGTGCGTCCCCGGAGGAGGTCGAGAAGGTCGCCATCGAGGCCGGGGCCGATCGGTGCGTGGTGGAGCTCCGGGAGCGGAGGCGCGAGGTCGAGGAAGGCGACGAGACCGAGGGGCCGCTGGACCTCGAGGGTATAATCCGAGAGGGTGTGAAGCGGGCCAGGGCCGCGACCCTGACCCGCGTGGACGTGCCGGACGATGTGGTGGTCGAGGTGGCGCTGGAGATCCTGAGGGGCGTCCGGGAGGACAACCCTCCCGACCTGGGGGACGTCGAAGGTATCGTCGCGGGAGAACCCCCGTCGGAAGGTTCGGAGGAGTCCTCGGAAGAGCCAGAAGAATCCGATGGAGAGGAGGTAGGTCTCGAGGTGGAGGAGGTGAAGGTCGAGAGCCGTGGGACGTCGTCCGAAGGGATGAGTCGTGCGGGATCGAAGCTCGGGTCCTCCGGCCGACCCTCCCTGGATCGCTGGATCGGGTGACGGTCGAATGATAGAGCGTGTGAAGATAGAGAACCTGAGGTCCCACAGCAGCACCGAGATCGAGTTCCGCGAGGGCATCAACGTACTCGTAGGTCCGAACGGCGCCGGTAAGACCACCGTGCTGGAGGCCATCACCCTGGCCCTCTTCCCGCGCACGTTCCGGAGCTACGACCACATGATCAGGGAGGGCGAGCGCAGGGCCGTGGTGGAAGTCGTGTTCTGGGGCGCGGACGGGCACAAGTACAAGGTGCGGCGCGAGTTCTACCGGGGCGGTGGGCAGAGGAACCCGAGACTGTACAGGGAGGAGGGTGACGGTTGGAAGGTCGTGGCCTCGGGGCGGGCCGAGGACGTCGACCGAGAGGTCATGAACGCGCTGGGTGGAGTGGACCGGGACGTGTTCCGGGAGGCGGTGTACATCAGGCAGGGTGAGATCGCGAAGCTCGTGGAAGCGACGCGGGAGGAGAGGAAGAGGATCGTCGACAGGACGCTCGGGTTGGCGGAGTTCAAGAAGGCCCGCGAGCAGGCACACGAGCTGCTCCGGGTGGCGGAAGCCAAGCTCGAGACCTTCCGCGAGCGCGTCCGCGACCTGAAGGGGTCGAAGAAGGAGCTCAAGAGGGTCGAGCGGGAGCTCGAGGAGCTGAAACGAGAGGTGAAGGAGCTGGAGCCCGAGGTCGAGGAGCTTAAGGAGCGACTGAACGAGCTGCGCGAGGCGAAGAGAGAGTTCGAGAGGCTGGAAGGCGAGCTACGACTGCTTGAGAACAAGATCGAGAGCCTTAAGGGACGTCGTGACGATCTCCGGAAGCTGGTCGAAGAAGGAAAGGAAGCCGAGAGGGAGCTGCAGAGACTGGGTGATGTTCCTTCCAAAGTACGTGAGCTCGAGAACGAGGAGGCGGAACTACGGAGACGCATCGAGGAGCTGAGGAACCTCCTGGACGACCTCCGCAGTCTCCGGAACAGGTTGGAGTCCGCCGAGGAGGAACTCGAAGGTGTGAAGCGGGAGCTCGAGGAGCTGAAGGATGAAGCCGGGGTCGATCCGGAGCGTCTGGTGGAGTTCAAAGACAAGATCGTGGAGGCTTCCGAACGGTTACGTGACCTGAGGCGTGAAGAGGAGCTCAAGAGGAAGCTGGAGAAAGTCTCCGACGAGTTAAGCGAGCTGGGGGACCGGGAGGAGACGCTGCAGAGCGAGTACGAGGAGCTCCAAGAGCGTCTCGACGAGATCCAAGGGGAACTGAAGGAGATTAGGGTCAAAGAGAAGGAGCTCCTGGAACGCATCGAGAGTCTCAGGGAGGCCGAGGGCGAGTGTCCCGTCTGCCTCCGGAAACTGCCACGAGAGCGCGCCGAGAAGTTGTTGCGTGATGCGGAGAAGGAGCTCGAACGTCTTCAAGGGCGTGAGGAGGATCTACGGAAGGAACGGAGAGAGCTGAAAGATAGGCTCGAGTCGGTTAGGAGGGAGTTGGAGGGTACCAAGGAAAGGATGTGGCGTCTTAGGGAGCGTCGTGAGGAGCTCGAGCGGGAGTTGGAGGAGATCGAGGAGCTCAAGGAGGAACTCGCGGACTTATCGCGCGAGCTGGGTGTGGAAGAAGATCGGTTACCCGAGCTGCGCGATCTGGCCGTGAGGGCGGAGAGTCTGCTGAGAGACCTGGAGCGTCGGCGCGGGGACGTGCTCCGGCTGGAGAAGGAACTGGAACGTACGCTGGACCGTTGCGAGAAAGTAATCGGAAGAACGCCGAGCGGTGTGGAAGACGTCGAAGAGGAGCTACGACGCCTCGAGGAGGAGCGAGATCACGTAGGGCAGAAGCTCCGAGAGGCGGAGGGGGAGCTCGAACGTTATCACAACCTGGAGGAGAAGGTGAAGAGGGCTCGGGAAGCCCGTAAGGAGTTGAAGAGGATCGAACGAGATCTCGAAGATGCTAAGGGTAGGTTAGAGCAAGTGGAGCGTAATCTCGAGGGGTTACGGGAACGCTACGGGTCCGAGGATCGACTGGAGGAGGAACTCGAGAGCGTCGAAAAGAAGTACGAGAGGGTCAGGGATAAGCTGAGCGAGGTCAAAGGAAGGCTGAACGGAATGGAAAAACGCAGAGAAGAGTTGAAGAAACAGGTGCGGAAGTACCGGGAGGCGAAGGAGCGCAAGGAGAGGTTGGAGCGGGTCGTGGAGGTGCTCAGTCTCTGCAAGGAGGTGTTCAGATATTCCCGTGACGTCGCCAGGGAGAAGGTGCTGCCCGCCGTGGAGCGGGAGGCCTCGAAGATCCTGCAGGATCTCTCGGACCGGTACGGATCGTTGAGGATCGAGGACGACGGGGCCGTGATACGGGTCTCCGTGCCGGGTGGTCATTTCATAGAGGCCGACCGGATGAGCGGTGGGGAAAAAATTATAATCGGGCTGGCGCTGCGCCTGGCGCTCGCCATGGTGGGGTCGAGCTTCGCCCCCTTCATAATGTTAGACGAGCCGACGGTGCACTTGGACGCGGAACACCGGGAGCGATTAGCGCAAGCCTTAAGAGAGCTGGATCTGGGCAAGGGGCGCGTACGCCAAGCCATCGTCGTCACCCACGACGAGGAGCTCGAGGACGCCGCGGACGAGCTTTGGAGGATAGAGAACCGGGCCGGCGAATCCCGAGTAGAACGATACTCCGGGTAATCGGACTTTGTATCGGGATTTCCGTGAGTTCCGGCCGGACCTGGAGTTCCGGGCATGCGTAGCCTGCGGTGAGTGCGCCGCGGTGTGTCCCGCTGGTTCACTGGAGCTTCGGAAAGGGCCTGTAGAGGCCTTCTGCGCGACCTGTAGGCTGTGTGAGGACGTCGAGGTGTCTCGGCTGCCTTCCGATGTGGCCTCGCTGCTGTGCCCCATCGCCTTCGTCCAGCGCATCGCGGAGCGCCTCCTGCCACATCCGTGGATCCGGGAGTCCCGGTGCACGGGGTGCGGTCTGTGCGTAGAACGCTGCCCGGTAGAGGCTCTGCGATTGGAAGAGGGCCGTGCGGTCGTGGAGGGGGACTGCGAGCTCTGCGGAACGTGCTGGGATATCTGTCCCGTGGTGGACTGTATAATACCGCCGGCGGCCGCCGTGCGGGAGGTCTTCCTGGGGTTCTCGGAGGCCTCGTGTGTGGACTGCGGTCTGTGCGTGGAAACGTGCCCCTTCGGGTGGGGGAAGGGGCATGGCGGAGCGGTTGGATCCGGACGTGGTGTTGAACCACGTGCTCGTGCCGAAGCACGAGGTCATCGACGACGAGGAGGAGATCGAGAAGATACTCGAGGAGCTCGGGGTGGAGAAGGACGACCTGCCGAGGATCCACACGAACGACCCCGTGGTCGTGGCGCTGAGCGAGAAACTCGGCAAGCGGATCAAGCCCGGGAGTCTGGTTAAAATCGTCCGAGACAGCCCGACCGCGGGTAAGACCGTGGTGTACCGGGTCGTGACCAATCCGCCCGAGTAGGGGGGAACCCGATGGCCGAACCCGTCAAGTCTCTGAGTGAGGAGGATTATTTGGCGTTATTGGAGGGTTATTTACGTAGAAACGAGGAACTCCTGGGCGATGTAAAGACGCACCCACTCATCGCCCATCACTTCCTATCCTATCACTGGTTGATAGACGAGGGCCTGCAACAGCTGATCGAGCAGATGGAACCGATCGAACCGGAAGTGGAGGGAGCCAGCTACCGAATCGAGTTCGAGAGGATCGAGGTGGGAGAACCCTCCTCGATAGAGCCGGACGGCGCGCGTCGGAAGATCTACCCGATGGAGGCACGCCTGAGGAACATGCTCTATTCCGCGCCCCTGTACGCGGAGATCGTAATGTACGAGGACGGGGAGGAGGTCGAGCGGGACAACGTCTACGTCGGCGAGCTTCCGGTGATGGTCCGGTCGAAGGTGTGTAACACCTACGGCCTGTCGGAGGAGGAGCTGATCGAAGTCGGCGAGGATCCGAAGGATCCGGGCGGCTACTTCATCATCAACGGGTCGGAACGCGTGCTGATGTCCCTAGAGGATATCGCGCCGAACCGACGGGTGAACGAGAAGATCCGGGAGCGTGGTGTACTGGACGAGGTTCGTTCCAGGGTGTACTCCCGGGGCGAGCGGTACCGCGGTCCCGTGGACGTCATCGACCGGAAGGGTCGCCTGGTCATCGATATGCCGGCCGTGTACCGGAAGTTCCCCGTGGTGATCCTATTACGGGCGCTGGGACTGACCGAGGAGGAGATCATGGAGGGCGTCGGTCCCGAGTTCGCCACGATCATGGCGGAGCAGATGAGGGTACTCGTGAAGGAGGAAATCGGCAGCCAGGAGGACGCGCTGGAGTACATCGGCAGGTTGTCGAGACCCGACGAGAGCCGCGAGGAGCGAATTAAGCGGGGTAAGGAGGTACTGGCCAAGTACTTCCTACCGCACATCGCCGAGGTCGACGACCTGGACGACGATGAGAAGCTGAAGGAGGTCTTCCGGAAGAAGGCCGACGAGGTCCTCAAGATGGTGCGCGAGGTGCTGGAGCTGAAGTACCGGAGGGTCAAGGTGAAGAGCGTCCGTGACCGCGACCATTACGCGAACAAGCGGATCAAGCTGGCGGGTGACCTACTGTACGAGGCTTACGAGTACGCGTTCCAGCAGCTGGCCCGCGAGATGAGGTATCAGTTCGAGCGCGCGTACTCCCGGGGTCGTGAGCCCACTATCCGGTACATCGTGCGTCCGGACAAGGTCACGGACCACATCCGCAGCTGTATGTCGACCGGTACCTGGAGGACCGGCCACTACCGGCCCAGAACCGGAGTCTCCCAGATTCTCGAGCGGTATACCTGGATGTCCACCATGTCGCACTTGCGGAGGATCAGGGCCGCTACGGAGCTGGGTGTGGGTAAGTGGTCGATCCCGAAGGAGGCTCGTTACCTGCATCCGACGCACATGGGCCGGTTGTGCCCGAACGAGACCCCCGAGGGGGCCAACTGTGGTGCGATCAAGAACCTGGCCCTGTACGCCGAGGTCGTTCACAAAGACGCGGATGAGGACGAGGTGATCGAAATCCTGGAGGAGATCGGGCTCGAAACCGAGTAAGGGGGACCCCGAACCCGTGTCGAACGAGGAGGGTGGCGTGCGGGACGACGTGGAGACCCGTGTGGATAAGGCCGTTGAGCATGTTCTCAAGGGTCCCGAACGCGAGGAAGATAGAACCCCGGTGTACCTGAACGGACGGCTGATCGGATACGTGGAGGACCCGGAGGAGTTCGTGGAGAAAGTCCGGGAGTTGCGACGGGAGGGCGTGCTGCATCCGAGGGTCAACGCCGCCTACCACGAGGACCTGAACGAGGTGCACGTGAACTGTGACCGTGGACGCGTGGTCCGTCCGCTACTGGTGGTGGAGGACGGCGAGGTCAAGCTCACGGAGGAGCACCTGGAGAAGCTCCGAGAAGGAGAGATCTCGTGGAAGGACCTGGAGGAAGAAGGCGTCATCGAGTTCCTGGACGCCGAAGAGGAGGAGAACGCGCTCATCGCCCAGTCCCTGGAGGAGTTCTACTCGATGCCTAAGGAGGAGCGGAAGAAGTACACACATGTGGAGCTGGACCCGGCGGCGATATTCGGAACGTGCTGCAGCTGCATCCCCTGGCCGGAGTCGAACTCGGCGCCGCGTAACACGATGGGTACGAACATGACCCGGCAGGCGCTGGGCTTCTACGCCGCGAACCACCCCATCCGGATGGAGTCCCGGGGTCACCTGCTGTACTACCCGCACCGACCGCTCGTGAAGACCAGAGGTACGGAAGCTTTCGACTACGACGAGCGGCCGGCCGGCCAGAACATGATCGTCGCCGTGCTCACGTACGAGGGTTACAACATGGAGGACGCCATCATCATGAACGAGTCCGCGATCGAGCGCGGTCTGGCTAGGTCGTTCTTCTTCAAGACGTTCGAAGACGAGGCACGGACGTATCCGGGCGGGATGAAGGACAAGTTCTGCATCCCGGAGAAGGAGGTGCGTGGATACCGGTCCGAGGACGCGTACAAGCACCTGGGAGAGGATGGACTGGCGGAGGTCGGGGAGCGCGTCGAGGGTCGTGACGTGATCATCGGGAAGACGAGCCCGCCGCGCTTCCTGGAGGAATTCCGACCGGAGGAACTGCCGGCGGAGGAGAGGCGTGAGTCCTCCACGGCCATCCGGCACACCGACTCCGGTATCGTGGACTCCGTGATCATCACCGAGACCAGCGACGGACACAAGCTGGTGAAGGTGAGGATCAGGGACGAGCGGGTGCCGGAGCTCGGTGACAAGTTCTCCTCACGGCACGGTCAGAAAGGAGTCATCGGGATGATCGTCCCGGAGGAGGACATGCCGTTCACCGAGGACGGGATCACACCGGACCTGATACTCAACCCGCACGCGCTACCGTCGCGTGAGACCATGGCCCACATTCTGGAGACGCTCGCGGGTAAGGCGGCGGCACTGAGCGGGAAGAGGATCGACGGTTCCGCGTTCACCTCGAACCCGAAGGAGGCCTACGAGGAGATCAAGAAGATGCTCCGCGAGCTGGGGTTCGAGCCCACCGGTAAGGAGGTCATGTACGACGGCCGTACCGGGCAGAAGCTCGAAGCGGAGGTCTTCATCGGAGTGTGCCTGTACCGGAAGCTGTACCACATGGTGAAGGACAAGTACCACGCGAGATCGCGCGGTCCTGTGCAGGTACTCACCAGGCAGCCGACGGAAGGAAGGGCCCGGGAGGGCGGTCTCAGGTTCGGAGAGATGGAACGCGACGACCTCGTGGCTTGGGGCGCCTCATTGTTCCTGAAAGAGAGGCTGCTCGACGAGTCCGACAAGTACGAGGCGTACATTTGCCCGAACTGCGGAGAGCTGTGTTACGTGCACGCCGCGACGGGTAAGACGATCTGTCCCATCTGCGGCGAGGTGCGGGCTGACCGCGTCGAGATGTCGTACGCGTTCAAGATTCTGCTGGACGAGCTGAAGTCGTTCTGCATGGACGCCGTGCTGGAAGTCGGCTCGCTGTCCGAACGGGAGGAGGGTGAGGAGGAATGACCCTGATGGAGGAACCTCGCGTTCAAGATCCACCCAAGTACGTGAAGCGCATCCTGTTCGGGATCCTACCGCCCGACAAGATCCGGAAGATGTCCAAGGTCGAGGTAACTAGCCCGGAGACGTACGACGAGGACGGGTACCCGATCGAAGGAGGCGTGATGGACACCAGGATGGGCGTCATCGACCCCGGACTCAGGTGTCGGACGTGCGGTCAGCCGGCCGGTCGCTGCCCTGGTCACTTCGGCCATATAGAGCTCGCCCGCCCGGTCCTGCACCCCAGGTACGCGGAGAGGATCAAGGACGTACTGCGGGCCACGTGCCCGGAGTGTGGGAGGGTCAAGCTACCGGAGGACGAGATCGAGAGTTACCTCCGGGAGGTCAGGGAAGGTATCAGGCCCGTCAAGTCGGTGGCGGCGGAGGTGATAGACCGGGCCGAGAAGCGTGAATCGTGCCCGCACTGCGGCGCCGAATCCAGGAAGATCACGTATCAGAAGCCCACGACGATTATGATGGACGACGAGCGGCTGTGGCCCGTGGACATACGCGCGTGGTTGGAGAAGATCCCCGACGAGGACGTCGAGATCCTGGGTTTCCACCCGGAACGGGCGAGGCCGGAGTGGGCTGTCCTGACGGTCCTGCCGGTGCCTCCCGTGACCATGAGACCCTCGATCATCCTGGAGACCGGCGAACGTGCCGAGGACGACCTGACGCACAAGCTCGTGGATATCGTCCGGGTGAACCTCAGGCTGAAGGAGTCGCTCGAGGCGGGTGCCCCCGAGCCGATCATCGAGGACCAGTGGGACCTGCTGCAGTACCACGTCACCACGTACATCGACAACGAGATCGGTGGAGTACCCGTCGCCAGGCACCGGACCGGCGGCAAGCCGCTGAAAGGTATCGTGCAGCGGTTGAAGGGTAAGGAAGGTCGGTTCAGGCAGAACCTGGCCGGTAAGCGTGTCAACTTCTCGGCCAGATCCGTCATCACACCCGATCCGGAGCTCGACCCGTTCACGTTGGGTGTCCCCGAGGCCATCGCCAAGGAGCTGACCGTTCCGGAGCGGGTCACCGAGTGGAACATCGACCGGCTCCGGAAGTTGGTACTCAACGGTCCGAACAAGCACCCGGGAGCCAACTACGTGGTCAAGCGGGACGGGAGCCGGATCAGGATCACCGACGAGAACAAGGAGAAGCTCGCGGAAGACCTGGAACCCGGCGACGTCGTCGAGCGCCATCTCATGGATGGAGACCCGGTGATGTTCAACCGACAGCCGACGCTACACATCCAGTCGGAGCTCGGCTTCCGCGTGAGGGTAATGCCCGGTAAGACGTTCAGACTGCCCGCGGCGTGTTATATGGGAGTGGGGTTCAACGCGGACTTCGACGGCGACGAGATGAACCTGCACGTGCCACAGTCCGAGGAGGCTCGAGCCGAGGTCAGGGAGTTGATGGGTTGTTACGTGTACCACCTGTGGCCGCCTAAGAACGGGCACGAGGACGTCCGTAACAGCCCCATCCACGAGGCGATCGTCGGTATCCACCTGCTGTCGAGGGCGTGGATACCGCTCCGAGAGGCCTACCAGCTCCTGGAGGAGGTGAAGAAGGAGGGTGACTGGTTCGAGCCCACGGAGGTGAAGCTGAAACCCGAGGCTAAGTACCGGCGTGGGTTCGAAGAGGAGATACACGAGCTCGAGTTCGTTTGCGGGCAACCCAGGGAGGGTGAGCCGCTCGTAACCGGCCGACAGCTGCTGAGCGTCTTCCTCCCGGACTGGCTGGACAGAGTGGAGCTGGAGAACGCGGTCTGTCCGGACGACGAGGAGCACGGTAAGGTGGTAATCGAGAAGGGACGCATCGTGCGGGGGTTCCTGGACGAGAAGACCGTCCACGGTATCATGACCGAGATCGTCCACCGCTACGCGGCCAGGGAGGTAGCGAGGGGCGAGTCGTACCCGTGGTTCAAGGCCGCCGAGACCACACTGAGGGCCATGGACAAGATCGGTCGACTCGGTCTCCGGTTCGTGACGAGGTACGGGTTCACGCTGGGTATAGACGAGTTCGAGGACATCTACGAGAGGTTCCGGGACGAGGTGGAGCGGCTGTGTGACGAGGCCGCTAAGAAGGCGAAGGAGATCATCGAGCGGGGCGAGCGGAGGCTCCAGGAGCTCGAGGAGCACGAGACCTGCAACCGGAGCCGGATCGAGCGCGGTGAGATGTTGGAGAGGAACATCGAGAGCGAGGTTATGGCCATCCTCAACCAGCCGCGAGTGGAGACCGAGAGACTGCTGAAGAAGCACCGTGACCTGTTCAACCCGGCGTACATCATGCCGGAGTCGGGTGCGCGTGGAAGTATCACCAACATCGCGAGGATGGCCCTGATCGGCGGTCAGCAGGCCGTGATGGGTGAGCGTCCACACCGGGCGAAGCACAACACGGAGCATATCATGGAGAAGATAGTGAACTACTCGTACACGGACCGCGTGACACCGCACTTCGAGAAGAGCCTCATCCCGGGTGTGAAGGAGGGAGGCTTTGTCCGCTCCGGCTTCTTCGAGGGGCTGGACATGGTCGAGTACTTCCTGCACGCGATGAGCGGTCGAGAGGGTCTCATCGACAAGGGCTTCAGAACGGCGGACTCGGGCTATCTACACCGACGCTACGTGACCACCGCCCTGGACCTGATCGTGGACTCCGGAGGGCGCGTGCGCGACAGCGCCAACAACGTCATCCAGCTGACGTACGGTGAAGACGGCGTAGATCCCGCCAAGAAGTGGGGCTTGAACCTGGACGTCGAGAAGGCGCTGAAGGTCGTGAAGGAAGTGGTGCTGGAGGAAGAGAGAAGAGTGAGGGGAGGCGCGGGATGAACGTGGAGGAGCTGCTCGAAGAGGTCTGTAAGGAGGAGGACGTGGAGCTCCCGGACTCGGTACACCGAGAGATCGTCGAGAAGGTGTCGGAGGACGAGGAGCTCAAGGACGCCGACGAAGAAACCGTGCGGAAGGTCCTCCGGGCGCTCGTACGCAACTACAAGTGCCGACAGATCGAGCGGGGCGACGCGGTGGGCGTTCTGGCGGCTCAGTCGATGTGTGAGCCGGCGACGCAGATGACCATGCGTACGTTCCACCTGGCCGGTGTGGCGGAGATCGACATCACCACCGGTATGCCGGCGCTGGAGCGTGTCCTTTCTCTCCCCTATCACGGTCCCCCGACGTGGGTCATCGAACTGAGACTCAAGGAACCGTACCGCAGCGATCGGGAGAAGGCCGAGGGAGTGGCGCGAAAGATCGAGGAGACGCGGTTCGAGGAACTCACGGAGTACATCGAGGTGAACCCGGACGAGTGCGCCATCGAGATCGGCCTGGATGAGGAGCGGATAGAGGAACACGGGATCGACGAAGACCAGCTCGTGGCCTTCGTCCGGGAGCACACCGGCGGGGCGTGTCACCTCGAGGGAGATGTCCTCAAGGTGACGCTCGCGGACGTGGAGTCGGCATCGGAGCTGGCCGAGATCGCGAACGACCTCCGCGAGGCCGTAGTGAAGGGGATCGAGGGGGTACTCCACGCCTCCGTCCAGTACGATGAGGACGAGGAGGAATACTACATCCTTGTCAGAGGTAGTCCTGAGGGAGCCCCGGGACGGCCTCCTAGGTGGATCTCCCAGCGCGCCAGGAACAGCAAGGTGGCGAAGCGCGCCTACCTGATGCTGCAGCTGATGCAGTTGGACGAGGTCGACGCTACGCGGGTGAACACGAACGACCCGAAGATAGTGGACGTGCTCCTCGGGGTGGAGGCCGGGCGGAACGCGATCATCGAGCAGCTCGAGGAGGTGTACGAGAGCCAGGGGATCTCCGTAGACCCGCGCCACTTCATGCTCATCAGCGACATGATGTCGTTCTGGGGCGAGCTGCGTAGCGTACGGTCCGTCGGCGGTTACTCGGTGATGGAGCTGAAGGGCAGCCCGCTCACGAAGGCCGCCTTCGAGTACGTATCGAGGGTCCTCACCGAAACGGCGACGTCGGGTGACGTCGAGGAGCTGCGTGGAGTGCTCGAGAACATCATCGTGGGTAAGCCGGTACCGGTGGGTACCGGTACGGTGGAGCTCACAGTGGATTACTCCAAGTTCAAGGAGGGAGAAGAGGAAGGGGAGAGCTGAACTGGGCCGCTTTCCTTCCCATCACCCCATGGGACTACGATCGCTTACACCCACTAGCGGCACGGGCGCCGGTAGGTACCCGCGGAGGTAACTCGGTACCCGAGCTCGGCCGCTACCGTCTCGGTTTCACGGCACCTGTTCGCGATGTTTTTCGCGCTGATAAGTGGACGTGGTCACAGCGCCACCTCTGAGCCGTCGAGATAGACGCGTAGGGATAGGTGCATCTCGAAGGATCCGTCCCGGTACTTCGACGCGCGGAGCCCGGTAGTGCCCCGTCGCGGGTAGCCCGCGTATCGTCGTATACAGGTGTCGGGGGAGCGTTTCCTGTTTCTCGCAGTAAGTTCTTAAGTCAGACCCGGTCGAGGAGTAAGACTTTTATGGGGAAACCGTGCCGCGCGGGGTGAAACGTGAGCGGGGCGGAATGACTCATTGTGCACCATCGAGGGTAAGGGCTAGTTCTCATTCCGGGGTGTTGTAACTTGGTGGAGCTGCAGGAGATTGAGCGTCAGATCCGCATGGCTGTCGAGACTGGAGACGTCGTGTTAGGATCCAACCAGACCATCAAGCTACTGAAACTAGGGAAGCCCAAGCTAGTGATCGTAGCGGCGAACTGTCCGGCCGAAATCCGTGAAGACATCGAGTACTACGCGGAGCTAGCCGACGTACCGGTGTTCGTGTACCCGGGCACGAGCATGGATCTGGGTGACGTATGCGGTAGACCACACGTGGTAGCTTCGATGGCGGTCCTGGACGACGGCGAGTCTGACCTCATCGCTACGGTCCGCAAGGCTATGGAGGAAGGGGCCGCACCGAGCTAAAAGGGGTGAAAAACCTTGGCGGTTAAACTGGAAACCGAGCAGATCCGCATGATCGCGCTCTTCGAGAGCCTCACCGGGGCACACGTGCTGGACTGCGTGATCGACGACGAGCACAACAGGGCGATCTTCGTGGTGAAGGAGGGACAGATAGGCCTAGCGATCGGTAAGAAGGGTCAGAACGTGCGTCGCGTTCAGGAGCAGCTCGGGATGGACGTGGAGGTCGTGGAGCACTCCGAGGATCCGGAGAAGTTCATCCGAAACGCCCTGTTTCCGGCGCGCGTGAAGAGCGTTCGAGTGACGGAGCGCGGGAACAAGAAAGTCGCGATAGTGGACGTGCCGGAGTCCGAGCGGGGCCGGGTTATCGGTAAAGGGGGAAGGAACATAAAGAAGGCGCGGATCCTCGCGAGGAGACACCATGGTATCGATGATATCATCGTCACGTGATCTAGGGGGCTCACGCTCATGCCGGGCAAGAAGAGTCCCGCTGGGGAGTTCGCGGCCCGTAAGCTGCGGGAGAAGCGTAAGAAGTTCCGGTGGAAGGACGAGAGGTATAAGCGTAGGATGTTGAAACTCGACGAAAAGGCAGACCCACTGGAGGGCGCACCTCAGGCGCGTGGGATCGTGCTCGAGAAGGTCGGAGTCGAGGCGAAGCAGCCCAACTCCGCGATCCGTAAGTGCGTACGCGTCCAGCTGATCAAGAACGGTAAGCAGGTCACCGCGTTCTGTCCCGGTGACGGTGCGATCGACTACATCGACGAGCACGATGAGGTGGTCATCGAGGGTATCGGAGGTCCCAAGGGTCGCGCTAAGGGAGACATTCCGGGCGTCCGATACAAGGTCGTGAAGGTGAACGACGTGGCTCTGTCCGAGCTGCTGAAGGGTAAGATCGAGAAGCCGATGCGTTAAGGGGACGTTCGAGTTGGCCAAGGAAGTCGAGGAGATGGAGAGGGAAGAGGAAGTAACCGAGGAGGAAGCTGAGACGGAGGAGCGCCGAGTGGTGTACTCCGAGCTGGAGGGCAACCCGTACCTGGACAGACTCTACGAGATGAAGGTGTTCGGCAAGTGGGACCCCACGGAGGTCGAGGTTCGAGACCCGGGTCTGAAGGATTACATCTGTCTGAAGCCGATGTACCTACCGCACACTGGCGGTCGTCACGCCAAGAAGCGGTTCGCGAAGGCGGAAGTCCCGATCGTGGAGAGGCTGATCAACCGTGTGATGCGGACGGAAAAGAACACCGGCAAGAAGCACCTCGCATACAATATAGTCAAGAGGGCGTTCGACATCATCCACGAGCGGACCGGTGAGAACCCGATCCAGGTTCTGGTGCAGGCCCTGGAGAACGCCGCTCCGAGGGAGGAGACCACCACGATCATTTACGGAGGTATTTCTTACCACGAGGCCGTCGATTCCTCGCCGCAGCGGCGGCTGGACATCGCCCTCCGGCTAATTACGGAGGGCGCTCAGCAGCGGGCGTTCCGCAACCCGAAACCGATAGAGGAGTGCTTGGCGGAGGAGATCATCGCAGCCGCGAGATACGATACGGAGTGCCACTCCATCCGGCGTAAGGAGGAGATCGAGCGCATCGCGGAGGCGGCCCGATAAGGGGGTCGTAGGTTTTGGGTCGTAAGGAGAAGATGGCCGAGAAGTGCCGCAAACTAATGACCGAGCCGGGGAAGATCCGTAATATCGGTATCATCGCCCATATAGACCACGGTAAGTGTGTGGCTCCCGAGACCAAGATCTGCCTAGCAGACGGCCGGTTCGTCCGAGCGGACGAGTTGTTCGAGGAGCTGAAAGAGCGCGGCAGACTCGTGAAGTGCGATGAGAGTGAAGAGGTCTACGAGCTAAGAGAGCCCGTCGGAGTATCCTCGCTGGACAAGGACGCCGTAGAGATCGTGGAAGGCAAGATAACTCACGTGTGGCGCCTGAAGGCGGACAAGCTCGTGGAGGTCGAGGTGAAGAACGGTAGGAGCATCCGTACGACGCCGGAGCACAAGTTCCTCGTCCTGGATCCCTCGGGTGAGATCGTCGAGAAGAGGGCCGACGAGCTGGAGATCGGAGATTACATCGTGTGCACCCAGAAGCTGGTCCACGAAGGGATGAGCGAGGAGGAGCTCAAGCGCGAGGTGTTCCGCAGGCTCGGCAGGGACTTCTTCGTCCACCTGCCGGAAGAGGAGGCGGAGAGCGTTCTCGAGCTGGCCAAGGAGCGCGGAATCAAGGCGCTATGGGAGACGCTGGAGGTGGACATCGAGGAAAACTCGTTCTACTACCAGCTGAGAAAGGGACGGATTCGAGCCGATATCCTCGTCGACCTGGCGGAAGAGCTGGGTCTGGACCTGGCGGACCTCTACGACGCCGTCGAGGTCTCCTACCGGTCGAACACCAAGTCGACGAAGCCCATCCGACTGCCCGAGCCGGAGGATCTGTTCTACCTGGCGGGTCTCATGTTCGGTGACGGGTGCTGGAACCAGCTCACCAACGGGTCCGAAGCCATTCAGGGGGAGGTAAAGCGGATCGCGAGCGACATGGGTCTGGAGGTCCGAGTCCGAAGGTATGAGGGCAAGACCGCGCGGATTGACTTCCCGGAGACCGTCCCGAGGATCCTGGAGGCACTCTTCGACTACCCGAGGAGGAAGAAGGCCCACAGGATCCGGGTCAACGACTTCCTGACCAGGGCACCGTTGGACTGCATCGCCGAGTTCATCCGCGGGTACTTCGACGCGGACGGTACCGTCGAGGAGGGTCGGAGCGCGGTATCGGTGACTTCCGTGAGCCGGGAGTTCCTGGAAGATCTCCAGTTGCTCCTGCAGAAGTTCGACGTGGCCAGCTACCTCAGGGAGGGAGACGGTGCCTACACCCTGTACGTGTCGGGCGCCCGGTCGCTCGAGAGGTTCCCGGGCTTCCGGGAGCCCGAGAAGGCGGAGAAGCTGAAGAAACTGATGGAGAAGGCGTCGTCCTCGGAGCTCGAGAAGGTACCGATCAGCGGGGAAATCCTTCGGGAAGTTCGCGGTGACGTCCCAACCACGAGGATGTTCAACTGTTACTCGAACTACGAGGGTGGCCAGGTGGGCCTGACTAAGTCGAGCCTCGAGAAGGTGATCAGCACCCTGGAGGCGGTCGGGGTCGAGGGTGAGGCACTCGAGAGGTTGAAGGCGCTCGCCAGGGACGACGTCTGCTTCCTGGAGGTGGTACGCGTCGAGGAGGTCGAGTACGACGGTTACGTGTACGACTTCACGGTCGAAGAGCATCACAACTTCGCCGCCGAAGGGTTCGTGGTGCACAACACGACGTTATCCGACCAGCTGTTGGCCGGCGCCGGGATGATCTCGGAGGAGCTGGCCGGAGATCAACTCGTGCTGGACTTCGACGAGATGGAGCAGGAGCGAGGTATCACGATCGACGCCGCGAACGTCAGCATGGTGCACGAGTATGAGGGCGAGGAGTACCTGATCAACCTCATCGACACCCCCGGTCACGTGGACTTCTCGGGTGACGTGACCCGGGCCATGCGAGCCGTGGACGGCGCGATCGTGGTCGTATGCGCGGTCGAAGGTGTGATGCCACAGACGGAAACCGTGCTCCGGCAGGCTCTCCGAGAGCGCGTGAGGCCGGTACTGTACATCAACAAGGTAGACAGACTGATCAACGAGCTGAAGCTGAGCCCGGAGGAGATGCAGAACCGGTTCCTGGAGATCATCTCCGAGGTCAACAAGATGATCGAGCAGATGGCGCCCGAGGAGTTCAAGGACGAGTGGAAGGTGAGCGTCGAGGACGGTTCCGTGGCGTTCGGAAGCGCGTACTACGGTTGGGGTATCAGCTTCCCGTTCATGGAGAAGACCGGGATCACGTTCAAGGACATCATCGAGTACTGTCAGCAGGACAAGCAGAAGGAGCTGGCCCAGGAGGCTCCCGTGTACCAGGTAGTGCTGGACATGGTGGTCAAGCATCTCCCGGACCCGGTCACGGCGCAGGAGTACCGTATCGAGCAGATCTGGCCGGGTGATCCGGAGAGCGAGGACGGTAAGACGCTGAGGAAGTGCGACCCGAACGGCAAGCTGGCCATGGTCGTGACGGACGTCCGGATCGACGAGCACGCGGGTGAGGTGGCGACGGGCCGGGTATATTCCGGTACGATCCGCGAGGGTCAGCAGGTGTACCTGGCGAGCTCCAAGAAGGAGACCCGAGTGCAGCAGGTAGGTATCTACATGGGACCGGACCGTATCCGCACGGACGAGGTGCCGGCGGGTAACATAGCGGCCGTGACCGGCCTGCGCGACGTGTGGGCCGGTGAGACCGTGACCGACCCGGAGGATCCGATCGAGCCGTTCGAGGAGCTGCAGCACTTCGCCGAGCCCGTAGTCACCGTGGCCGTCGAGGCTAAGAACACGCAGGACCTGCCCAAGCTGATCGAGATCCTGCACCAGATCGCGAAGGAGGACCCGACGGTCAAGGTCGAGATCAACGAGGAGACCGGACAGCACCTGGTCTCCGGTATGGGCGAGCTGCACCTAGAGATCATCGCCCACAGGATCAAGGAGCGCGGTGTGGACATCAAGGTCTCGGAGCCGATCGTGGTGTACCGAGAGGGCGTGTTCGGAGTCTGTGACGATGAGGTCGAGGGCAAGTCTCCGAACAAGCACAACAAGTTCTACGTGACGGTGGAGCCCGTCGAGGAGGAGATCGTGGAGGCCATCGAGGAGGGCAAGTTCAACCCGGAGGAGATGAGCAAGAAGGAGCTCGAGGAGACGCTGATGGAGTACGGTATGGACCGGGACGACGCGAAGGCCGTCGAGACCGTCAAGGGTACGAACTTCTTCCTGGACAAGACCGTGGGTCTGCAGTACCTGAACGAGGTGATGGAGCTGCTGATCGAAGGCTTCGAGGAGGCCATGGAGGAGGGTCCGCTGGCGAAGGAGCCGTGCCGAGGAGTGAAGGTCAGCCTCGTGGACGCCGAGATCCACGAGGACCCCGTACACCGAGGTCCGGCTCAGGTGATCCCGGCGATCAAGCGCGCGATCTACGGCGGCATGCTGCTGGCCGACACGCACCTGCTCGAGCCGATGCAGTACATCTACGTGACCGTACCGCAGGACTACATGGGTGCCGTGACCAAGGAGATACAGGGACGTAGAGGTACTATCGAGGAGATCCAGCAGGAGGGAGATACCGTCATCATCAAGGGTAAGGCACCCGTGGCCGAGATGTTCGGATTCGCGAACGACATCCGATCGGCCACCGAGGGTCGCGCGATCTGGACCACCGAGCACGCCGGCTACGAGCGCGTGCCCGAGGAGCTGGAGGAGCAGATCATTCGGGAGATCCGGGAGAGGAAGGGTCTGAAGCCGGAGCCCCCGAAGCCGGAGGACTACATCGAGGACTACGGCGGGTAAACGCCCCCGCCCGCACCAATCGTTATAGAGTCCGAAACGTATCGTCCGGGGTACGAGGTGTTAGGAGGAGAGGTCGACTACCTTCTCCAGGACTTCCAGAGCCCGTCCCTCCTCCAGGACGTCCAGTGCGCGCTGAATTCCCTTCTCCAACGAATCGACGGCTTCCCCGACGTAGAGAGCGGCACCCGCGTTGAACGCCGTCATCTGGACCTTCGGGTGGTCGACGGGCAGCTCACCGCCCAGGATCTTCCGAGCTTCCTCGGCCGAGGTCTCCGGATCCGCACCCGCGACGTCCTTCGGATCGGCTCGATCCAGTCCGACGTCTTCGGGGGCCACCGTGTCCCTATCCGTCACCTCCCCGTCGTCCACGTACACCACCTCGTTCTCGCAGGTGACGCTCAGCTCGTCAACACCGTCTAAACCGTAAACCACGAGTCCCCTCCGAACCCCGAGTTCCGCGAGGGCACCGGCCACGAGGTCCAGCAGGTTTTCCGAGTACACACCGATGACCTGCCCGGTAACGCGCTCCCGGGCGGGGTTGGTGAGTGGTCCGAGGACGTTGAAGACAGTTCGGATCCCCAGCTTACGGCGTACCGGCATGACGTTCTTCATGGCGGGATGGAACTTCGGCGCGAACATGAATCCGAATCCAACCTCTTCGATGCAGCGCTTAACCGTGTCTGGATCCGCCTCGATGTTCACACCGAGGGCCTCCAGGATGTCGGCACTACCGCACTCGCTGGTGACGCTGCGGTTCCCGTGCTTCGCGACGGGCACGCCGGCCGCCGCCGCGGTGAGCCCCGCCAGCGTGCTGGCGTTGAAGGTGTCCAGTTCGTCCCCACCGGTGCCGGCCGTATCCACGAGTCTCTCGACGTCCGGATCCACCTTCACCGCGTGCTCCATCATCCCGTCGACGAAACCTACGAGTTCCTCCGAGGTGTACCCCTTACAGCGTAGCGCCACCAAGATACCGGCTACTTCAACGTCGGAAAGCTCACCGCCGACGATTCGACACATCAAATCGCGGGCCTCTTCCCGATCCAGATCCGATCCGCGGATGATCCTCTCGAGGACGCTCAAACCGCGCCGCCCCACCACGAGCCGCGGCGGTTTTCTTTTTACCTTACCTACGGCGTTGTGGGCCGGTACGGCGACGTAGGGGGTGATACCGGATGGTGAAGAGCTCTCACGTACCGATCGTGTCGCCCAACGACCCCGCGGTGGTCTGTCCGAACTGCACGAAGGAGGAGTACAAGAGGGCCAAGCGAGAGCGTGGAAAGCTGCGGTTCGCGGGGCTGTGCGAGGAGTGCGGTAGCGCCGCCTTCTACGAGTACTAGTCGGCGTACACTCCCTCCGACCCTAAGAGCTCCCGCAGGACGGTGGTCGCGTAACCGCCACGAGGCAGCGAGAACGTGAACCGTACGGTATCGTCACCGATCGCCTCGGCACGCAGCCCGTACACTCGGAGCAACGCCGGCTTCCGGTCTCCGCCGGCCGAGAGCTCCGGCATGCTCTTTATTTCGAAATCCTCCAGCCTCACGCCCTCCTCCTCCAACACCTCACGCTCTATTTCGCCCTGTGGGCCGTCGCTGAGCTCCGTGCGGAACCCGGGGAGGGGGACGGTGGGCAGGCCGTCCTGGGTCACGTCCCCCTCGACGGGCCGGTGGACCGGGAGACCCCGGGCGATCCTCTCCGAGAGGATGCGGTTGAACAGGTACGACTGGTAAGCGTGCACGAACATTCTACGTATCCACATCGGTAGGCGACGGAAGGCGTTGATATAGTCATGCGGATGTCGGGCCAAGTGCTCGAGGATGTGACGCTCGTAGTCGAGGAACTTGGGGAACCTCCGTAGTGCTTCCTTGAACTCCCCCCAGTGTTCCTTCAACCACCGTCGAGCCTCGAGGGCTTCAGGTGACTCGCGGGGGTATTCGAGGGTCAGGAAGGTCTTGACGGCTTTCTCCCAGTCCTCGAGTACCACGTACTTTCCGACGACGTGGGTGACGGGGCGTCGGCTGCCGAACCGCTGGAGACCGTAGTAGTTGGGCACGCCTCCGAGCTCCCGAACCGTCCTCAGGGCTTCGGGGAGTCGACGTACCTTCGCGCCACGCACGGTGATAACGAACCTGTTTCCCCACAGGTCTCCGGGACGTAGCTTGCGTCGAGCACGGCCCATCGGTACGATCTTGAGGTCGCGGATCCTGAGCCGGGCCAGGACTCCGGGAGGTACCCCCCGCACGGTTACCCGCTGGGAGGTGACGGCCCGCTTGTCCTTCATGCCGGCGATTCCGAAGTGACGGTGGTGCTTCCTCAAGGCCTGTGCGATCCTACGTACGGCCTTCATGGTGTCCCAGTCGTACTTCTCCAGGTAGAACAGCGTATGTGGACCGCGACCCCCGAACTGAGGTCGAAGCCGCGGTCGGCGTAGATCCTGCCCGCACTCGGGACACTCCCGCCCTCGGTGGTACTCGCGGCACTCGGGACACTCACCGACGATGGTCAGGGGAATGTAGGTGTTCCTCGAGGGCTTTTCCATGACCAGGAAGTCCTCCACCCTGTCCCTGCACGACCCTCCGACACCTCGATCGATCACCCGCTCCCGTATTCCGACGTACTCCTCCACGTCCCTCAGCGTCGTGAGTTTCTGGGTTTCTTCGATGGTTTCTCCCCCTCCAGACACACCCTGACGATTTTAACCGCAGCGGCCGCCGCACCGATTCCGTTGGCGACATTCACGACGACGAGTCCGGGAGAGCAGGATTGTAGCATACCGAGCAGCGCCGCTTCTCCGGAGCCCCCGAGCCCGTAACCGACCGGGGTGGGTAAGCCGATGACGGGAACGTCCAACATCGCGTTGAGGGCGACCGGCATCGTTCCGTCCATCCCGGCCGCCGCCACGACCGCGTGCGGTCTGAACTTCCGCAACCTCCGAACCGCGGCCAGGAGTCGGTGAGGACCGGCCACTCCCACGTCGATCTCCGTGTGCACCTCGATCCCCAACGCCTCCAGCACGGTGGCACATTCGGAGAGGTAGGGCAGGTCGGAGGTCCCCGCCGCGACGGCCCCTACTCGTCCGCCCCGATATGGGGGTTCGTACTCCGGATCCTTGAGCACGAGGACGCGACCGGCCTCGTCGTACTCCACGTCGGCGTCCTCCGGTATCTCCAGGTCGTCGAGGAGCTCCGGATCGACGCGGGACGCTATCGCGATCCCCTCGCTCCGTAGGAGCGCCTCCAGGGCCTCCGAGACCTGCTCGGGGGTTTTACCCTCCGCCATCACCACCTCCGGGAACCCTGTCCTCCTCGTCCTCCGTCGGTCCGGCCTTACGACCTTCACGCTTACCTTCCACCCGCTCGACGCTCTCCTCGAACCTCTCGAGGGTTCTCTCGGCGGCTTTCTTGTGCCGTTCGTACTCCTCCTTCTTCTCCTCCATCAGCGACTGGAGGTCGTCCGCTATCTCGTCGTACACTTCCTTCGGGTCGGGGACGCGGATCCTGTACTTACGCCTGAAATGCTCGATTACGTTCTTGAGGTCGCGGTAGCAGAGCTTCGGTGCGGAAGGGTGCTCGATCGGCACGGCCTGAGGCCAGTCGACGTAGTACAGTTCGCCGTCAGGTGTAACCAGGATGTTGTGCTCGCTGAAGTCGCCGTGGACATAGTGGCCCTCCAGGACGATCTCCCGGTAGTCCTCCAGGATAACCTCGAGGGCCTCTTCGGGGTTCTTAACCTTGATCTTGGCGAGCAGTGGGGCCGGTATACCCGGGGCGTGCCCCTCGATCATGTCCATGGCGACCGCGTGACGGTTGATGGCTCGGGGCCCCGGTACGGGGAACCCCTTGGAGTGGAGGCGCTGGAGCACCTTCATCTCGACCTGGGCCTTGGCGCGCGGTACGTCGATGCGGTGGTCGTCCACCCGAAGTTCTTCCCCGCGAACCTTCACGGCGGCGTACGCGAGCGTCTTCTTGATCCTCCTGAATTCCGGGGCGTGGTACCTGTGCAGTTTGATGGCCACCCACTCGTCCTCAGGGTCCTTCGCGTTCACGATCGTCGCCTCTTTGCCCTCGCCTATGATCGTTCCGAGCCGCTCGTAGACGTCGTGCTTCTTCATGTCCCACAGAGCGAGGGTGTCGTAGGCCCGCTCCTTCATCCTGGCGGCGTAGGTCTGGTACGTCGGTATGTACCGGTAATCGATCAGCCCCAGGGAATCCAGCTTCTCCAGCCGGGTTGCCAGCTCCGAGTAATCCATCGGCAACCGTTCCAGCAGCTTGTCCTCGGGAACCCACTCGAAGGCCCTGCTCAGGCCCTCTAAGGCGCGGAGTAGGGCGATATCGCGCTTGTCGACTTCGGTCGCTTCGTTGTCTCCTGCCACGTGATCACCCGCAGAGAGTGGAGGTGGACGTGATTAAGTCCCACTCGGAGGGTGACGGTCGTACACTAAATTGTCAGTGGCGACGCTCGATTACCGCGACGAAAAAACCGTCGGATTCTAGGCTGGCCGGATCGATCCTGAAGGCGTGCCTCAGGTCCTCCCGGAGCTCCCTCCCTTCCCACTCGGTTAGCCCGGGGACGGTGTGAGGTTCGAGCCACCGTGGGACGGACGGGACTATCCGGTACCTGTCGTCGTTCCCTAGAGCCTCGTGGATCACCAGCTCGTTCTCTTCGACGGAGAACGTACAGGTCGAGTACACCAGACGGCCGCCCGGCGGCAGCATCCTCAGGGCGGCCCTCAGGAGGCGCAGCTGCGTCCGGGCGAACCTCCCGGGTTTCTTCGGAGTCCAGGTACGTAGGGCGTGTGGATCTCGGTGCAGGGTGCCCTCACCCGAGCACGGGGGATCCAGCAGGAGGAAAGGGGCGCTGATACGCAGACGTGCCGCGTCGGCGTGTGCCACGATCACGTTGACACATCCCAGCCTGTTCACGTTGTGAACCAGAGCCCGGACGCGCCGAGGGTCGGCGTCGACGGCCAGTACGACGCCCTCGCCGCCGAGCAGCTGTGCTAACTGCGTGGTTTTGCTCCCGGGGGCCGCGCACAGGTCTATCACGGGACCCGGAGGTTCCGGGTCAAGGAGCTCCGGGGGGACCATCGAAGCCAGGTCCTGAAGGTAAAGGTAACCGGCCACGTGTTCCAGCGAGGAACCCAGCGGCCCGGGACTACTGAGGACACGGAAGGCGTACGATAGTGGGGTTTCGGCGAGCTCGACTCCCGCCGTTTCGAGGTTCTCCACAACCTCCTCGACGTCCGCCTTCAGCGTGTTCACCCGGACGTAAGTGGGTGGACGACCCTCCAACAGGTACCGGTACACGTCCTCGGCACGGTCACCGAAGATCCGCTCCAAACGCTCACGGAACTCTTCCACGTACCTCATCGCTCACCACAACCTGAGTCTCGCGTACTTCCTCGGTGCACGGCATCGGAGTTTCCCGTCACGACCGACTTTCCCCACACCCAGGACCACGTTCCCGACGATCACCCGGTAATGGCCCGGCCTCGCGTCCACCGGGATTTCCTCCCCCTGGAGCAACCGGACGGCCGTTCTCCGGTCGACCTCGAGCTCGGGAAGGTCCAGGAATCGAGCCGCGTAGAACGTGGGCCGGTCCTCCTCGCCGAGGTCGACCCCAGCGCTCACGACTTTAACGTTCAGCTCCTCGAGCTCCTCGAGCGCCAGGAGTACCTCACGGGAGACGGCTCTCGACTTCCCACGTAGCTCGACGACCGGGGTGTCGACCTTGCTGGACCCGGAGGACATGCGGGGACTCATCCCCGACCACATGCTGGAGCGTGGGCGTACCGTGCTCGACTCCTACAGGGAACCCGTGGAACGACTCCTCAGCGAGCGTAGGATGCCGGAGGAGGGCTGGCCGGACGACGTCATCGCGACGTTCCTGTGGGAGCTGTCGAGGATGGACACCGACAAGGACCCCAAGGCGGCACGTATCGGGGAGAGGGAAGCCCGGGTAGCCTCAAGGCTTGCGGAGGAGTCCGTGTTCGGGTTCTGCCACGGTGTGGGTAGGAGCGGGACGCTCGTGGATCCACAGCCGAAGGCTCCGGGCGCCTCGATAATGTACGCGTTAACGAACAGGCTGGTCACGGACTTCCTCCGGAGGCTCGGGTTCCGGATCGAAGGTGCCTTCGTGGTACCCGGTGCTACGGGACTGTCGATAGCGCTGTGCCTGTCGGCGTTGGGTGAAGGCGAGGAGGTGATCTATCCGTACGCCGCCCACAAGAGTCCGATTAAAGCCGTGCGACTGGCCGGCTTCGGGATGAGGGTGGTGGACACGGAGATCGAGGGTGACAGGATCGTGGTGGACCCAGGGGATGTGGAGGAGGCCTTGGAGCGCTCGGAGTCCCCGGCTGCCGTGCTGAGCACGCTGACGTTCTTCCCACCGCGAAGCAGCGATCCGCTGCCCGAGATCGCCGAACTCTGCGAGGAGTACGGGGTCCCTCACGTCGTGAACGCCGCCTACGGGATCCAGCACGAGCAGTACCGAGATCTACTGAACCGAGCGATCAAGCGAGGGCGCGTGGACGTGGTCGTAAGCTCGACGGACAAGAACCTCCTAACACCCGTGGGTGGAGGGATCGTGTACGCGCCGGACGAGGAGACGCTCCGGGAGGTTTCCAGGGCTTATCCTGGTCGCGCCAGCGCGGCACCGGTGGCCCACGCGTTAATCTCGCTGCTCTCCTTGGGGATGAAGGGATACCGGCGCCTGATGCGGAGGCAGAAGGAGTGCAAAGCGCTTTTGGACGAGCTGTTGGAGGATCTCGAGGCCCGTCGAGACGACGTCCGCGTGCTCGACGTGGATAACCCGATAGCCTCGGCGGTCGCCGTGGAAGGGCACGACCCCGTGGACCTCGCGGCCAGGCTGTACGTGAGGAGGGTCACGGGACCGAGGGGTGTTCGTGCGGACGATCCGTTCGGAACCAGCCGGCTCCGGGGGTACCATTCGAACTACATCACCATCAACGCTGCCATCGGTGTCCGAGAGGAGGACGTCAAAACGGCCGTCGAAAGGCTCGAGCGGGAGTTGGAGGGTGAGTGATTGCAGTTCAACCGAGTCAGGCTGGAGGGGGAGCGTGAGGAGCTGGAGATCAGAATAGGGAGCGCGAATGTGAAGCGGAAGCTCGCCATGCTGATCCGGGAAGGCGACCTCGTGCTCGAGGAGCGTCGAGAGCTGGAGCCGCACGAAGAGGTCGAGGTGCTGGCGGGTTACGAGGAGCCCGAGGAAGGTGTCCCGACCGAGCGGCTGAAGGTACTACGGGTGAAAAGGGTGGAGTTCGTGGGATGAAGGCGGAGACGTACGCACTGTTGGCGGCGTTACTGTGGGGCCTAGCGCCGGTGATCGAGAAAGTCGGGCTACGTGGAATGGACCCCATGACGGCCACCCTGATCCGGAGCCTGGCGGCGGTGGCGTTCCTCGCGGTGGTGTGTCTGGCCGTCGGTAGGTCGCAGGTGGGTGGCCTGAAATACGTCGGCTACATGATCGTCGGCGGGATACTGGCCGGAGGGTTGGGGCTGTACCTTTACTACCTAGCCCTCAGCTCTGGGCAGGCCTCCAGGATCGTGCCGTTGTCGAGCACGTATCCGCTGTTCGCGACACTGTTTTCCATCCTGGCCCTGAGGGAGCGGCCTAGCGTCGAGACGGTGGTCGGGTGCATACTGATAGTGATAGGAGCGGTCCTGGTCAGCAGGGAGTGACGGGGGTGTTGGCGCGATCGAGCGGGTCGCCAAGGCGGTCTCTCTGGTCGTGAACCCGTCGACCGCCGAGGCGGCCACCGTCATCCTCGTAGGCAAGAAGTACGGGGACGTGGTGGGTACAGCGCTGGGGCTGTTCTTCGGAGTACTGTTAGTGATACTCACGGCAGCAGTTTACATCCGGGTGAAGGGCACCGATGTGTTCGTCTCCAAGAGACGGGACCGGCTACCACTCCTGACGGTCGGTGCTATCTACCACGCCATCGGCGCCCTAGTGATGTGCAAGGTAGGAGTCACGCGCCCCATGGTTTGCCTGATGTTAACTTACGCGATAGCCGCGATGGCGGTGGCCGGAGTGACCAGGTTCTGGAAAATCAGCATTCACGCGGCCTCGATGGGCACCGTCATGGGCGCGATCGCGTGGTTGGGGGAATGGTGGGCGGGGATACCCTGGTCGATCGTGACGGCGGTCGTCTGTTGGGCGAGGCTGAAGTTGAACGCCCACACGGGTTATCAAGTGGCGGTGGGTGTCGCGGGCGGGACATTACTCACGTACGTGCTGATGATTACCTTAATCCCCCGATGAGGAACCGTAAAGTGGCGGAGAGTGTGAAGAGGGGCATACGGTCTGAGGGGGTTACGAAAGGGCTTCTGCGACCCGAAGGAGGGTGATCAGATCCAGTTCCGTGGGGGATTTACGCTCGATTTCCGCTCGGAGTTCGTCGTCTTCTATCTTCTCCAGAGCTCCGGCTCGAAGTACTCGAGCTCGAAGCGGGCCCAACCGGCCTTGACGAGATCCTCCGGGTCCAGATCCCTTTCTTCGATCCACTCCGCGAGCTTGCGGACGAGCGATTTGTGGGGGACCTTCCCGAACCCCTCGATCTCGATCGTGGCCAGCACCTCGACCGGGACGTCTACCGAGTCGGCCAGGGAGCGCAGACCTAACCCGTGAGCCTGGACCATCCCCATGATCAGATACCTACCGTCACCACGCTCCAGGATTTCGGCTATTTTCTCAACAATGTCCGTCACCGTTAGCACCTCGTATTACCATCATAAGGTCGAATATTATTAATATTGTCTTTCGTCGCCGTAGCCTCACAAGACTTAACGAAACACGCGGTCCCTGGCCTTCCGGACCACCTCGAGCTTCTTCTTGGCGATCTCACGGGGTAGCTTCCGGAGACCGCAGTCGGGGTCCACGAACTCGATACGGTCTCCCATCGCCTCCCGCGCCTTCTCCAGCAGTCCTACCACCTCGTCCAAACTCTCGACGCGGTCGGTATCGGAGCGCACCACTCCGACGCCGATCGGGCTATCTCCTTCGGCGACGACCTCGAGGTTCTCCGGGTGACCGGCGAACTCGTGGTCGAACACGTCGGCGTCGATGTTCTCCTCCAGATCGAGGTACACCTCGGTGACGTCTCCGCAGACGTGTAGGACCCTGGTACCGCCCTTGAACGCCTTCAGGACGGTGTTCACGTATCGAGCCACCTTCTTAACGGAGGTCACACCGGCCGACAGTATCGGCTCGTCCACCTGCAGTACGCTCGCCCCTTCGCGCCGGAGTAGCCGGGCCTCCGCCGACAGGGCTCGCGCCACGTCCTTCAAGAGGCTGGAATGGTCGTTGGAGGGGTAAAGATCCGTGCGCACCTCGAGGGAATAACACAGCGTGACCGGGCCGGTGAGGATCGCCTTGACTTCGACCTCCCCCGCGACCCGAGTAGCCTCGCGGTAATCGAGCACTAGGGGCGAGAACCTGGGGGGCTCCACCCGACCTATCACCGCGGGGCCGTCCTCGACGGTCATCCCGGGGATGTGAGAGGCGAAGATCTCGATCATGTCCCCCCGAACCTGGCCGTCGGAGACCAGCTCCACACCCGCCTCCGTCTGGTCGCGGACGGCCTCATGTATGGCGGGAGCGTAGGCGGACCTCCTCCTGAGTTTCTCGAGGAGGCGATCCTTGAGCGTGGGCTCGTGACCGACCGGGTGACTGCCCACGACCGTCACCACAGGCCTCACGATACCACCTCCGGATCCTGTTCCGCCGGACATAAGGTGCAGAACGACCCCGGCTGATCCTCACGTCGCTCCTTGATCGGGCAGTAGTAACAGTCGTCCGTCCGACGGACCTTCCCTACTCCGGGGAACTCCGTACCGGGCGGGTGAACCGGCTCACCGCGTAGGAAGATGGCGTAGGCGGCCGAGAGGGACTCGTACAGGAGGAGTAGTGGGGAGTCGTAGTCCGGGTCCTCGGCGTACTCGCGTACGATCTCCAAGAACCTATCGTAACCCTCGATGGGGTCCTCCGGGTATTCCTCGGGGTCCAGTCGCCGCATCTGGTTGATCCTCGCGGTCAGTGCGAAGAACAGGGAACGTAGGATCTTCTCACGGTAGCTCCTGGGGTGGACGAACCGGGCCTGCCGCCACGCGTCCCTGCGGAGCAAGGCTAGGACCCTGGGATCGGCACGGCGGGCGACCTCGCGGCATAAGTAGGCGAGGTCTCGACACGTTTCCACCGACTCCAGGCTCTCGAGTACTTCCTGGAAGCCGGAGGGCGGTACGTCAGGAACCCTCCTGTTGGTGTTTGATCCTGAGACCGAGGATACAACCCCCGCCACGGTTCCCTCCCAGCGGGTTCTCCGGGGTCCCGAGGCAGTTCATGCATCGGGCCATCGTAGCGGCGCCTCGGGCGAGTCCGTCGTCGACGAAGACGAGGTCTTCCTCCGGGTCCCAGTAGTCTCCGAACTCTTCCGCGATCATCCGACAGATCAGCTCCGGCTTCTTGCCCGTCGTGCCGGCACGTCCGGTGATCCCGATCGCGGTGTTCTCGTCGATCAGATCCAGGTCGAGGGCCGTCTCGATCAGACGTTTGGCGATCAGCGTCGCGGTCCAGTCCAGGACTCCGAAGAGTAGCTCGTAACCTCCCTCTTCGTACGCCTCACGGCCGATCTCGGTGAGTCGGGATAGATCACTGCCGTTCTCACCGACGTCGCAGCCGAGGAGCTTGAGACCCGCCTTCTTCGCGGCCTTGGGATTCACCGGAACCGTACCGAAGCGCTCTCGGTTAGCGGGTATCTCACGGATGTCGATGTACTCGTGCGCCTCCTCCGCCAGCTCGCGGGCCTTCTCCCCTACGTCGGGCTCGACGTCGGAGGGTAGGTCCAAGGCGCAGCCGATCTCCTCGTCGATCTCCCCGCATCCCCTGGCGATCGCGTCCATGATCGCACCGGCGAGACCGCAAAGGTTCCCGATCGTATCCGCGTAGGGGAGCTCGTCGTTGGTGATCCTGCCCGCGAGGGTGGTCCCGTAGTCTATGGCCATGCAGGGGTTACGGAAGTCCACCTTCGTGGACTTGGCGCCGACCTTGATGCCGGCCATCACCAGCTCTCCTTCCATCTCGTTGGCCACGACCTCCTTCCCGGCCGGCGGCTTCACGCCGGTGACGGCACCGTCGAAATACACCTTGTCGATGAGGGAGTGCTCCCTGAAGGGCTCCGGGATCTGCTCTTTGCTCATAGCCGCCGTCATCCTATTGGGAGGCACTCCGGCCTTCAGGCATCCGTCCGCGAGCGCCTTGATCATCTCGCCGACTTCTTCCGGGGACGCGAACCCGGCGGTCACACCGGTGGAGCGCACGACGAAGTGGACGTCGTCGATCTTGATGTTGGCGTTCTTGACGGCCGACTTGAGCGTGTCCGCCACCATCTCGGCCACGGAATCCCGCGTGAGCTCGACACCCCACACGGTCTTTCCGAACACCTCCTCTCCGGACCGCGGTGGGCGCACGTCCCTGGTCATTCGTACCTCCTTGTGAATAAGGTACGTGACGCCTTCCTTCAGGTCGGTAGCTGTGAGGATGCATTTAGTGGTCGTGTTACCCAGCTCGACGGAGGCCACGATGTAGTAGTCCCGGCTGACGGCTAGGGGGCCCGTGACCCGCTCGCTCTCCGCGATTTGAGGCTTCGGTCCGCGACGGAAGAGCTTGGAGAATAATCCCATAGGTTAGCCCGTGCGGGTCCCGAGATCCGGGGAGGTTATCCTTTTCGGTCGGGTCCGTGGTGTGCCTCCGAGACGGTCTCCTCACACAGTCCTCGGATCACCGCATCGAGGGCTCTCAGCACCTCGGCGTTCGTGGCGCCGAACAGGTCGTTCTCCGCCTCGGGACGCTCGGTCAGCTCCTCCAGATCCAGCCCAGCCGACTCCGCGATCAGCTCTCGGAGTCGGTTCCTACAGAGAGCGAACAGGAACTCCGAGAGACGCTCCGGGTCGTACGCGGGTTCGCCGATCACGTGTAAGCCCTTTTCGATGAAGGCCCCCGAGCGGACCTCCCATTCCTCGAAGAGCCGCCGGTCCTCGCGATCCGGGTCGCGCAGCGCCTCTTCGAGCCGCTCCTCGAGCTCCTCTAGGCCGGCCTCGGTAGTCCCCATCGGGGGCGGGCAGTGATCCACTAGCGTCGAGTACCCGCGGCGTTTGGCCTGGACTCCCTCCGAGGGATTGCTCACGATGTACCAGTACACTACCGGCAGGTCGCCCAAGCACACCTCGGGCCAACACTCTCGGGACAGTCCCACGGACTTCCCCGGCAACCACTCGAGGGTCCCGTGGGTGCCGGCGTGGAGTAACACGTCGGCCCGGAACTCGTCCCTGATCCACCGGTAGAACGCGTAGTAATGGTGCGTCGGCGGGCAGTGTGGATCGTGAAGGATCTTGCAGACGTCCCCGTTGCACTCGGTACCGGCGCAGCCGCGCTTCGGCTGAACGGTCAGGAACACGTTCCCCGTTCGGATCCCGGCGATGACTAGGTGGTCGTCGAGCACCATGGAGTCGCCCGGAGGTTCACCCCAGGTCTCGACCATACGCTCCTGGAGCTCCTCCGGGAGCTCCTCGAACCACTCGAGGTACCTATCGAGGGGAACGAGGTCCACGGCCCCACCGGACGCGACGATATCCTCCACGCGCGTGCGCTTGAACTCGTCGAAGGCCTTCCTCCGGAAGAACTCGCGCTCCAGCTCCCGACCGTCCCTGGGTACCCAGTCGAGCCGGTACCCCTCCTCGGCCATGTGCTGCAGCAGTCGAGCGAGACTCTCGAACGTGTCCAGTCCCATAGCAGCACCGATCCTCGCCTCCCCTCCGGAGCATATCCCGTTGTTGAGCACCACGGCGACGCGACGCTCGGCGGGGTCCTTGCGCCTGAGTCGAGCCCACCGGATGGCACGTCGTGCGGCGAGCCGGCACCGCTCGGGTAAGGGCTCGAACTCTCCACGATCGCGCTTGGTCCCGACCAGCACCGGATCGATCCTACCCTGGAGCTCCGCCAGGGATATTCCGTACGCCACGTCGGCCGGTGAGAGCCCTCCCTCGGACTCCCGCCACCCGTCCCGGTCGGTGTACCACGACACCACGGCGTTCAGGACGGGTACACCGAGCTTCTCGAACGACTCGAACCCGCGCTCATTCTCGAGGTTTTCCTTCCCGCCCTTCTCCAGGTACTCCGCGGCCCGCTCGACGACGCTCGACGGGGCAGTGTTCAGATGCTGTATCCCGGTGGAACCGTCGAGGGGCACGGCGACGACCTCGGCGTCGTGATCCGTCGGAAGGTTCACGTTCGTTACCTTCAGTAGCACGATGAGGTCGTACCGATTCGGGTCGATCGGATCGTCCTGGTAAGCTACGTCGATTTTCAGCTCGGAGAACCGCTCCGCGACGTCTCGGGCGGCTTTCAACATCGTGCCGGAGCATACGCACAGGACTCGCAACGGTGATCCCCGAACACTTATTCTGTATTACCTTGAATCGCTTTCGTGCTACCAACGCCCGGGGTGCCGAGGTTGGAGCTCGAAGAGGAGCTCCGGAAACACGTCCCCGACGAGGCGAAGGAGTTCGTGCGGAGTGTGTTGAGTCGGTTACTCGCGTGCGAACGGGAGATCGACCGTACGCTGGAGGCCCTGGACGGATGCTACGTCGAGCCTGGACCGGCCGGTAACCCGACCCGTGGGGACGTCGACGTCCTTCCCACGGGGAAGAACTTCTACTCCGTAGACCCGCGGAAGGTCCCGACCCGCAGGGCATGGAAGGTCGGGAAGAAGTTGGCCGAGAACACCATCGAGAGGTACCTGGAGGAGCACGGACGCTACCCGGAGTCCGTCGGTATCGTGCTGTGGGCGTCGGACGTGATGCGAACCGGCGGAGAGGTTCTATCCCAGGTGATGTGGCTCCTGGGCGTGAGACCCGAGTGGGACGAATCCGGTATCGTGAGCGGCTTCGAGGTAGTGCCGTTGGAGGAGCTGGAACGGCCCCGGATCGACGTGGTGGTGAGGATAAGCGGAATGTTTCGTGATGCGTTCCCGAACCTGGTGAAGTTCCTCGACGAGGTATTCGAGGCCGTGAGGGAGTTGGACGAACCGGAAGGGTGGAACTTCGTCAGGAAGCACGCCCTCGACCATCGCATCTTCGGGGATCCACCGGGAGCGTACGGGGCCGGGGTGAACTACGCCGTACACGCCTCCGCATGGGACGACAGATCCGATCTCGCGGACGTGTACGTGCGGTGGGGTGGGTACGCCTACGGCAGTGACGTGTACGGTGAGGAGGCCTTCTCCGAGTTCCGACGGGCGCTCTCGACCGTGAGGGCCGTCTCCGTCAACCAGTCCTCGCACGAGTGGGATGTGCTGAGCTGCTGCTGCCATTTCGCGTTCCACGGGGGGATGGTGGCGGCCGCCGAGCACCACTCGGGCGAGCGTGTGGAGTGCTACCACCACGACACGACGGACCCGCATAGGGTGATCACGAGACCCATCGAGGAGGAGCTGGTGCGGCTCGTGGAGCAGAAGCTGGCGAACGACGAGTGGATCGAGGCCATGCTGGAGCACGGGGCCAAGGGCGTGGGCGAGTGGCTTAAGCGCGTGGAAAATCTGTTCGGCTGGGATGCGACCACGGGTCGCGTCCCGAGCGAGTGTTACGAGAAAATCGAGGATGTTCTGGAGCGGTACGGTCCGAGGTTCTCGGACGAGAATCCGTACGCGGTCGAGTACGCCCGGGAGAGACTGTTGGAAGCGAAAAAAACGGGGTCTGTGGCGTTAGCGGACGATGTTGGCCGGGTGCTCCTCCACCTGCGGCTCGACGCCGACGTCCTCGTTGGCCTCGACGATCAGCGCGTCGACCATGGCGACGACCGGCCAGATCGCCGGCGCGTTCTCGATCGGACCGAACAGCAGGTAGTCGCAGCACAGCGTCGCCGCCACTACGTTGGAGCCCCAGTCGGAGGACTCGTGGGCTAGCTCGGCCCACTCTTCCTTGCCTTCCTCCTTGAGCTTCTTCATGAAGTCACGTAGCCAGTCCCAAGCGGACGGCACGTTGTGGGGCGCACCGCCCACCGGCAGGCCCAGCTTGGCCTTCACCGCGAGCGTCACCTTGTAAGCGGTACCCGCACCGGAGCCGAACGGCGTGTAGGCTGTGTCGATCAGCGGGTTCTCGATGCCACACTCGTCGGAGATCTCCAGCATGCCCTTCTCGGATACTCCCTCCTCGCCCTCGGTGAGGATTTTCATACGGCCCTCGACGGAAGCGTCCATCGGGTTGAAGGCCAGGACGATCGCCGAGTTGCAGTCGGACTCCTTGATGGCCTGGATCTCCTCGTCCTCGACGGAGGCGTTGATCGAGTTGTAGACCACCCGCTCGGCGAGGCCGACCTCCTGAGCGTGCTTTACCGCCGCGACCTTGACCTCGGCTTCGGTGGAGTCCACGATGATGGGTGCGTCGGTAACGTCGGCTACCCAGTCGAGGTAGCGGATGATGGCCTCTTCTGACTCACCCATGATGTGGGCCATCATCGGGTTACCGGTCTCGTCGGCGAGTTCCTCCTCCATCTTGATGAGCTCCTCGGCGGCCTCCTCGTCGAAGATCCCCTTGTCCTCGTCCTTCACGATCTTGTGTCCGGCATAGAAGATGGTACCGGCTAGCACGGTCGGGTACTCACCGGGCTGGCCACCGACCTTCACACCGCAGATGTCGCACACCTTCTGCTCCTTACCCGGGTAGTAGAACAACGGTCCAACACCCCCAAGGTTGTCACCTGAACGCTACTCCCAGCAGGATGTAAAGCATACACAGGTACAGCCCGATCACCAGACCGTAAAGGATCCCTATGTCTCGACCGATCCTCTTGCCGAAGCGCTGGTAAACTTCACCCCACACGAAGTCCAGGCGACGCTCGATTTCGTCCAAGCGTGAGTGGATTTCACGGATGTCGTCTTCCGGAGCGACCATCTTGGGAACGGACTCCTCTTCCGCCAACGTGACTGCCCCCTCAGACGCCACCCAGGACGACCATTGGCAGGAACAGGAAGATCATACCTGAGATGATCCCTATCAGCAATCCCATCGTGCGTCCTGAGAGGTAGCCCGCCATGTATCTCTGCATGGCGCCGATGCTCTTAACTCCGACTCGCACGTCGTTAATGCGGTACTCCACGGTCACGGTCTCCGCGGACACCGGCATTCCGGCGACTTCCGCGAGTTCCTCCTCTTCTTCCTCCTCGAGGGAGATGGTCATCGGACCTTCCTCGTACGCTCCGGGGTCCTTCTCCACGCACTCCTCGATCGCCTTGACGATCTCGTCGACGTCCTCGACGTCGATGAGGTCGACGAGCTCCACGATCTGGTCCCGGTAGCGCTCAACGGCCTCTTCCGGGATGTTCTCCAGGTACGGGATGGCGCCCTCCGCCCCGATGATCTCTCCGGAGTCCGGATCGACACCGTTCTCGTACATGGCCTTGAAGCACTGACCCGTGAGGTGACCGGTTACCTCCGCACCGCAGAGCACGCCGAACCTGATGTTCGGGTTGGCGATGACGTTGGCTATGACCTTCTCGATTCCGATGTTCTCGGTCTTACAGGGGCCGGCGATGGCTACCTTGTCCTCACCGGCGGCCTTCAGGATGTCCTCCTCGATGTGGGATCCGAGCGTGACCACGTGGACGGGAGCCTCGGGATCACCTACGACGTAGTCTCCCTCGACCACGGGCCAGCCCTCGGCCGGTTCGGCTTTCTCGGGCACCTCAAGCACCCCCTACGAAGGGATTAGAGGCCGAGAAGGCGCAGGGCGTGGAGCTTGTACACGGCCGCGAGGGTGAAGGCTACGAGCGCCACTATCATCGTACCTATGACGAAACCGTGGGCGAAGTTGGTCAGGAAGCCGGCCGTCTCGTGTACGCCCTCACGACCGGGCAGCGTACCCCAGGTCGTAGTGGACGGGTCCATGGCGCGCATCATGTCGTTCACGTACTGCTCGAGCTCCTCGACCTTCTCGTACAGCGGCATGACGTCCAGCGTCACCACGTCCTCGCTCCACTCCGCCACGGCTCCGGTCACGGCGTCCATCGCGATCTGGCTCTCCGGGTCGATGAGCACGATCGCCAAGGTCGTTCACCCCTTACTCACCCTTGGGCACGATTCCAGTCCACACTACGTCCGCGGCGTCGCGCTTCGTCAGCTCCCAGAACTTCCAGAAGGTGATCAGCCAAGCGGCCGCACCGGCCAGTAGTACCACCGGGTTGGCCGTCGCTAGTCCCGCCACGACCGTGCAGAGCGAGCCGCACTCCGCGCCCAGCCACAGCGTCCGCTCCTGCGTCTCACTGGGTCCGAGGCACGCGTTGAACGGGTGCAGCAGCGAGATCGCGCAGATCGCCCAGAGGACGGCGATGAGACCCGTCGCGATCACCTTGGAGTACACCGCGGACCACGTGAAGTCGCCGGCGACGGCTGCCATGAGACAGATCAGCGCCAGCGTTCCGGACGCCACGATCTCGGTGCTGCAGCGCTCCATCACCGGGATCTTCATCTTGATCACGCGGCGGTCCAGGACGCCGAGCAGCGCCCCGACGACGGCGCCGATGACTGTTCCGATGATGGCCGCCGCCCATGCGGGCACGGTGTTACCGGACAGCGCCGCCGCCAGGATCGCGGCGACGGATCCGCCACCGAGTCCCATGAAACCGATGGAAGGCACTCCGGTACCCAGTCCGTAGCCCGCGACCCTCCTAACCGCGTCGGCACCCCAGACCACTACCGGAATCACTGCCAACGCCGGGATCAACGGGTGAACCCAGGCGAAAGCGGTACCGAGTATTCCGCAGATCAGGCCGGCCGTCATCAGTTTCAAGGGCGAGATCGCTACGGCGACCTCTACCTCTTCCTCCTCGCCACCCGGTGCTACGGCGGAGATCAGGAGTGTACGCAGGATCAAGGTTCCTCACACTCCCCCGTTACATGAGGGTCGAGAGGTAATACGCGATCACGGACGCTACTATACCGAATACTAGGGAGCATACTACCGCCTTCGGTAGCCTCGTGAACTTCGGATCGTGGTAACCCTCGATCGTACCTCCGATGTTGTACGACGCCAGCACCGCGTTCGCGTAGAAGAAGCCCATGGCCAGTATCCCGGCCAGCGCCGCGCTCATTCCGAGCACCTTGTAGAGCGCGTAGTACACCATCGCACCGCCGGAACCTCCGAGCAGTCCTCCGAGGATCCCGCTCACGAAGCTGACCGTCGGGATTCCGTGACCCTCCGTACCGGGCGTGACGTACGCCTCCTGGTCCCAGCCGGTGATCGGGTCCTTGTCGACCTTAGCGGAGCACGGTGGACAACCGACACCGTAGACGTAGATGAAGTTACCCACCAGCATGGTGATGGCCATCATTGTAGCGGCTCCGAGGGCACCGTTCCACAGGATCACGAGGAACGGCTTCTGGCTCATGGCCGCCGCCGTGATAAGTCCGGTCAGTCCGGATCCCGCCGCCAGCTGGGTGGTACCTGTACCCACTCCCGTCGCCGTCGCCATCGCGGCCGGAGCGCCTCCCACCGGCACGTAGTGTACACCGACGTTCACCATGATACTACCGAGCGTGATCAGTACCAGCACCGCGATCAGCTTGTCCACGGACGTCCAGAAGTGTCCGAAGGTCGCCAGGATCGTCGCCACGGCGATCAGGGACAGGGCGATCCCGAACCCTCGGGCGTTCAGCTTGGCGGACTCACCCAACGCGGGGTCCCCCTTACACCGGATCACAGATCTCGTCCATCTCGACGTCCTCGTAGGTACCGTAGCTCTCGCGGGCCTTCTTCTCCACACGGTTACTCACGATCAGGCACCCGAGCGTGACCAGGCCCATGGCGATCACGGCGCCCCACTGCCCGAACAGGCCGGCCCAGGTGCTGAAGAACACCACCAGACCGAAACACAGGCCCGTGAGCGGGTTACCGAACTTGGCGCAGAAGTAGACGCTGTCCATCGAGTTCCGGATTCCGGTCTCGGCCTTCCGCGTGATGTTACCGTGAGCGGCTACCGGAACACCGCCGCCGAACGGGTAGTGCTGGTACAGACGCTCAGCACCGTAGTGCACGTCTCCCGTCGAGGATCCGATCGCGCCGACCGTTACGCCCCATAGTGCGGCCAGCAATGGCAGCGGGAACGGGTGCTTCAGGAGCGCCCACTGGATGTAGGCCAGCGATACTATCGCGAAGGTCGCGATCCCTCCGAAGCCCGCGATCGGCCCGAGGTGTGAGAGTACGACGTCCAGGTAGATCGGGTGTCCGAACTCGGCCGCGCTCGCCATTCTACCCAGGTGGGCCGTGGTCGCGAACACCATGTGAATTAGTGCGTTCACACCGACGCCTACCGCCGCGGCGGCGAGGAACGGAAGCCCGAACTTGGTCATCATCACCCAGGTTACCGTACCGGCGATCGCTCCGTACAGCATGTAGGAAACTGGCTCTCCCGAGATCGCCTTGTTGAAGTACCTGTGGAAGTTCATCATTTGCGGCGCCAGCTGGACCTGCGAGTTCGGGTTGGACTGGGATCCTACGTCCGACTCGGCGTCCTCGAACGCTCCGGCTATGGTGGCCAGCGCGCCCATCGCGGCCGCTAAACCGATCTCGGTGAACCCTACCAAGGGCGTACCCCCTAAACTCGAGTTGAGAGCTACGAAAGTGAACTCACGTTAAGGGTGTTGAAACGATTTCGCGGAAGTTCCCGAACTTCGGTTTAAAAGTGTTGTGAAATAAGGCGGGGCGTGGAGGCGTTACTCCGCGGGCACGATGAGGTCTCGCTCGCCCGCGGGCTCGAACTCTCGCAACGCGCCCTTTGCGAACTCCTTCCTCGGCTCCGTGAAGTCGAAGACCAGGTTCTCGTCGGCGAACGCCACCTTGATCACCGGGTGCACACAGAACGCGTCGCCTCGCGCCGCGTGCGCCGCCTGCACGATACCCGCGTACTCGCCCAGGTGACCCACGTTCATCGCGTAGTTCGGGTAGTTCGGACCACGCAGCTCGAGCGGCAGTCCCTCGTCGCTCCTCACGCTCAGCGAGTTGGCCGCACCACACTGGTCCTGTAGGGCGTACCCGTAGAATCCTAGACGACCGTGACCCTCCTTGTGCAGGATCTGCGACAGGTACCAACCGTTGAGTCCTGCCTGCGCGTGACCGGTCGCGAAGGCGGTACTGCAGCCCGCGGCGGCCGCACAGACGGCGGCTCGCTGTGAACCTCCGAAGTGCGTCTCCATGGCGGCCGGGTACCGCTCGTACTGCTCCAGACCGTACAGGGTGACCTCGGTCGCGACGTCCTTCACCACGTCCATGCTCGGCTCGGCCTCGGCGATTCCGTACTTGTCCTCGACGTACTCGAGACCGTAGTACACGTAGTCGTCCAGGATGTTATCAGTGTACACGGCCGTCGCGTACTGCGTGAAACCGACACCTCCTGACATGTAGGATCCTAGCCAGATCTGGTCGTAGAGCATCGCTCCGGCGGCGATCACCTCCAGCGCGACCTTGGCCGGGTCGTCCGGGTACTTCCTCATCGTCTGCACGCAGTCTGCCAGTACGCCGAACGGGACGCCACCGGGCTCGTTCTCACCTCGGGCTCGCCGCGCCGGCAGCATCTCACCCATGTTGATTACCTCGGCGTGCTTGCTCGCGAACGCGAAGTCCGACACGGCCGCCTCTCCGGCCGCGATCTTGTACGCGCAGATGAACGACATCGCGATCTGCATCGCGGCCCATCGGTACATGGTCGCTCCGTCACAGACGTGGCCCACGATCGTCGGCATGCGGCAGACCTGGTACGTCCTGTTGCCGATCGCCTTGATCAGCTGCTCGGCCTGCTCCTCCGGGAACAGCTTCTCGATGTCGATCAGGAACTTGTCGTCGATCTCGTCGGCGAGCTCGAGGTCACCGGTAATGATCTTGGCGTAACAGTCCCAGGTCAGACCCGGGTGGATCTCCACCATGTGCTCCTGGACGACCGCACCACCCGGTAGCGCGTGGTTCAGGGTCTCCATGTACTCGTTGATGGTCTCCGGGGTGACCTCCTTACCCAGTCGGCGCTCCAGCACGCGGTGGGCGGTGTCCATTCCGACGATGACGGTGCGGCGGATGTCGTCCCACATCTGCTGCATCGCGGCGTTGTTCACGAAGTGCAGGTCGTCACCCTCGACGAACACGTCCGTACCGGAGACCTGGTAGGACATGAGCTTACGCTGGCCGAGTGGAACACCGATGTCCGGGTTGTAGTGCGGGACTCCACGCTCCTCGACGATCTTGTCAGCCCACTCCTTGAACTCCTTCTTACGCTCGGACTGCTTCCAACCACCGAAGATGTAGAACTTGGTGTACTTCTCCTCGGGGCTCTCCTCGAACTTCTCCTTGAGCGCCTTCATGAAGAGCTTCTCCTCAGCCGAGGACATCGTGATCCTCTCCCCCATGGGGCGATAGGTCGAGAGCGTTATAAGCGTTTCCAAAATACTCCGAGATTGTTTCGTATGAGCATGTGTGAGGGGGAGTTACTTACCCTCAGCCTCTTCGGGCCGGTAACCGGCTAGGGTACGTAGCTCGTGGATCCGCTGGACGACTTGTAGGAGTTCTTCGTCTTCCCTGTACGGGGTACCGTCGATGCGGTAGATCGTCGTGCGCTCCTTCAGGTCGTCCTCGTCGGCCGGCGCACCTACGGGGATCGGCTCGTCGAGCTCGATACCGACCTGGTCCTTGACGTACTCAACCTCGCCCGTCTCCTCGTTCAGGCGGTAACGACGCAGAGCGTCGAACATGAGGCCGTTCTCGTCCAGTCGGAGGGCGTGTCCGTGCACGGTCGCTCCTCGGACACCGGACCTAGCCGGGTCGAAGATCTCGGTCTCGAGGAGCTCCTTGGCGATCTTCTCGAGGTCGCGCTCACGGACCTCGATAATCTGTCGACCGGACAGGGATCCGGTGTCGACCCCGCGGTATCGCCACATGTACATACGGGCGCGGATGTACGGATGGATCGGCGCGAAGTACACGGAGTCCGTGAACTGGATGTAGCGGATTCGGTCGCCGGCCTTGGCGCCCTCCGTCGGCTCGACGAGCTCGCGGATCGGACACTCGGGCTCTTCCATCTCCTCCAGCGGCGGGTGCACGCTCGGGTACTCCTCACCTGGCTCGCGGTGACCCATCAGCCGGACGATGTCTTCGTCTGGGATCTCACGGAGCTTCTTCAGCTCGTAATTCGGGTTCATGTACTTGCGACGGTTCTCGGCCACGTCGGTCTCACCTGGGTAGAACTGAGCCTTTTCGGCCATCTCCTCCTTCAGACCCATAAGGTCAGCCCCCTGAAGTGTGAGGGGCGGGTCATTTTAAAGGGATTTCGACCGAAGCCGGATTACCCACGAACGGTGCTCAGAAGAGGACGCAGTAACACGATAACCGTGAGAAGTAATAGATCACCGAGACCTCCGACGGGCGTAACGTAAGGCGCGTCTGACCTTGCGGACGATTTCGTTGATCTTGTCCGAGGGGACGGTCTCTCCGCGGATCACACCGGTGACGATCTCGACTACCTCTCCTACCGTTTCGGGCTCCGGTGGTTCCACGATGCGGGTACGGCAACCTACCTCGGCGAAATCCTCGAAGTCCACGGGGGTCTGACACACTATAACCGCAGGGACGTCGCAGTGTTTGAGGATAAGCCGGGCCTTCCACACGATGTGCTGTTTGACGTTACCGAGGTGGATCACGGCGACCTCGTGCCGGTTGATGCGCTCGATCTCCTCGGGCTCTATCCCCATCGTGGCTCCCGTCTGAACGGGGGCTTCGGCCGGGACGCCGGATCCGGCGTTGAGTACCAGGACGCTCGTGTGGATCCCGGCCTCTCGGAGGGCGTAGGTGATCTCGCACACGGGTTTGGTGATATGGCGGGAACCGGGCGACATCGCGACGGCGACGACCTCGGTAATCTCGGTCTCGGCGATGGTGCCCCGTTGCGCCAGACTACCGCCTTTACCCATCCCCATGGCGGCTCGGCAGTCGACGGCGTAGGTCTCGCGGCCCACTCGCGAGGTTAGTCCTCCCCCTTCTTCTTGAGGACGGAGACCCTGTCGGCTAGCCGGGCTCGGGGCTCGACGAGTCCCAGGAGACGCTTGTCGAGCTTCTTAACGCCCTCCTCGCCGAACTTCAGGTAGTCGGTGACGGTGGGTTTGTGTCGGGTGAACCTTCCCACCTGAACCTCGAAGTCGCAGGGCAGGATCTCACGGCAGATCTTCTCGATCTCCTCGACGATATCGTCGAGTCGGTCTTCGTCCTCGATCTCGACGATGATCTGGCCCGTCTGGACCTTCATGGGGATCTTCTCACCGTGGACTTCGATCGGGCGTCTTTCCGGGTGCTTGACCGGCTTACCGCGGGCGGGTCCGAAGGGGACTGCCTTGGGGAGCCCCGGACCGTGGATCACGATACGACCGATACCTTCAACCCTCTCCAGCAGCTCGTTCAGGAGCTTCTCCGTGGTGTCCGCGCTGAGGAGGCGCTGCGGGAAGATCTGCACCTCGGGCTTGGCTCCTTCGGGGATCTTGCGCTCCAACATGCGGGGCCGCTCGAGTTTCTCCTCCGGCAAGGTCGCGCCCCCTTTCGTTATGGGTTACGAAACGATACCACGGGTGCGGGAGGGCGTTCTTCCGGGGGGAGAGGGGAGTTTAACGCTTTGCCTCCTCGGCGGCGGCCTCTGTGATGTACTTCATCGGCTCCCGGAACTCGTCGATCTCACCGAACACGTCACCGATCAGCTTGCTGGTGACCTCCGGGCTGAACATCTGGGTACCGGCGTCCAGGGCCATCGCCGCCGCCACGGGCGGAATCGCGAAGCCCTTGGAGTGCCTGGTCACGATGTGGTTACCGTGGAAGATACCCGGACCACCTCCGCCGTAGATCGAGTGGCTGAAGAAGCTGAATCCGACCGCGGTACCCTCGGCTCGTCCGAAGTCGACACCGGGTAGTCCGGTCTCGTACTCGAGCAGGTCGTTGTAGTACAAGATCGTCGCGCTGACACCCTGAGCCGCTCGGGCGGCACCCTGGTTGACCATGACCGCGGCCACGAGTCCGGCGGCGGCGTAGGCGTTCCAGAGGTCCATGTCGTTGGCCTTGTACACCTTGAAGCCGGACGGGAGCTCCTCCTTGACCTCGATCACGCCGTCCTCGAGGGCGCGCTCGACGACCTCGCGGACGACGGTACCCACGGTACCCTCCTTACCGTGCTTCTTCACGATGTCGTACACCATGTTGTCCGCGTTCAGACCCTGGTAAGCGTAACCCAGCAGGTGCAGGCGCTCGAACGGACCGAGAGCGTCACCCATCTCGAACATCGCGGTCTGCTCGAGGGTCGCGGCCAGACACACGGCCTGCATGGTGTTCTTCCTGGTCGCGGCCACGATGTGGTTCACCATGATGTTACGCAGGGCGTAGCCGACACCCTCCTGCTTCATCGGCACGTCCAGCATCGAGGCGACGTTACCGCCGAAGTAGTCGATCGTCTGCGGGTAGCGACCGAAGACGGCCGCCTTGACCATGTTAGCGTCCCACATGTCGACCTCGCAGACGTCGATGATCGCGTGCACGACCGCCATACCGGCCTGCAGGGTACCGGAGTACGGGTCGGCCATGACCTTCACACGCTCGGACGGGAGCTGCACAAGGAGACGCTTACCGTCGTACATGGGCTCCACGTTCGTGTCGTCGTCCTCGTACACGCGGATCATCTTCTCGATCTCGTCCGCGATCGCCTCGGCGTTGTCCACGATGTCGACGTCCATCTCGCGGCCCGGGATCTTCATCCCCTTACCGCCGACGGTCGCGTTCTGCAGGGCGTTCTCGATACCCTCGAGGTCGATCGCGACGGTACGCTTGATGTCGTTCACGATACTCTGAATGGCCTCGTTGCGCATCGGAGAGAGCACCTCGATGGGAACTTCTTCCGCCACACAGTTACCGCGATCGTCGTACAAATCGACCGTGTCCTTGGCCTCGCGTGCCATAAGCGGGCCCCCCTAACTTCGCAGGGCTGCAGCTTTAAAGGGTTTCCTTATTCACCGGACCGCCGACCGTGTTATCAAGTGGGAGCGCAGGGCGCGTACCCGGGGGCCACCTAATTAACCCGCCGGTAGGGCGGTCACGATCGGGGGTGAGACCTCGCCCGTCCTCGCGGACGTGGGTGGACGACCGGGAGTGGACTGCGGTGGGTTCTGCCGGTACTGTTACTTCCGTGGGGTGGACTGGGAAGAAAAACGCCCTTTCGGTTGCAAGAACTGTCCACCCGGATCCCCCGGCTGTGACTACTGTGGTCGGAGCGTGTGGGAAGACAACGGGCCCTTCCGCCCGCCCGGGGTCGTGCTACAGGAGGTGGGGATGTCCCTTGGGTTCCGCCGGGAACGGGAGGCGACCGTGAGCGGCGGTGGAGACATTAGCAACTACCCGTGGCTGCGGGAGCTCGTGGCGAGCCTGAGGGACCTCGGGATTCGGAGCGTCCAGCTCGGGTACACGAGCGGGAAGGGGTTCGAGGACCCGGAGGAAGTCGAAGAGCTGTGCGATCTCGGGGTGCGGTCCGTCTCGTACACCGTGTTCGCGTGGGATCCGGAGCTCCGGCGGGAATGGATGGGTGATCGGTCTCCCGAGGCCTCGCTCGCGTGCTTGGAGGTGTTCGCGGATCGGTGCGAGGAGGTGATGGTGGCGGCCGTCCTGATCCCGGGTGTGAACGACGGAGACGTCCTGTGGAAGACGTGCGAGCGACTGGAAGAGCTCGGGATCGACGCGCTCCTCCTGATGCGGTTGGGGACGCGGGAGGAACACGGAATCATCCTAGGAAACTCTCTCGTACTGGACGTGAAACCGCACTCCTTGGACGAGTTCAAGCGGATCGTAACGGAAGTGCACGAGGAGTTCCCGTTCCGGGTCACGGGGACGCCGTTGTGGGATCCCGAAACGAGCGCCCCGTTCGCGCTCAGGACGCTGGGGGAGGAGCTCCGGGAGCTGCTCCCACCGGTCGAGGTCGAGTGTTCGCTGATCACCGGGAGGGTCGCAGCCCCTCTGATCCGCGAGGTGTTCCGACACGTGGAGGGTGGGGAAAAAGTGGACGTGGTCCCGGTCGAGAAGGACGTGGCGTGCCTGATCACGGAGAGGGACCTGGAACGGTTGGACGTCTCCTCGTTGAAGCGAACCGTGGTACTCCCCGGAAGGGCGCTCGTTCACGATGCACGGGCGGAGGAATTGTTAAAACGTGACGGTTTCGAGAGAGTCGTGCTGCGGGGTCCCGACCGTCTCACGCTCGACGGTGAGGCGAGCTGTGAGGTGGATAGGGAAGAGGTGTTGGAGTTCGAGTTGAACGCGTTCCGCGATCTCATCAACACGGTCAACATTCTGGGGGAGTGAAACTTGGACCACGACGCAGTAGCGATGCTTATGGAGGTGCGGGCGGATCTGAAGGAAGTAAAGGCGCTGTACCAGCGACTCGCCAGAATCATTCGGCAGGCGGGCCTCACGAACGATTACGAGTACATCATCTCGACGGCGGCCGCGCTACTGGTGCACGACAAGTACGAGAAGGCGCGGGAGGTGCTTTCGGGTCTGAAGAACCCGCGGGAAGGTGCGATGCTCACCATGGCCGCCCTGCGGGAGGCCAGCTTGCTGGACGAGATCCTGGGAGAACACACCGTGGAACCCGCCGAGCTGGTCGTGAACGGTGTGGGCTCGTTCGACGAAGCCCTGAAGAAACTGGACGAGTACCTAGTAGGTGAAGGTGAGGTGCGGCGCCAACCCGGTCCGGACATGTCGTACCTCCGAGCCACGGACGGGGCGATCTCTAATCACCTGCTGGGTCGTACGGTCGGCTACACCCTGAACACCACGCCGCGAGACTACGCCGAGTTCGTGGAGAACTCCGTCCACGCGTTCGCGTACGCGAGGCTGCTCCCGTCCCATCAGTGGCGCGTGAGGCTCTCCCTCGAGCCCTACGTGACGAACCCGTTGTCCCCGCCCTCGCTGATGCGCACGTTGGAGCTCGTGGATGAGTTGCGAGACCCGGAGCTCGTGATGTCCGAGCTGGACGTCTCGGAGAACACGTTCCTACGCTACTACAAGACGCTGGTCCGGTACCTGTTGGTGCATCCCGATCACGAGATCTGTGAGCCGACCGAGCTGGGCGAGCGGGCGTTGGACGACGAGGAGGTGCTCGCGGAGATAGTGTTGAAGCGTGGCTTCTGGGCGATCCTCAGCAAGCACCCGAACGGTGGCTCCGTGGCCGAGAAGCTGGCCAAGCGGAGCGTCGTGAACCGGAAGATGAAGTGGAAGGACGAGGTCGACATCAGCCTCCTCGTGGACGCCGCTTCCGACACCGATCGGGCCGAGGCCGAGCTCCCCGTGGTCCTGGCCGTACACGCCGAGGAGCTCTCGACGGTTCACCTGGCGGCCAGGGCTGGGGTCTCGACCGGAGTCGCGGCGGAGGTTCTCTACGAGCACTTCCCGGAGCAGGACTGGGAAGGAGAGCGGTTCGGGCTATGAGAACCTGGAAGATCCGAGTTCGCGGGATCGTTCAGGGCGTCGGCTTCCGCCCCTTCGTGTACCGTCTCTGCACGGAGATGGAGCTCGACGGCCACGTGCGCAACTTGGGATCCGAGGTGGAGATCGTAGTCAAGGCGACGTGCGACGAACTCGAGGAACTGATCCGCAGGCTGAAGGAGGAGCACCCACCGCTCGCCCGGGTACGCGAAGTACACGCGGAGGAAACGGAGGAGGACGTAGGCCCAGGCTTCCGGATCGTCGAGAGCGAAGAATCCGAGGACGTCGAGCTGCAGATCCCCCCGGACGCGCCGGTGTGCGAGGAGTGCCTGGAGGAGATTTTCGACCCGAAAAGCCGCAGGTACCTCTACCCGTTCACCGGGTGCACCAACTGCGGCCCACGGTTCACGATCATCGAGGGAATCCCGTACGACCGCGAGAACACGACGATGGTGGACTTCCCGCTCTGCGAGGAGTGCCGCCGCGAGTTCGAGGACCCGGAGGACCGACGTTACCACGCTCAGGTGGTCTGCTGTCCCCGCTGTGGTCCTAGATACCGGCTTCTCGACGCGGACGGCGAGGTCGTCGAGGGAGAGGAGCTCGAGGCTATCCGCGAGGCTTGCGAGCTCATCGAAGAGGGGAAGATAGTCGCTATCAAGGGGATCGGCGGGTTCCACCTCGCCTGCAAGACCACCGAAGACGAGCCCGTCGCCAAGCTACGCGAGCGGTTGGGCCGCCCTCAGCAGCCATTCGCCGTCATGTCCGGATCCCTCGACGACGTCCGCACCTTCGCCGAGGTGGACGGAACCGCGGAGGACCTCCTGACCGGACCGGTCCGGCCCATCGTCGTCCTACCCAAGAAGGAACCCTTCCCCCTCTCCGAGCTGGTGGCCCCAGGTCTGCACACCGTCGGTGTCATGCTCCCCTACACGGGTTTACACCACATCATGTTCGAGCGGTTCCTGGACGAGCCGGCGATCGTCATGACCTCCGCCAACCCGCCGGGCGAACCCATGGCGATCCGCAACTCCGACGCCCTGAGGCACCTCCGTGGGATCGCGGATTACTACTTAGTCCACGATCGACGTATCGCCGCCCGATGCGACGACTCCGTAGTGCGCGTCCTCGACGGGAGACCACGATCGCTGCGACGCTCCCGTGGCTACGTCCCCGAGCCGATCGAGCTCGAGTGGGCGCCTGATGACCTCACCGTCGTGGCCGTCGGACCCGAGCTCGACGTGACCGCCTGCGTGCTGCACCGCGGGAAGGCGTATCCCACACAGCACATCGGGAACACGTCCAGGGCTCAGACCCTCGATTTCCTCCAGGAGACTGTCGAGCGGTTCCTGCGACTGCTCCGATTGGACTGGAACGACGTCGACGCGGTGGCCTGCGACCTGCACCCATCGTTCGCCACCACGGGACTCGCCAGGCGATGGGCCGAGGAGCACGACCTGGAACTAGTCCGCGTACAGCATCACCACGCACACGCCCTCGCGTGCCTCGCCGAGCACGGGCTCGACCCGGCCGAGGAACCCGCGATCGCCGCCGCGATGGACGGGTACGGGTACGGTGACGACGGAAGCGCCTGGGGCGGTGAGATCCTGTACGTAGACGGGAACGAGTACGAGCGGATAGGGCACCTGGAACCCGTGTCCATGCCCGGTGGGGACGCCGCCACGTACCGACCGCTCAGGATGACGGCCGCGCACCTACACGCGGCCGGGTGGTCGGAGGAAGAGATCCGCGAGTTCCTGCTCCGGAGGCTCGAGGAGTGGCCTCACGCCCTAAAGCACGGCGAGCGGGAGGTTGAGGTGATCCTGCACCAGATCGAGCACCCGACGATCGAGACGACGAGCGCCGGTCGGTTCCTCGACGCCGTCAGCGCGGCCCTGGGGGTCTGTCACGAACGGACCTACGAGGGAGAGCCCGCGATGAAGCTCGAGGCCGTCGCGGTTCGGGTCGATCACGCGCCCGAACCGGACGTCGACGTCCGAAACGGGTCGGTGCGCGTCTCGAGCGTCGTGGCCCGGGCCGCGGAGACCGGGGACCTACGGTACGCCCTCACCGCACACCACGCCCTGATCGAGGGGTTCGCCGAGGTGATAGATGAGCACCGGGACGGGGAACCCGTCGCGATCACGGGAGGGGTGTTCAACAACGAGCTGATCACCCGAGGGTTCCGGGAGCTCTACGGGGCGGACCTTCTGGAACACCATGAGGTTCCCGCGGGTGACGGGGGCGTTTCCCTGGGACAGGTCGTGGCCGCGGTCCTGGAACTCCGGTGATTTCTCCCCGGTTTCTCCGGCGCTCCTCCCGACTTATGCCGCCGATCCGGGCCGCGGAACCCTCGCCCGATGGTACTCGCGCGCCGCGGTTCTCCCGTGAAGACGTTCGAGCAGTGTCAGACAGTACCAGGGTGGCCACGGGCTGAGCATCTCCAGGAGAACGTCGCGGAACTCGCCAGGGGTCCGCCCGAGAAGCATCCTGAGGAGCTTTCTACCGCCCCTCGGCCTGGAGTACGTCCGCAGTGGGTCGAACGGCATTCCCGTCAGTATCCCTCCGACCTTGCGGAGGACCTCACCCGCCAGCTCGAGGGCTTCCTCTGGGTCGCCCTCGAACCGGGCCAGGAGCGCCGCGAGCGCCCTCCGGACGGCCCGTGCGACGAACCATTTGGCCTTCCGGTGTTCGGCCAGCCGTGGGGCGGCCCTGCGTACCTCCCATAGCCACGCCTCCAGGAACCGGACGCTCTCATTCTCGGACTTGCCCAGGTAGATGGTGCGGCCGCGCTCGCCCTTCCGCGGCTTCCACCGAGCCTCGTAGTACGGCCCATACACCTTCCCGTTCACCGACCGATACGACGCACCCAGGAACGGGAGCACTCCGCGTCTCACGGTTTCGAGGAGCACGCGTAGAACCCGGGCTTGTTCGACGGGGTCCCGCGGTGGTTCGGGGACGCGGATGCGTTCCGGTGCCCGGACGGGCGTGGCGTCGGGACGGGCTGTAGGTAGTCCGGCCATCGGCCGTTCCCCCGCGTGCCGTCGACACTCTCCAAACGGCCGGCTTAAATTCCTTACGTTACAGACGCACAAATAGTAGGCGGCGCGGTCTGGTGCCCGACATGCAATTTGTGCGACGGCTAGTTTCCAAATAAGGACCCACCTTCGAGGAGTAGGACAGGGAGTAGAAGGGGGAGCGGTCGGTTGGGTCCCGCACTCGTCACCGATCCGCGGGAAACCGTATCGGGAGCGCTCCTCATCCCTGGCTTACGGAAGGCCTCCGAGCGGGCCTCACCCCGTGGTCCCTTCCTCATTGCGCCCGGCACGCTCGGTCGAGTTCAGCCCGGTCATCGCCCGGGGTAAACCCACTCGCCTTAACCGCGGTTAAACTGATCGGAAGACACCGACCGTAGCGGGTTCCCGCCTACCCTTCTGTTCCATATAGCATGAAAGTGCTCGGGTGGGTCCCACCATATTTTTTGGCGTACAGTTGACGGGATACCCAGCACGCTCAGCGTCGCAGGTTGAGTTTCCTTAACTCGTGGGGGCGAATTAGGTTGTCGCGAAACGTGCTCCGGAACCGGGGCCAGGGAGGAGTCGAGTACTTACTGCTGGCCGCGGCGATCTGCGTGTGGGCCTTCTTGGAGATATCGGTCCTCTGGTGGGTAATGGCCAAAGACGCGGGTCGTGCGGCTCAGGAGGCCGCCAAGATGGCGGCGGAGATGGCCCGACAGAAAGGTGTCGAAATTGTCGAGAAGTACGCCAACGCCATCACGTGATCGAACTGTCTTTTCCGCAAATAAATCGAGCTCTTGAACTTCCCGCGGGCGTTAACTCGATGTTGGATATTACGATCTATGTACGATTGTCGAAAAATCGTACGTAAATAATATTACGATTCTTCGACGATAATACGTTACACTTGCACGGACCATGCGATAACGCTCATGTAATCTATGCATTGGTACCATACTATTTACGTGCTATCATTCAACTTTCATGCACGAATGATACGTAAATCGTATGACCCTGAAAATACGGTTACGTTTCCAGATTTAAATATAAGGTGTCGCAAAGATCCGAGGGATGTTAAGCGGAGAGTCAGATATCGATGTCCAGTAGGGCGTCCAAACCCAGGTCCAAGTCCCCGAGGAACTTCAGGATCTCGGTGGCCGCGTACAGCGGGCTGGTGGCCGTTTCAAGGACGCCCAACAGCTGGTTGAGCACGTCGAGACCGAGTTCACCGCTGAGCGCGTACTCTGCGATCTGCTGGATCATGTTCAGGATGTTGTCCAAGGGTATCAGACCGTAGAACGTCTCCAGGAGGTACGCCAGGAGCTGGTACAGCAAGTCCAGCACATCGGACGGTGCGTTCCCGTCGAGCCAGTTCACCAGGTCCAGTAGCTGCGAGAGCTCCGATTGGCCCATGTTTATGGTGGTGGGGTCCTCACCCACGAGCACGTCCACCTGACCCTTCTGCGTGTCCAGGACCATGTACGGGTCCTCGGAACCGACCACGACCTGATCCCCGGCGGTAGTCGGATCGGACGACGGGTCGACGGACCCCGTGTCCGAGTCAGTCCGCGGGTCGTAGATCGTCCGGTCGGTGTCCCCGTAGTAGACGTTCTCCTCGACGTACGTGTCCCTATCGTCGACGTTGACCTCCCTGTCGACGTCGTAGATAACGCCGGGATCGGCGGGATCGTCAACGTCCACGACGTTGTCGACGTTTACGTCCACGTCGGGGTTGGACTCCGAGCTGGATTCCTGGACGCTCTCCACGTCGGAGATCGATTCGGACCTCGAATCCTGTATTTGATCCGTGTCTTGATCCAGGTCGGAGTACTGGGCGGTGTACTGGGTCGCGTCCGATTCGCTGCTCGATTCGCTGTACGAGTTCGAATCCAGATCGGCCTCCAAGTCGGACTCGGCTGTACTGATGTTCGTGTTGGACACGTCGATGTCGGTGTGGTCTCCCTCGTGCGAGAGGATGTTCTGAGGGTACTGAGGCTCCGAATCCGAGTCGGGACCTTCGGGGTGATCGTGATCGGGGCCGTCCGACTCTCCGTCGAGCCGGATCTCGGGTACGTCCGGCTCGTCGGAGGTACCTTCATCCCCACCGTCGAACTTGTCCTCACCCTCGTCGCGACCCACCGGGACATCCCTCCGACACTTACACCACGTAAAAAAAATAAAGTTAACAGTTTCCGGTTTCACCCGCTTTCGATTCGGGGGTGTGAACTCACCCCCGTGTCCCCGCTCATCGCGCCTCCGCGGCGCTCGGCCATAGCTCAGTTCGATCATCGTCGCTTGGGCATGAGTCGAGCCTCCTCCACGATCAGTTCGCCCGAAAAGCCGTCCCACCGCTTTTCGACGCGTTCGAGGACGATCCTCCGTTCGAAGAGGGGGGCGTCCAGGACGAGAGTCTCGTACTCGCCCCCCTCACCCGCGGGGTGGATGCGATACTTCTCGTACAACCGTCGGATGTCCTCGATGAAGTCTTCGTCGATCCTGCGGCCCAGCCAGGACTCGTCCATGCCAGCCGCCGACACGCCGATGATCATCACCTCGAAACCGCGCTCCACTAGGAGCTCGAGCTCTTCGAACGGGTCCATCCCCCACAGCGGGTGCACGTGCTCGATCCCAAGCTCCTCACACAGCCTGTCCAGCCGCTCCTTCTGATATCTGGACGCGATCGCTCCGGAGACCAGCGCGTCCACGTCGAGCCCCTCGAGGACGCGAGCTATCTCCTCGATGTCCGCCTCGTCGTCCCGTCCGGACCGTATCCTCACGGGTTCGAGTCCCATCACCTGGGCCACTAGCGCCCCCAGGTCCGCGTTCGGCACGTGGAACATCATGCTCTCCGGATCAGAGGGCACCACGGTGAGTCCGTGTGTCAGCTCGTAACCCTCTTCGACCGCCAGGTGCGCGGCCAGCGTCGAGTCCTTCCCACCGCTCAGCAGCGCGACGGCCCGCAAGGTTATCCCTCCGAAAAGTCGTTTACGTGAGAATGAACGGGGGTCCTCGGGGGTGAGGGGGTGGAGTACCCGTCAATCCCGAGGACGCTCAGGTTGATAATGTGGGCCGCCTATTGGATCAATGCCGTCAGCGTGATCGCCACGATACTCCTGTCGAGGTCCCGCCTCAACGTGCCGCCCGAACAGACGTACTCGTTTCTGGCGATCGCCGTAGTTTTCCTCGCCGCACTCGGTCGGGCCCTCCAACGTATCACCGGACGGCGCGTAGTCCTGACCAGAGATGCCGTGAAGTTCGACGGGGAGCGCATACCGTACGGGGACATTGAGGACGTGAGAGTCGTAGAGGCGGGGGCCGTCAGCGTCGTCGAGATTCGGACGACCGACGGGCGAGTACATCGCCTCCGCGTGGCCGATCCGGACCGCTTTCTCCGTGACCTCGTCGGGCTCCTCAGGTTCAAAGGTCCTTGATGGCCTCCACGATCTCCGCGGCCAGGTCTGGGTCCCGCTCCACGGCGGTCCCGGTGACGATCGCGTCCGCGCCCGCCTCGGCGAGCTCCCGTGCGGTCTCCGGGCTCCGGATACCGCCGCCCACGATCGTGAACACCCCGATCCCCGAGACTCGCCGCACCACCTCGGGCGGCACCGGCTCCGGCGCACCGCTCCCCGCCTCCAGGTACACCGCCTTCATGCCCAGGTGCTTCGCCGCCAGCGCGTACGCGACGATCACCTCGACCCGATCGAACGGGATCACCCGCGCGTCTCCGACCACCGAGACGGTCGTACCCCACTCGCCCACGATCAGGTAGCCCGTCGGGATCGATTCCAGCCCGAACCGCTCCACCAACGGCGCGCCCTTCACCTGCGCCTCGATCAGGTAGTACGTGTTCCGCGAGTTGAGTAGGCTCATGAACAGCACCGCGTCCGCGTTCGGCGCGAGACCTTCCGGGCCGTTCGGGAACAGGATCACCGGGACGTCCGCGACCTCCCGGATCGCCTCCACCACCGCTTCCACCTGCGATGCGTGCGCAGTCGAACCGCCGACCATCACCGCGTCCGTGCCCGCCTTCACCAGCGACTCCAGGACCTCCGGGACCTCCTCCGGACCCACGTCCACGGGGTCGAGCAGGGTGAGATGACAGGGGGTGCGCTCCCGCAAGTACCCGAACACGCCCATGGTCTAACCGCCTCTCGGCTCCCTGGCCTTGGGTCGTAGTCCCTTGTACCCGCACTTCCTGCACTTCGTGGCGTCCGGTGGGTTCCTCGCGTTACACTTCATGCAGATCAGTTTGTTGAAGATCCGGGCCTCCGCCTCCGGAAACTTCGCCATCCGAACACCCCCCTGCACTCCTCGGCTAGTCAGCTAATTTAGTGACGCCGGTGACTTTTCGGCCTCCGACGTTTCCGAAACGCATAATCCCGTATTTAGGTTGTAGAGGAGCGTTGTGTCATCTCATGAAGTCAGGAAACTAAAGTGTTCAGGAAACGCATGTGTATGTGGTTCGCAGGGGGTGGAATGGAGTTGGGTAACCTACCCAGGCCGGCCGCCTGGCTGGCCGCCCTGACCGCCGTGCTGCTGGCCGTCGTAGGACCGGCGCACGGGTTGACGCAGACCAACGCGGCGTTGAACCCTCAGCCAGTCCAAGGGTTGAACGTAGAGGGAGCCAGCAAGCCCACGTCGTTGGTCATAGACAACAGCGGTAATCTCGGCGCCGTGGAGGCAGGCAACCCTCCCACCCAGGCATGGACTACAGCACCCATAGTTGCGACAGTATACACACAGCCTAAGGTAGCCAAAGCGGAGATGGTGGGAGGCAACATCGACTTCACCGTAAGTAGACATAGACATCACGACCGGTACGATCTACAGGTACACCGGCACCGCGACCATCAGCGGGAACACACTGACGGTATTGACAGGCCTGCCGATCACACCGATTTCGTACCCCGGTGTGCCCACCGCCATAACCACACTGACGGACTTCCACCCGCTCGAAGTGGGCGGTAACGCGTACATCGCCGTGACCGGAACCGACGCTGCGTTGAATCCCGTCGTGGAGATCTGGACGGCCCCGACCACATCGGTGATTACGGTGATTCCCCCGAATCCGACGGTCCCAGTGACAATGGCGGGTACTATCAGCGGCGTTAAGCTGACGAAGATAGACGCCACGCACCTGCTGCTGGCGATACTGGGTACCAACGCGTACGCCGTCCTCGACATCACCAACCCGTCCTCACCGAGCTTGACGGTGGTAAGGACCCTCGCGCCGCCGGCAGGGTTCACCAACGTGGTGATCGACGATGCCGACGGTCCGTACATAGTCGCGCACGACTCAGCTAACCCTGCCAGCGCGGTGGTGTTCAAGATCGCCGCCGACGGTAGCGTCACGGACAGCCTCACGTTCAGCGTGACCGCAGGTAACCAGCCGGCGACGATCTCGATGTACTACGGAGGTAGCCCCATGTACCTGCTCGTTACCGACACGAGCGGTGAGTGCTACCTGGTCAAGGACGGAAGCCTCAGTGTGGTTCCACTGCTCAGAACACTGAGCGTGGGTGCAACACCGATATTCGCGACCAAGCAGTTCGTCTTCGTCGGTTCTGGAGGGATGGCGTACAACGTGTACTGGGTACTGCCGACGATCCGAACACACCGCCAGATGATTCCAATTCCGCCTGGCTGGATGGGAATGGTACCGAACGTAGTGGTGCTGGAGGTACCCGAGGTATCGGGTGAGGACAACATCGGTATCGACGAGGAGGTGCCGGGGTTCTACGGGTTCCAGCTGAAGACACCCACGGTACCCGCGCAGGTGACGTACTCGAGCGGTCAGATCGTGGCTCAGGCGACTGGCGGCGTCAGCAGTGACATGGTTTCGGAGGTTTATCCCACGGCCTACGGGATCGTCCTGAACACCTGGCCCAATGCGATCCCGGCACTCGTGATCGACATAGCCAACATGGACTGCTACCTAGCGGTCGTGGTCCACAACGTGACTATCGATCTCAGTGCCGAGACTATCTCGGTGACCCCGGAGAGCCCGACGTACAAGATCGTCGGTGCGATTACCGTCAAGGCCAGCTGGGAGGACCTCTTCGGAATGGCACACCAGAAGACCCTCGATCTGACGGGTAGACTGTCGGCCACCAACCCGGACGGTACGCCCGTCGGTGGGATCACCTACGACCCGGTGACAGGACTGGTGACCATAATCGGGGCCAAGGAACCGAAGGTACTCGTCAAGATCGACCTCAACGACTACCTAGAGGGTCTGCGCACGGTAGCGCTAGGAACCGGCGTCCCGCCCGTGACGTCGCTGGAGCAGCGTGTGAGTAACCTCGAGCACGCCGTCAGCACGCTCAGTGCGCAGATAGGCTCCATGAGCTCGGAGATAGCCAATATTAAGAGCGATATCAACAACATCAACGCAGAAATACAGGAGATCAAGAACGGGATGAAGAAGGGAGTACCGGTAAGCCCGATGGTTGTACTGGCCGGGCTGCTGGCGGCGCTGGCGGTCCTCCGGCGCCGCTAATCCCCCTCTCCTTTCTTCTCACCTATCGTTACGAGTTACATAACGATTCACGGACGGCTGATCACAGACCGTCTGGAAGGAACTCTTCCTGCACGCGCACGACCTCGGCACTCGTCTCGGCCCGCCGGTACGCTTCGAGCCGTTCGCGGTTGAGCTCCAGGAAGGCGGGACCCCACTTGAACCGCGAAATGAACTCCTCGGCCTCCCGCCTGAACCCGAGGATGTACAGGGCGGCGGCGAGCGCCTCCACGGTGCTCAGCTTGCAGGGTTTGCCGTAGTTGACGGGGTTAGCCGCGATCAGGTAGGGGAGGATCCTGTGCCGGCAGCGTCGTCTGAGCGGCCCGAAGTACCGGTGGACGTGCTCCCAGGAGCAGTCCACGGCGACCAGTCCGCGCTCCAGGGCGGCATCGCGATCCTCGCGGGAGAGGGCCTTCTCCACGGTCGGGTCCAGGACGACGGCACCGGTGGGCACGTCCCCGGGATGCCTAGTGAGCTCGACGAGACCCATACGATGGGCCCGTAGGGCCGTGCAGGCTTTCGGGTCGCAGTCGCGGGCGTGGAGGACGATCAGGCGCGGGGTTCGGCCACTATCACCGGTACGCGTAGGGCGGGGCTCCTGTACGGGCTCGTCTCCCGGACGAGCACCTCGACCCGGTAGTTCCTGTCCTCGAGCCATCGTCGGAGGTCCTCCTCCTGCCCTGGATAGTGGTAGGCGGAGATCAGGAGGACGGGGGCGTGTTCCTCGAGGGTCCGCTCGGCCCCGCGGAGGACGCGCTCCTCGGCCCCTTCGGCGTCGATCTTGATCAGATCGGGCGAGGTCCCCAGGTCGTCGAGGGCGACGGTCTCGACGTCGATGGTCTCCCGGGAGCGGACGAGCTCGACGGAGTGGGCGACGGTGGAGGGGCTGAGGTACATCTTGACGACGTCCTCGCGGTCGTAGGCGGCGGCTTCGACGACCTCGGCGTTCAGGTCGTTCTCCTCGACGTTGCGCCGGAGGAGCTCGGCGTTGTCGGGGTGGGGTTCGATCGCGAGGATCTCGCGGGCACCGTGGGCGGCCGCGAGGACCGTGAAGGCGCCCACGTGGGCACCCACGTCGACGACCTCGCGGGACCCCTCGAGCCACTCGTGGGGATATAATTCCCTGTACAGCACGTCCGAGATGGCGTCCGCGTCGCCGAGGGCCCAGAGGCGGAAGTACAGACGGTAGTCGCCGACCTGCAGGGGTACCGGTTCTTTCTCGATCACTTGACCGTGACCTCCAGGTAGCCGTCGATGATTGTGTGGAAGTCGAGCTCGTCGGTCCAGCCGGCGCGCTCGAACATGTTCATGAAGCATACGCCGACGAGGGGTGGGTTCCCGAGCTCCTCGAGGAACTCCCGGGCGTCGTCGGGTGTGGCGTCGGATATCGGCATGGCGAGACCGCCGAGGAGGACGACGACGTCCGCGCTCTCGAGCTCCTCGCGCTCGTCGGTGACCGTGTAGCCGTGGTCGCGCAGCTCCATCCGCAGGTACTCGCGGCGGAGGTCTATCGAGTAGTACTGCTCGAGGTCGGTCCCCCGCAGCGTGAACGCGAGGAGTTCCGCGAACGGCGTGCACGTGCCGGCGCATCCGGAGTACACGAGGACGCCCTCACCGTCGGTCAGATCGAGGACGGTCTCGCGGAAGCCGGTGAGGAAGGGTTTGAGGCCCTTCTCAGGCACCTGAGGTCGTCCCCCTTAGTGTTTCCAGTATTTCCTCCTTCGGCATGGCGCCCTCCCGGAGTATGTCGATGTTACCTTCGGGCGTGAGTTCGATCACGGTGGACGGTTCGCCGAAGCGGCACTCACCCTCGACCAGGATGTCCAGGCGGTCGCCGAGCTGCTCGAAGACTTCGTCGGGATCGGTCGGGGCGGGCCGACCGGAGACGTTAGCGGACGTGGTGACGATCGGTTTCCCGAACCTCCGAACTACGCGCAGGAAGAACGGATGATCCGGGATCCTGACCCCCAGGGTGCGCCTACCGGCCGCGACCTCGGGCGCGACCACACCGGGTCTTCGGGGGGCGACGATGGTGACCGGACCCGGGGTCAGCGTCTCCAAGGCCGCCTCGAGTCTAGGTACGGGCTCCAGGAGTTCCAGGGCCTTCTCGGGCGAGTGGACGGCGACGCTGACGGGCTTATCCTTGGGACGCTCCTTCGCGGCGTAGAGACGGCGAACGGCCTCGGAGTTCGTAGCGTCACAGCTCAGGGAGTAGACAGTGTCGCACGGGATGGCGACGAGTTTCCCCGCACGGAGGGCGCGGACGACGTGTTTAACCGCGTGGGGATCCTCCTCCTCGAGCACGGTAACCAATGAGGCGCCTCCCCCGGGGGGTGCTGTGCGTGGGGCTCCGGGCTGTCGCGTTCTCCGCAGACCTTTCCGAGGACGACGTGCGCGTGTCCCGAGGACTACTGCGGCGCGTGGAGCGCGATCTGAAGGAACTACGGCGGGGGTTCCGGGACGAGCTGATGTACGTGGTCCTGGGGCCGGTGTGCGGGGACGATCTCGCGGTAGTGTACGTCGTCGAAGAGGGGGCACTGGAGGACGTGAACGCCGCCGTCTTCGACCTCTTCAGGGAGTATGGTGGCGAGGACGTTATGGGGGTTTCGGAGTCTCCGGAGGGCGCGGGCGAGGGGCCGTCCTACGCCGAGGCGGCCTGCCCGGAGTCCGAGTACCAGGACGTGGTCGTGACGCTGTTCGACACGTACGCGGCGGAGAACCGCGTGGCCGAGGTCGCGGAGGTGTGTCGGAGGGCCGCGGAGGGTCTGTGTTACGACGTCGGCGGGGGACCCGTTCAGGAGCCCATGGAGATCCCGGGCGTGGGCTACGTTGGGCCGGAGACGGACGACCCCGTCCTGATAGCCACAACCGAGCGGTTGGATCAGGTGGGGCCGACGGCCGGGGCCATCTTAGGGGCCGGAAGGGGTGCGGGAGCGCGACCCGTACGTCGGGGCGCGCCGGCCGAGGTACTCCCGGGGACGGTGATATTCTCGGTAGCGATCGTGTTGAACGGGAACGTGATAGACGGTGTGAGGGCGCTGGAGGAGGGCACCGGCACCGAGCGGTGGCCGTTACGATACCTCTGACAGCACGTCGGCCATAGCCTCGGCGGCGGCACCGACGTCCACGTCGACGCCGAGCTCGCGCATACCGAGACCGATGCAGGTCACCGCCGTGATCATATCGCGGATCCGGACCTCACCCATGTGTCCGATCCGGAAGATCTCACCCGCTAGGTGGTCCTGACCGCCGGCGACCACCACGTCGTAGCGGTCCCGCAGGATCTCACCCCTGAACTCACGGTCGTCCACGCCCTCGGGGTAGGTGACTCCGGTCACGGTCGGCGAGGCTATCTCGTCGTCCTCGACGAACAACTCGAGCCCGAGTGCCCGGATCCCCTCGCGGACGATCCGTTGCATGAGACGGTAGCGCTCCCAGCGGGCCTCGAGTCCTTCCTCCTTCAGCCTCTTCAGTGCCTCGTGCAGGGCGTAGAAGGCGTTCACGGCGGGCGTGTACGGCGTCTGCTTCGGATCCTTCTCGAGGTATTCGAGGTACTTGGGAATGTCCAGGTAGTAGCTACCCGCGTCCTTCTCCTCCATGACCTCCAAGGCCCTGTCGTTGACGGCCACGAGTGCGAGACCCGGCGGACAGCCCAGGACCTTCTGCGAACCGGTGACGCAGACGTCGACGCCCCAGTCATCCATCCTGAACTCGACGCCACCCAACGACGATATCGCGTCCACGACGAACAGCGCGTCGTACTCACGGCAGATCCTAGCGATCTCCTCGGCCGGGTTGAGCACGGTCGTCGAAGTCTCGTTGTGGACGAGCGTGACGACCTCCGCGTCCGAGTCCGCGAGGGCTTCCTCCACGCGCTCGGGGTCCGCGACCTTGCCCCACTCGAACTCCACCCGGCGCACCTCGGCGCCCCGACGCTCGGCGATGTCCGCGAACCGCTCGCCGAACTTCCCGTTGACCACCGCGACGACCTCCTCACCGGGCTCGAGGAGGCTGTAGATCGCCGCCTCCATGGCCGCGGTGCCCGAACCGGTGATGATGGCGACGTTGCCGTCCGTCTGAAACAGGTACTTGGACAGCTCCACGCACTCCGTGAGTATCTCCTCGAACTCCTCGCTACGGTGGTTCATGACCTGTTTCGCCGATCTGAGGAGGACGTCCTCGTGCACCATCACCGGACCCGGTAGCAGGACGAGCTTCTCCAAGATCTACACCCCGTTCACACCGCGCCCAGGTCTGTGGGCTTTCCCGGCGGGCCCGATCCTGTTAAATCCTAACCGGAAACCTATTTCCGGGTGGTCGGAGTTGCTGACGAAGGAGCTATGCCGGGGTGCGGAATCGGCCACGGAGACGATCCGACCCAGCGGTCTGGCCGTGACGAACCGGCTCGTCATGTTGGCGCTGATGGAAGTAACCGGGAAGCGGGGTGCCTGCTGGCGCGGGAGCTCGGTGACGACCTGGAGTCGACGCTGACGACGTTCGCGGACCTCACGGGGTGCGAGGTGGACGCGGATGAGGACGTGGTGACCGTGAGGAACTACCCGGAGTGCGCCGGTTACCCGGGAGCCCGCGGGCCGGTTTGTCACTTCATGAGAGGCCTGATCGCTGGCGCCCATGAGCTCGAGACGGGGGAAAGGACGCCGGTAGAGGAGGTCCGATGCCGCGCCGCCGGTGATGACGTCTGCGAGTTCCGGATCGGGAGGAAACCCAGGGAGCCGACGGTTCCGCGGCTCGACGGGCTGGACGAGAGGGCACTCCGGAGGATGGCTCACGCGGCATCGGAGCGCGAGCCGGAGGAGGTGGCGGCCTTCAAACTCGCGTCGGAGTACACGCTCAAGTTCCACCCCGCGGACGCCGCCGCCCCGATCTTTTTCCGGGCGGGAAGGCTGTATGCGAGGGCCTTACTCCGCCTCTACAACCCGCTGGAGATGACGTCGTTCCTGTCGATAGTGGAGGACGTCACGGGAGCCGAGTGTCACCTGGGCGAGGGGAACCGAATGTCGATCGAACCGTGCCCGGAGTGCGCCGGGTTCCCGAGGGAGCATGAACCCGTATGCCACGGCGTCAGGGGCGCGCTCCACGAGACCCTGGGTACCTTCGGCAAGGAGGTCGAACGCGTGGAGGAAACCGAGTGTGCGGCCGTGACCGGTGAGCTCGTCGGCCGGTGCGAGTTCCGGTTCGAGCTCAGGGGGCTATAGGTGTCGTTTCAGCGTCCTCCATCGATCCTCCACGGACGCGGCCGGGAGCTCGACACTGTCCGGGTTCACGTACCCGGCCCTGAGAACGGCGTCGGCCAGCACGATCGCCACAACGGATTCCGCCACGGGTACAGCCCTCGGGCATATGCAGGGGTCGTGTCGTCCCTCCACCTCGATCTCCACTTCCTCTTCGGACTCTAGGTCGACGGTGCGCTGGGGAACGGACACGGACGGAGTAGGTTTCACGTGCACCCGGACGACCAGTCTACCGCCGTGGGAAATACCCCCGAGTACTCCCCCCGAGTTGTCGCCGTCCACGACGGGATGTCCGTCCCACCAGATCGGGTCGTTGTGCTCGGATCCGTGCATCTCGGAGCATCGAACACCGGACCCCACCTCCACCGCCTTCACCGCGGGGATGTTCATCAACGCCCCCGCTAGCTCCCCGTCCAGCCGCCCGAAGACCGGGTCACCCAGGCCGGGTGGCACGTTCTCCGCGATCACCTCGATCGTCCCGCCGACGGAGTCCCCGTTCTCGCGCGCACGCTCGATCTCCCCGAGCATCTCCTCGGCGGCGTCAGGATCCGCGCATCTAACCGGGTTCGACTCGGCGTACTGCATGATCTCCTCCGCGGACAGGTCGCCGGGATCCGCCTCGACGGAGCCCACCCTCACCACGTGACCCACGATCTCGATACCCAGCGGGTCGTTCGAGGGCGCCTCACGGAGCAACTTCTTGGCCACCGCGCCACCCATCACGATACCGACGGTCGTGCGACCCGAGGCCCTCCCACCGCCCCGGTAATCCACGTGCCCGTACTTCCACCGGTACGTGACGTCGGCGTGACCCGGACGCGGCCGGGTTCGGATCGGCTCGTACTTCGAAGAATCCACGTCCTCGTTCCACACGATCATACTGATCGGAGTCCCGAGAGTGCGTCCCTCGTGGACGCCCGACAGTATCTCCACTCGGTCCCGCTCCGAGCGCGGTGTCGAGACCCCCGACTGTCCGGGGCGCCTCCGATCCAGCTCACGCTGCACATCGTCCTCGGAAAGCGGTAGTCCCGCGGGACACCCGTCCACGACCGCGCCCAGTGCCGGACCGTGGGACTCGCCCCAGGTCGTGACGCGGAACAGGCGGCCGAGCGTGTTCACGGGACTCCCCCACGACGGCGCCGCGTCGGTCACTTAAAAATCGGGGCGGGCGAAACCCAGGTAAAGGATTCCGGAACACGATTTCCGGAGAACCGAGGTGGACCTCACCGAAGAAACCCTGCTCCGAGGGGCCGAGGCGACGGCCGAAGCGTTCGCGCCTTACGAGCTCCTCACCTACGACCGGCTCACGAGGATCGCTCTCATCGAGGTCGCCAGGGAGACCGGGACCGCCGCCCTCTTCGAGGCGGGACGTCGTCTAGTCAGGATTCTAGGGGGAGACGACCTGGAGTCGGTCCTGTGCGCGTTCGCCGAGGTCTTCGGGGCGGAGGTCGAGGTGGAAGGGGATACCGTCACGGTCCGGAAGTGCCCGGAATGCGCGGGACTCCGTGGGATCGACGGGCCGGTGTGTCACCTGACCAGGGGGTTCATCACCGAAGCTTACCGCCTCGAGATCGGTCGTCCGGTCACCGTGGCCGAGACCCGATGCAGGGCGGCCGGGGACTAAGTCTGCACCTTCGTCGTCAGGCGTGAGCCCAAACTCGTCGTTCCGGACCTCAGATGGCTGGACGAGGACGCGTTGACGGAGATAGCCCGCGCGGCGACGAGGTACGAGCCCGAAGAGACCGCCGCACTCAGGATAGCGACGTGGTACCTCGTCCGGAGGTCTCTCGACTTCGAGGCGCCCGCCACGCTGTTCTGGGCTGGTAGGACGTACGCCCGTGCCCTCCTCCGCGTGTACCACGTACTGTCGATCCGGGAGTTCCTAACGTGCATCGAAAGGGTGTTGGGGACCAGCTACGACCTGAACGAGGACGTTGTGGTCGCGGCCCCCTGTCCGGAGTGCGCCGGCTTCCCGCGCGGCTACGAGTCCGTGTGCGACGCTACCAGGGGGTTCATCCACGAGACTCTCGCGGCTTTCGGCCGAGAGCCGCATAAGGTGAGGGAGGCCAAGTGCGCGGTCCGCGCCGGCGAGCTGGTGAACGCGTGCGCCTTCGAGATCCGACACTCGAACCTACACTGAGTGGACCGGCACCCCGACCGACGCCAGATCCTCCCAGAACCTCGGGTAGGAGATGGACACCGCGTCCGCGCGCTCGACGACCGTTTTACCCCGTGCGAAGGCTCCCACCACCGCCAGCGCCATCGCCATCCGATGATCACCCCGGGAATCGACCCGTGCCCCGACCGGCTCTCCACCCACGATCTCCAGCCAATCCTTCCCCTCCCTTACCTCCACCCCGAACTTGGGTAGCTCCGCCGCGAGCGCCCGAAGCCTGTCCACCTCTTTGTACCGCAGGTGACCCACGTTCTCGATCCTCGTGACCCCCTCCGCGAAGCACGCCATCGCCGCCACGGTCGGGACCAGGTCGGGCGAGTCGGAGAGGTCCACCTCGACCCCCTCCAGTCGACCCGTCGAACGCACGACGATACCGCCGTCGATCCTACGGACCTCGGCCCCCATCTCGCGCGTGATCTCCACGATCCTGCGATCCGGGTGCGAGGAGTCGAGGTCCACCCCCTCGATTCTCATCTCACCACCTATCGCGCCGAGCGCGACGAAGTACCCCGCGGAACTCCAATCGTTCTCGACCCGCAACTTCCCGGGTGAGCGAGGCCGTCCCTCCACCTCGAACGAGGAACCCTCCCGTACCACCGAGACCCCGAACCGCTCCAGCGTCTCGACGGTCATGTCCACGTAGGGGCGAGAGCGCAGGTCCCCCACCACGTCCACGCGGAGCGCACCGAGCCCGGCACCCAGAAAGAGGAGCGCGCTCACGAACTGGGAGCTGACGTCCCCGTACACCGCGACGCGTTCCCGGAGCGGGCGCCCCGAGATCACCACCGGGGGGTACTCCTCACCCCGCACCACCCTTCCGCGGGCGTCCACACCCAGGGAGCGGAGCGCCGCCAGGAGGTCCCCGACGGGACGGGACCTGAGGGAGTCGTCCCCCGTCAGGATTGTGGTGCCCTCGACGAGGGCGGCCAGCCCGCACCCCAACCTTAACGTAGTCCCCGAGTTCCCGCAGTCCACGACGTCCTCGGGCGCACGCGGGGAATCCCCGAACCCGGAGACCGTCGCCTCGAGCCGCTCCTCACCGTCGACGTCCACCTCCGCCCCCAGCATCCGACATAGGCGAAGCGTCGCGCGCACGTCTTCCGCGTCCAGCACGTTCCAGAGCTCGGTACTCCCGTCGCATAACGAGGCGGCGATCAGGGCCCGGTGGGACCCGCTCTTCGAGGGAGGCGGACAGACGGTCCCCCGAACCTCCGGGATACCCTCCAGCTCGACCCTCTTCACGTGGATCTCCCCGATCGACCCCTCGGGATGGTAACCGATTTAAAACGGACGGAGCGGTGCACGATCGGGTGATGACCATGTCCGAGGAGTCGGTCGTCGTGGCCTTCTGCTGTTACGAGTGAGGCTACGGTGCGGCGGACCTAGCGGGTACCGGAAGGGCCCAGTACCCCAGCAGCGTCAGGATCGTGAGGGTACCGTGCACGGGCCGCGTCGGCATCGAACACATCCTGACGGCGCTCGCCAAGGGCGCGTGGACGGTTTTCGTCGCCGGATGAAAGAAGGGAGAGTGCAGCTACGAGGACGGTAATCTCAAGTGCGAGCGCCGGGTGCAGGCGGCCAAGAAGCTGCTAGAGGAGCTCGGCATCGAGCCGGAGCGCGTCGAGATATACTTCATGTCCTCCGCGGAAGCCGACAAGTTCGTCGCCGCCGTCAAGGAGATGCACGAGCGGGCGAAGGAACTGGGCCCGCTCGCCTGAACGTGCCGGCGGGATGACGCCCGGGGGGAACCCCGCAAGGAGGGGACCCCCGGGTCCGAGCCGCCGTCGGAGGAACGTTATCACTCCCATAACGATTCCCGCTTGGTGCGGGGGCCGGGATTTGAACCCGGGACGGCCCTACGGCCACGGGATCCTCATTCCCGCCCCTTTGACCAGGCTCGGGCGCCCCCGCGGGCGCGTCCAGTGATCGGCGACCCCGGCTCAATTAAAAACCCTTCGGGCTTTGCCACCCGAACCCGTCAGCTTCTCGATCGCCTCCTGGACGTGCCTGTCCCACTCCGGATCGAGCTCCTTGGGAGCGATCGATACCGAGAACCCGTCGACCTCCAGCGCGATGGAGGGGTCCATCGACCGGGCCTCCTCCAGGTAACCCCTAACGTCGGTGACCACCCGTAGATACGGCGCCAAGACCTCCTCGATCACCTCGGCCGCCAGCTCCAGGTCCCCGGACTTGACCTCCGAGATCCTCCGCTCGATATCCCGTCGTACGTCCTCCACCGCGAAGACGTCACAGGAAACCACCTCGATTTCCTCGGGCTTCCGATACGCCACCACGTAGCCCAGCAGGATCATCTCGAAGCAGTACCCCGCGAACTCCAACGCTAACGGAGAGACACGAAGCACCCCGTCCTCGTCGACGTCGAGTCTCTCGGCGACCAGCTGGAGCGAATCCCCGAGGATGTCCTCACCGACGTCCTCCGCCAGGGCCACCAGCACGTCCAGCGCGAGCGCGTCCAACCAGGGCGTCACGTCGACCGCCCTCAGGGCCTCGATCGACCTCTTCATAGCTTCCAGACCGGCGACGTCACCCCGCTCTACCACGCTGACCACCAGCGAGCCCCAGAACCGGCGGCCGAGCTCACCCGATACAGTCTCCGAAAGGATCTCCTCCAGGAGCTCACCGGGCCTGAACTCGTCTAACAGTCGAACGCCGGGCACGTTCTCGGAGAGGAACGTGCTGGAGTCGGGCGACACCGTGTAGCAGCGACGGAGGGCTGGAAGCCGCTCCGAAGCTATCCCACGGGCCCGGTCCCCAAGGATTCGCCACACGGCCTCGAACAACTTCCGGTAGAACGAATCGGTCGGAGCTACGGGGACATCCAGCCAAAGAGCCATGGGTGATTCCCCCGGGTCTCTGGGGAACTCGTTTAGGTGGGAACCGCAATCATGTCCGAATTCATAAGTTATATGTGTTCACATTTCCAACACATCTGTCTGGAAAATAGGAAAACATTAGTTTCGGACTGAACAGTTAACTCGATATCTGGAAAAATAATGTTACGAAATTCATAACGATTCACGCGACCGGCCTAAGCATTCGATACCGAGGCGACTGACCATCCGGACCACAGCGACCGAGGACTCCACAAGCCGATCTCCGAGAGCCTCCTTGGACTAGCGCCTTCTTAGGCCAGCCGACCCCGGACGGGTTTGGCCCGGCCCCGCCGGGTCCATCGGCCGATTGGGAGCGGTGGGCTCAGGCCCTCGGGGCCCAACGGCCCCTTGGGCCTTACACCCCCGCCCCATCAACCGGGTCTTTTACCCGAGGCCTCAACGGCCGCCTATTTTCGGGGACCGCTTCGGGCCTGGATGCTTTCAGCCCTTATCGGATACGGCGTAGCTACCCGGCTTGCCCTGCCGGACAGCCGGTCCACCAGAGGCCGCGGACCGCCGTTCCTCTCGTACTAGGCGGTCCTTCCCCTCAGGCGGCCAACACCCCCGGCAGATAGCGACCGACCTGTCTCACGACGGTCTAAACCCAGCTCACGTTCCCCTTTAATGGGCGAACAACCCCACCCTTGGCGGCTGCTGCACCGCCAGGATGGGGAGAGCCGACATCGAGGTAGCAAGCCGCGGGGTCGATGTGGGCTCTTGCCCGCGACCACCCTGTTATCCCCGGGGTAGCTTTTCTGTCATCCCGGGCCGCCACCGGGGCGGCACCGGGGTTCGCTAGGCCACGGTTTCCCGCCTGGGTCCCTTATTGTGCGGGACCCAGTCAGGCCGGCTTTTGCCCTTGCACTCTACGGCGGATTTCTGACCCGCCTGAGCCGACCTTTGGGCGCCCCCGATGCCTTCTCGGGGGCGTGCCGCCCCAGCCAAACCGCCCACCAACCGCTGTCCCCGGGCCTTCTCGGCCCGGGTTAGGGGCACAGCCGCGGGAGGGTGGTGTTCCATGGGCGCCTCGGGGACGGCCTGGCGGCCGCCCCTGAGTAACGGCTCCCACCTACGCTATACACCCGCAGCCGTGCCCCAACGGCAGGCTGCGGTAAAGCTCCACGGGGTCTTCGCTTCCCGCCGGGGGTCCCCCGCCTCTGCACGGGGATGGCGGGTTCACCGGGTCCCGGCCGGGGACAGTGGGGGGCTCGTTACGCCATTCATGCAAGCCGGTACTTAACCGGCAAGGCATTTCGCTACCTTAAGAGGGTTATAGTTACCCCCGCCGTTTACCGGCGCTTCACCCGGTTGTACCCGGGCTTCACGTACCGGCACTGGGCAGGCGTCGGCCCCGGTACCAGCCCTTTCGGGCTAGCCGGGACCTATGTTTTTATTAAACAGTCGGCCCCCCCTAGTCACTGCGACCCGCGGCCCCTCCCCCGAGGTTCGACCCTCGGGGTCAGGGCCGCGGGCACCCCTTCTCCCGAAGTTACGGGGCCAATTTGCCGATTTCCCTCGGCCGGGTTACCCCGCCGCGCCTTAGGCTTCTCACCCAGGGGCACCTGTGTCGGTTCTCGGTACGGTCGCGGGGGATCCTTCCCGGCGGCCTTTTCACGGGCCCCGGGGATCGGCCGGACCGCCCATAACGGGCGGCCCTTCCCGGCTTCGGCCGGTTCTCCCCATTACGGGACTCCCCGGCCTTCACCGGTTGGACGGGGCGACAGCCCCGCCCGGCCTACCCCGAGGCGTCGGCCGCCGGGCTTCCCGTTGCCGGGCGTACCCCCGCGGTACGGGAATATTAACCCGTTTCCCTTTCGGCCGGTCGGTGTTACCGCCGGCCTTAGGGCCGACTTACCCTCGGCTGACGAACATTGCCGAGGAACCCTGGCCCCTCCGGCGGCGGGGATTCTCACCCCGCTTTGCTGCTACTACCGGCGGGATTCTCGTCCCCGACGGCTCCACCGGACCTCACGGCCCGGCTTCTGAGCCGCCGGGGCGCCCCCCTACCGGCCCGCGGGCCATCGGCCCGCGGCCCCGGGGTCTCGGCGGCCGGCTTCAGCCCCGTCCATTTTCGGGGCCCCCGACCTCGACGGGTGAGCTGTTACGCACTCTTTAAAGGATGGCTGCTTCTAAGCCTACCTCCCCGCTGTCTTCGGCCGGGGACTCCCTTTCTATTTAACACTTAGCCGGCACTTTGGGGCCTTAACCCCGGTCTGGGTTATTCCCCTCTCAGACCGGCGGCTTACCCGCCGGCCCCAACTCCGGCCTTCTACGGCGGTGGCGGGTTCGGAGTTTGACTCCCCGGCGGGGCCTCTCGGCCCCTAACCGGGGAATCAGTGCTCTACCCCGCCACCTACCTCCGGCCGGGCCGACCTGCGGGCCGTTTCGGGGGGAACCAGCTGTCTCCGGCCTCGATTGGCCTTTCACCCCTAGCCCGGGGTCACGGGAGCGTTTTGCACTACAGCACCCCTAGCGGGCCTCCACGGCCCTTTAGGGCCGCTTCACCCTGCCCCGGGCTAGATCGGCCGGTTTCGGGTCCCGCGGCCGCGGCTGCGGGCCCTATTAGGACCCCGCCCCTGGCCCGGCCTAACGGCCGGGCTGCGGGCGTGTCGGTTTCCCTACGCCTTCGGGGTTTGAACCCCTTAGACTCGCCGCGGCCGCGGACTCCCCGCCTCGTGTTTCAAAACGAACGCCGGGACCCCGGTCGGCCCCCCTCGTACTCCCCCGTCACCGGGGTTTCCTTCGGGGGGCTTCATCCCTTGCGGGCCCCGGCAGACTATCGCCGTCGGGTTTCAGGCTCTTTTCACTCCCCTTCCGGGGTTCTTTTCACCTTTCCCTCACGGTACTTGTTCGCTATCGGACTCGGGACGTATTTAGGGTTGGGGGCCGATGTCCCCCAGATTCCCGCCGGATATCCAACCGACGGTACTCAGGCCCGGGCCAGCGGCCGTCCCCCGGCGGCCTACGGGGCTGTCACCCTCTCCGGCGGCCCGTTCCAGGGCACTTCGGCCGTTCCGGGGGAGACGGCCACATAGGCGGCCCGGGCCTGCAACCCCACATCCACCCGCCCTTTCGGGCGGGTGTTCAGTTTGCCCTCTGCCGTTTTCGGTCGCCCCTACTCACGGCATCGCGTGTTGCTTTCTTTTCCTCCGCCTACTAAGATGTTTCAGTTCGGCGGGTTCCCCCTCCGGGGGTACTCCCCCGGGCCACGAGGGCCCGGGGTTTCCCCCCGGAGTGCCGGGACCTTTCGGCCCCGGCGAGAGGTCCCATTCGGCGATCCCGGGTTCCACGGCTGCATGCGCCTCGCCCGGGCTTATCGCAGCTTGCCACGGCCTTCCTCGGCGCCCGAGCCAAGGCATCCACCCGACGGCTTAGCCGACCCGGCGGGGCCGGTTGGCCCCCGCCCGGGGTCGGCGTCGGGGGGCTTGTGTCGACCCCGGGCCCCTGGGGGTCTTCCCCCCAGGGGTTACCCGGGGTCCCATCCTCCGCGGCCACTCCCCCGTGCGGGGGGGGTCATATATTAAATTTTCTCACCCCTGAAAGAGGGGCTAAGGCGAGATCCGGCCCTCCACACTCTTGGAAAACGTTGTGAGACACGTGACAATTAGTGGTGGTGGGCCCGCCGGGATTTGAACCCGGGACCACCGGCTCGTAAGGCCGGCGTTCTGCCGGGCTGAACTGCGGGCCCGCGCCTGTGCCGTTCCCGACGGTACTCGACTATAACGTTTACGTAATGGACCACGTAACGTTAGGGACGGTGGGGAGGGAATTAGAGGCCGAACGACTCCTTCAGCACGTCCACGTTGATCTCGCCCGCCGTGTACGTCTTGCCGGTTGACAGGTCGTTGACGACCACCCGCGCGGGTGCGAACACGCCGGGGTCGATCTTGTAGAAGTCGTAGTCCGCCTCCTCGAAGATCTTCATGAAGGGCTTCCCGTAGTCCTCGCTGGCCTCGGAGGGGAGCTCCTCGACGACCTCCGGTAGCTCGTCGTCACCCTCGACGTACAGGTACACGGTTCCACCGTAGAGGATGCAGTCGTTAGTACGTCCCATGGCCTCACCGTCGTCATCGGCGACGGGCGCGATGGGCGCCGTTCCGGTCGCGTACTTCACGCGGGTCACGTCGTACTCGAGGACCTCGAGGAGCTTGTACAGTCCCGTCTCGACCACGCGGGCGGACACCTGGACGGAACCCACGATCGACGCGGTCGGAGCCACGAGGAGGTAGAGGTTCTCGGGGTCCACTCCACACTCGTCCGCCACGTGCTCGGCGACGTCCTCATCCGGCAGCTCGGAGGACTCCAGGCACAGGATGGCGACGTCGGCGTCGTCCTCGTAGTCGATCTCCTCGTAGGTCTCCTTCGGCTTGAGCGCCAGGGCTCGGGCGGGTCCGGAGCCCATGGCGAAGTAGTCGCCTACCTGGACCTGCCACCCTGCCTTCTGGGCGGCGAGCGTGGACACCGCCGGGTGGTCCGTGGTCACCTGCACGGCGGGCAGGCACAGACCATCGTGCTCGAACTCCGTCAGCTCGACGGTGGCCAGGCCGCCCATGCACACTTCGGAGAAGAGGAGACCGGCCTCGAACCCTCCGGCGGCCTCGACACCGCAGTCGATCACGGTGGTTCCGTTCTCGAGCTCCTGGACCTCGACGTTCAGGAGCTCGGCGCGCTCGATCATCCGCTCCACCAGGGGCAGGGCGTTCTCGTTCACGCTCACCAAGGGCTATCCGCCCCGGATGCGTTTCATGATGTCGCGGATGCGGAGGGTGACCGTCTCCTTCTCCTTAAGTGATGGGGTGATCTCGACGCCGTCGATCGAGAACTCGGACAGGGCGTGTTCGAGGTCGCGTCGGACTTCCTCGAGCATCCTCTCATCGACACCTTCGGGTACCTTCACGCGCAGGTACACGCGGGCGTCCTGGGTCCCGAGGGCCCGGAGCATGCGCTTGAACTCCTCGAAGGGATCCTCCTCCTCGAAGTAGTCCTCGAGCACGGCCTCCACGGATTCGTAGATCGCGTCGAGATCGACACCCAACTTCTCCAGGAGCTCATCCCGCTCGGGCTCCTCAACCTCGGGTGCGGCTTCCTCGACCTCGGTAGGTGTGAAGGGTTCTTTGAGCAGGCACTCGTCGTTCACGCGTTTGATTAGCTCCAGGAGCTCCGGCTCGAGCTCGTACACGTCGAGGAGCGCGAAGCCGACGGAATCCACCACGTCGCGGATGGCCCGAACGGCCTCTTCGGCCGAGAGCTCCTCGGCGCGGATACGTCCCAGGTAGGCCCCTACCACGGCGCCTCCTTCGACGATGAAGAAACAGTCGTAGATGTCCTCGTGATCGCGGGTGGTGATACGAACTAGTCCGGAGCTCAGGGAGGATACGATCTCCTCGATCTCCTTCCACGACCCGACCTCGATGTCCGACTCCGTCGGGGAGACCCGTGGTGTGACGAACGTCAACTACATCGCCCACGCCGACCCGCTCTCGCGGGCCCGGTGATGGGTCACCCGGGTTTATCGCCGTTTCGGTTCAACGGGTGTGGGTTAGAAGGGGAGGTTCGGGTACGTGGCCTTCAGCCGGACGCACTGCGAGTTGGGGTTGGTGGGGTCCATGCGGACCCACTTCACGTCCTGGGACTTACCGTCGACGACGTTCTCGGGCAGTCCCACCTCGACGCAGACGTGGTCGCACGTGCCCCAGCACGGGAACCGGGTGACCTCGTGACGGTACCTGATGGCGATGCCGGACGCCCTGCACAGGGCGACCATGACGTGGGCGTGGTCGCAGCAGTTACCACGACCGAGCTGCAGTGTCTTCCAGGCGCCGTATCTCGTGTTGTAGTAGTACCGGTACTTGATGCCGTGCGGGTCGACGTCGTCGTAGGGTGACACCCAGTACTCTATCTTCTTGGCGGCCTCGTAGACGAGCTCGTCCAGCGGTGTGCCGGCGGTGTACTGCTCCCACCAGGACTTCGGGTCACCGAGGATTTCCCTGGCGATGCACTTCCAGTCCTCGATGTGTTCCGGGTTGAGGTTCGGGTCCCAGTTGTTGACGTACGTGACCTCCACGTCCGGTGGGTACACACCGACCCAGGGGTACGTGTCGGGCACGTCCGCGCTGAGATGAGGTGGGGCGTTGAGCGGGAGACTTGTGAAGCCCAATGCGAGGATCAGCGTGAGGAGGAGTGCCATCGGGAATATCAGTGTCGTTTCCCCCCGCTCACGGCTACGCGGCGCAGCCTGACCGGTTACCTTTTAACCGTAGGGGAACGACGTGCACGTCAGCCGCGACGTATGTGCCCATCCCCCCGGGATGACCGGAGTTACCCCCACCGACCCTGTGGGTGTGACGAGATTGGCACTGGGGAGACCGTCCTACCGGGGCGGTCGCGTCTCCGGCGGCCGCGACCCGGACTTCGCGGAATTGTCATCGTCGCTGGAGCAGGACCGGGAGATCTTCCACTGCGACGTGTGGAACTCGGTGGTCCACGCGGTGTCACTGTGGGAGGCCGGGAGGATAGATCGCTCAACCGCGGCGGGAATCGTTGAGGGTCTCGTAACGGTTCTCGAGGAAGGTCCCGACCGGCTGCCCGAGGACGCCGAGGACGTCCACGAGGCCATAGAGTCGAGGCTACACGAAGTGGTCGGCGAGGAAGCCGGATGGCTGCAGCTCGGCAGGAGCAGGAACGACCAGGTGGCGACGAGCGTGCGGATGCGGCTGAGGGAGCGCGCGCTGGACCTGTCGCGCGAGCTGGTCGGGCTCGGGAGGGCGCTGCTGGACCTGGCCCGGGAGCACGCCGAGGTACCGATCGCCGGGTACACGCACCTGAAGCGGGCGCAGCCGTGCACGATCGGGTTCTGGATGTCCACCTACGCGGCGGCGGTCGCGCGTTCCGCCCGGGGGTTGCTCAGGGTCCCGGGGATGGACGAGTGCCCGCTGGGGTGCTCCGCGTTCCCGGGATCGACGGTTCCTGTGGACAGGCACCGGGAGGCCGCGTTGCTGGGCTTCCGGAAACCGGCGCGGCACTGCGGTGAGGCCACGGCGTTGAGGGGACCGATCCTGGAGTTCCTCGGGAGACTGGCCACCGCGGCCTCGGAGCTGACCAGGTTGGCCGGGGACCTGATACAGCTGTGCTCCGACGAGCTCGGGGTGGTGGAGCCCCCGGACGAGCTGTCGTCGACGAGCTCGGTGATGCCGCACAAGAAGAACCCGGACGCGCTGGAGCTCGTCCGGGCCGAGCTGACCGTAGTCGCGGGACTGAAGGGGCTCGGGGACGCCGTCCACGGTAAGCTTCCGATGTTCTACAACCGGGACCTCCAGGTGTTGAACGGCCTGCTATGGGACTCGGTGAACCGGTTCGAGCTGTGCGTGCGGGTGCTCCGTAAGGTGGTCGAGGGACTGGACGTGGACGAGGAGGCGGCCCGGGGTACCGTCCTGGGATCGCACGCGGCCGCCGTCGACCTGGCGGAGCTCGTGGCGGAGCGGGCGGGACTGACGTTCCGGGAGGCGCACAAGGTCGTGGGCAGGGTCTCGGCGCGGCTGGACCGCGAAGGAGTTCCCATGAGCCCCGAGCGGGCGGATCGGGTGGTCGAGGAGCTCGAACGGGAAGGGGTGAAGCTGCGGGTCGAGGAGGTCCGCGAAGTCCTGAGTCTGAAGAGGACGCTCCGGCGCCCCGTGGAGGGGTCCACCGATCCCGGACGACTGGAAGTGACCTTGGATCGACTGCGGGCGGAGCTCGCGGCCGCCGAGCGCCTGGAGGGCACGTGGCGCGGGAGGATCGAGCGGGCCCTGCGCGCGACCGAGGCGGCGGTCAACCGGCTGGGCGTGGAGGGGTTCGCGGAGGTCTACCGGGGGTACTGGGATGGAGAAGCTCCCGGGTAAGGCCCCCGCCTACGTGTGCCAGGAGTGCGAGCTCGTCACGCCGCTGCGTCGGTGTCCGGAGTGTGGTGAAGGTACGGACCCGCTACGCGTGACCCCTCCGGCGGAGCTCCGACCGGTAGGCCCCGGCTACTTGGAGTTCATCCGTGAGGTTTTGGTGGAGGAGGGATTACCGGCCGATCTCGTGCGTGACGACGAGCTGCTCCTCGCGAATCGTGCGCCTGATCTCGATTACCTGGACGAGATCGTCGCCGCCGAGCCGGTACTGGCGCTGCGGTACGACTTACGGAAGGACCGTTGGACGATCGTGCTCAAGCCGGAGGGGGCGCGGCGTCTCCACGAGTTGGGCGGGAAATCGATCGAGGTGGACCGTGGGGCCGCGGAGGCGGTGAGGGAGGGGAAGAACCTGTTCGCGCCGGGCGTGACGTCCGCGGACGACGTCGAGCCCGGTGAGTGGGTGGTGATCGAACACGGGGGTCGCCCGGTGGCCTTCGGTCGGGCCAGGATGTCGGGGGACGAAATGGTCCGCCGGAACCGCGGACTGGCCGTGGAGGTGAGAGGTGCCGTAGAGGGGTCTCCAACGTACTTCCGCGGCAGGGACTTCGAGGACGTGGCGCGGGCGCACGAGGAGTACGTTTCGGAACGGCTGGAGGAGGCGGTGACGTTCGCCCGGGAGAACGTGAGCCCGTCCCGGACCTTCGCCTCCTTCTCGGGCGGCAAGGACAGTCTGGTCACCTTAGTGGTGGCCGCGGAGGCGGGGGTGGAGCGCGCGCTCTTCGTGGACACGGGTATGGAGTTGCCGGAGACCGTGGAGGCAGCGGACCGGGCCGCCGAGGCCGTGGGTATCGACGTGGAAATAGTCGAAGGGGACCCGGAGATATTCCACCGGGTGACGGAAGCTCTACTACCTCCTTCTCGAGATAACAGGTGGTGCACGCTGGCCGCGAAGCTCACCCCTGTTACGAGGTACGTTCGCTCCGAGTTCGGCCGAGGGTGTTACACGCTGGTGGGCGTCCGAAGGTACGAGTCCGAGGCCCGATCCGAGCGGGGTAGGGTGTGGGACAGCGACGCGGTGCCGGGACAGGTGAACGTGGCCCCTATCTTCGATTGGTCGTCCCTGGACGTCTGGTTGTGCGTGCACTCCAAGGATTTACCGTACAACCCGCTTTACGATGAGGGGTTCGACAGAATAGGGTGTTACATGTGCCCGGCGAGCAAAGTCGGGGACTTCAGGCTATCGGAGCGCGTACATCCCGAACTTTGGGAGGGGTGGATGGAAACGCTCGAGCGATACCGCGAGAGGCACGGGTTGCCGCGCGATTGGCTCCGGTATCACGTTTGGAGGTGGTTACGTCCCGAGGGCGAGATCCGGAAGGTCGCCAGCGAGGAGTCGCTACGGTGGGGAGAGCGCGTTCTCGGGCGGTGGCGGGAGGTTCCCCCGGAGGAGGCGGCTCGAGGTTTCCGTCGGGAGTGTCCAGGTTGTGGGTACTGCGGTGCGGTAGGGTCGAATCGGTGCGAGATATTGGAAGCCAGCCTGCGGCGGGTGTTCGGTCGATGAAGGTTAGGGATCGAGCGTTGGAGATAATCAGGGAGAGGATCTCGCGGGGCGACCCACTCTACGACTTCACCGGGTTGGCGTCGCGACCGAAGGTCGACGCTGCCTCGGACGAGCTCCGTACCTATCTGTCGGAAGCGCTGATTTTGCCGGAGATCCGGGAGCTCTGTCGGGAGCACTTCGACGCTCCGGAGTACGAGGTACTGGTGGCCCCTAGGACGACGGCGGCCGTTATCGCGACGATCCTGGCCCTCGAGCCGAGGAGTGTGTTGCACGTACTACCCGAGGACGGTGAAGCCCACCCATGCGTGGAGGAAGGCTGCAGGTTGGCGGGGGCGGAGTACGAGGAGGTCGAGGAGTCGGAGATACCCGATCTCGACGGGTTCGATCTCGTGGTCGTAACGGGTTGCGACGTGCGTTGGAACGTGGTAAGCGAGGACACTCTGAGGGAGGTCGCCTCCGCGGAGGCCGTGACGCTGCTGGACGACGCTTCGGGCGACCGAGTACGTCGATTGCACGGCCAAAAGCCGGGTCCGAGGTACGGGTTCGACCTAGTGGTAACGAGCTGCGACAAGCTGATGGACGGGCCACGCGCCGGCGTGCTGATCGGACGGGACGACCTCGTGGAGGGCGTGCGGCGGGTCTGCGAAGGATACGGTTGGACGGTCGATGGACCGACGCTCGCGGCCGTAAAAAGGGCCTTTGAAGAGTTCGAGTTGAGCTCACTGGAAGCTCGGTTAAAGGAACTTGAACGCGTGTACGAGCGGCTCAAGGACGAGCTCGACGTGGAACGGACGGGTGCGGGTCTGGTGTTCCACGGGGTGGAACGGGAGGTGGAGATAGGGCTCGGGTTGCTGCGACGGTACGGGATTATGACCATAACCGCCCTGGGTTACGAGCGTGTGGATAGAACCTTGCGCTTCAATCTTCTGACGGAGGACGCGGAGCGGTTCGGTTACGATCGGTTCGTCGAGGTCGTGAAGGGGGAGCTGTCATGACCGGGACGATGATCGAGGAGTACCTGGCGGCGCCGATCGTGGAGGCCGTGATATTGGGGTTGGCCTGCTACGTGGTGGTGCGCAAGGGTCTGCCCGCGCTCAAGTCCGGCGAGAGTGAGATCGACGAACGCTGGGTCAAGGCGACCGCACACTCCGTCGGCGCTATCGTCGCGGTGACCGTGATAGTGAAGCTGTTGGGACTGGACACGCCGCTAACGTACCGGCTGGCCCTGGTCTGCTCGTTGGCCGTGCTCGCGGTGGGACTGTGCCCGCGCAGCGGGGAGTAATCTATTTAAAATCTTTCCCGAAAAGCCAACCGGGCCGTTTCCCGGCGTAAGGGGGTGAGGCCGCCATGGTCTACACCGAGTCGGAGCATCGGGTGTGCCCGAAGTGTGGCAGCACGAACCTAGAGCGTGACGAGAAGCACGGGGAACTGGTCTGTCGGGACTGCGGCACCGTCGTCGACTATCTGATCGACTACGGGCCCGAGTGGAGGGCCTTCAACGCGGATCAGCGCGCGCAGCGTGAGCGTACGGGTGCACCCATCTCGGAGCGTCATCCGCACAAGTTAGGGGACACGATCATCGATGACCGTGACACTCGCGGTCGGCGTCTCGTGGACTGGCGGTTCAGGCGTCTGAAGAGGTGGGATAGGTGGATTTCGAACGACCCGGTCAGCAGGAACATCCGATCCGCCGTAGAACTTATTGAGAGGGTATGCTCGCAGGCTAACATCCCCCGGTCCATCGTGGATGAAGCGATCCGGATTTATCGGAAGGCCGTGGAGAAGGATCTAGTCCGAGGTAGGTCGATCGAGAACACGGCCGCGGCCGCACTGTTCATGGCGTGTAAGAAGCGTAAGCACCCCCGTACTATCAAGGAGATTGCGAAACTGTTCGGGATCACGCCCAAAGACATCAACCGAACGCATCGGGTCCTACTCCGGCACCTGAACGAGCGTATGCCCGCTCCGGATCCGAAGCAGTACCTGTCCCGATTCGCGACCGAGCTGGGTGTCTCTGAAGATGTCGAAATGCTAGCCCGTGAGATCCTGGAGAAAGCCGAGAAGAAGGGCCTGACCGTGAGCCGCAACCCGGCCGGACTGGCGGGCGCGGCCCTGTACCTGGCCGGGCTCCTCAAGGCTAAGGAGTACATAGAGGAGTACCGCGAGAAGATGAAGGAGGCCGAGTCGGAGGAAGAGAAGGAGAAGCTCGAACGTGAGCTCAACGAGAAGCTCCGAACGTGCCGTCGGACACAGCCCGAGGTTGCGAAGATCTCGGGAGTTACCGAAGTCACGATCAGGAATCGGTACAAGGAGCTGGCCGAGGAGCTGGGCCTGGAAGTTCCGGACCCAACTAAGATCGACGTGCCGGCGTGAGACCCTCGAGGGAAACACAGAAACCACGGCGTTTCCGAAACTCGCGATCCGACCGTGGGACTACGATCGCGCGCTCTACCCCCACCATATACCAATCTCACACACGTAGGGGAAGCAACCGGGGTAACCTTCAAGGTCACCCACAAGTCACGTTCTTTCCGGTGGAATCCCCCGCCGTCCCCGCCCCGGGGCCCCGCCGACCCGGGTGGAGCGGGGAGGATACCCTAGGCCGTGAAGCCCGGGGTCGAGACCCGGGGTACACCCGCGTCGCACGGTCCCTCCGGGACACGGTCGTGAGGACCGGGGATGACCGGACGGTCAACCCCGACGCGGGACAGGCGGGGATAGCCTCCCGCGCGAGGGTCCTCCCCGGACAAGGGATGAGCCAGTCCGGTGACCGGTGACCGGGGAGTGTTAATCGCGGGAGGTACATTTCCACCGCCTTATTATCCATCACGCGGGATCCGAACGGCGCTAATTTAAGCTCCGAGTTACGGGCAGCGCGCGGGGGAGGCGGGTCTTGGCCGACGTTAGCGTGTTGATCAACGGGTACGGAACCATCGGTAAGAGAGTCGCCGATGCCGTCGACGCTCAGCGTGACATGGAAGTACTCGGAGTGGTCAAAACGTCGCCGGATTACCTGGCCCGGTTGGCCGTCGAGGAGTACGGTTACCCGCTGTTCGTGCCGGAAGACCGCGTTGAGAGGTTCGAAGATGCAGGAATCGAGACCGAGGGTACCGTGGAAGACGTGGTGCTGAACGCCGAGGACTACGGGTTGGACGTCGTCGTGGACTGCACCCCCGAAGGCATCGGAGCCCGGAACAAAGAGACGCTATACGAGAAAGCCGGGGTTAAGGCGATCTTCCAAGGTGGCGAGGAGGCGGAAGTCGCCGAGGTGTCGTTCGTCGCCCAATGTAACTACGAGGAGGCCCTGGGGGCTGACTACGTCCGGTGTGTGTCGTGCAACACCACGGCCCTGTGCCGCACGCTAGGGACGCTGAAGGAGGAGTTCGAGCTCGGGCGTGTCTACGTGACGATCGTACGTCGGGCGGCCGACCCGCACCAGGTGAAGAAGGGACCTATCAACGCCATCGCGCCGAACCCGGTGACGGTGCCGTCCCACCACGGACCGGATGTTAAGACCGTGATGCCGGACATCGACATTACGACAGCGGCCGTGAAGGTGCCGACGACGCTCATGCACATGCACGTTGTCAGGGTGGAGCTGAAGGAAGAGGTCACGTCGGACGACGTCATCGACGCGTTCGAGGAGGCGAGAAGGATATGGGTGGTACCGCACGGGGAGGGGCTCGGTTCCACGGCCGAGTTAATCGAGTTGGGACGTGACCTCGGTAGGAAGCGGTACGACCTGTACGAGATACTGGTTTGGGAAGAGTCCATCAACGTGGAGGACGGCGTGCTCTACTACATGCAGGCCGTGCACCAGGAGGCCGACGTCGTACCCGAGAACGTGGACGCTATCCGCGCGATGACCGAGTTGGAGGAGGATCCGGAGGCCTCCATGGACGCCACGGACAGCGCACTCGGCGTGCTCAACTCCCCGCCACTATAACGCCCTTTCCGCCCCGGCTTGAAGCAACCTTATTATTCCCCGAACGACGAGGGGGTGCTGGGAAACCGAGTTCGCGCTCATCCTTCACTCCTCATGGTCGTGCGAGGGAGGGATAGTATTGTCGAAAGGGCGCACCGATTACGGTAATGGGGCCGTCAAATACGTCATCCGGGCCAAACTACGTGCTAACGGTTACGTGGAACGTCCGGACGTCGTGGGCGCCATCTTCGGCCAGACGGAGGGGCTATTAGGCGACGACCTCGACCTGCGTCGGCTGTTAAAAACGGGCCGTATAGGCCGTATTGACGTCAAGCTGCGGAACGAGAACGGAAAAACCGTAGGTGAGATCATAGTCCCGTCGAGCCTGGATCGTGTGGAGACCGCCCTGGTAGCCGCTGCGTTGGAGCAAGTCGACAGAATCGGCCCGTGTCGGGCCGAAGTGGAGGTGGTGTCGATAGACGATATCCGGAAAGAGAAGCGGGAGCGGATGATCCGCAGAGCTCGCGAGATTCTGCGTGAAATGGTGAGCGAAGTGACACCGGACAGCAGTGAACTCGTGCAGAAGGTGAAAGAGGCCGTGGAGGACGTCGAGGTCGAGGAGTACAAGGGCCTACCGGCCGGACCGAACGTGGAGGATTCGGACGCGATCATAGTGGTGGAGGGACGGGCGGACGTCGCGAACTTGCTCCGGTGCGGGATCAAAAACGTGATCGCTGTGGAGGGCACCAACGTACCGGAGGCGATCGTAGAACTCTCCAAGGAGAAGACCGTGACGGCGTTCGTTGACGGGGATCGCGGCGGCGAGCTGATTCTAAAGGAACTGCTCCAAGTGGCCGACGTGGACTACGTCGCGAAGGCGCCAAAAGGCAAGGAAGTGGAGGAGCTGACCAGAAAGGAGATCAAACGGGCGCTCGAGAGGAAGGTCCCGGTAGAGGAGTACCTAAAGGAGATCGGTGAACGTCCCAAGGATAAGGAGAGGGAGAAAGGCAAGAAGCCCAAACCCAAGAAAAGACCCGAGAGACGGGGCCGCCCACGTAAGAAGAAGGCGCGACCGAAACGTGGCCCTCAAGAGCGCCGCTTGCTTGACAGGTTGAAGCGCCTCAAGGGCACGTTCCGCGCGGAGTTCCTCGACGAGGGTTTAAAGCCAGTTAAAGAAGTGGAACTCGATGAGTTGGTCGAGAAGCTGAAATCCGAGGACGGCGTACGAGCTGTAGTCCTAGACGGTGTGATCACGCGTCGACTCGTCGAAGCAGCCCGCGAGAAGGGTGTGAAGTACGTAGTGGGCGTGAAAGAAGGAGATCTCGATCCCGAGATCAAGAAAGATGTTAAGATCATCACGATGTCTTAGCCCTAGCCTAATCCCGAGTCTGAGGTGGTTTCATATGCCGCACAACGTGCTTTCCTCGGGCTTGCTAGATAAATTGCTTCGGAAAAAAGACTCTAGCAAAGATAAGAAGAGTTCCGAGAATGAGCGTGATGAAAAAGATCTTATCGATCCCGTGAAGAAGGACTTCACCCTGGACGATATCGAGACGACGGCCGACATCAAGATTCCTGACAACCCACTGGACATGGTGATAGGCCAAGACCACGCCGTGGAGTACGCCAAGCTCGCCGCAAAGCAGCGTAGGCATCTCCTCCTCGTCGGTCCGCCGGGCGTTGGTAAAAGCATGATCGCTCAGGGAATTGCCGAACTGCTGCCCAAACCCCGTGAGCAGATCGAGGTGTATCACAACCCCGCCAACCCGGAACGTCCCATCGTGAAGGTCCGCACGCGAGACGAGGTCGAGAAGGAAGACTCGGACACACTACTGTCGCCCGAGGAGGTCCCTGAGCCGGTCGCTGAACAGCTCGGATTCCGATGCCCGAGTTGTGGGGAGTACAGCGATCCGGACTGTCGATACTGTCCTAGGTGTGGAGCGCAGAAGTATTCCGCTCGTACCTACCGGGCCACCCAATACGACCGAGCTACGAGCCGCCAAGTGGCGGTGATTTACGAACGCGTGGGCGACAGAATCCGGGTCGTCAAGCCCGACTCCGAGGGAGAGGAGAAGAAAGTACTGGTGCCTCTCGATAGGAAACCGTTCGTCCAAGCTACGGGTGCGAGCGAAACGGAGCTGTTGGGCGACGTGAAACACTGTCCCTGGGGAGGCGACGAGCAGCTGGGTGAGCCCCCGTACAAGCGCGTGATCCCGGGGGCCGTACACGAGGCCCATGAAGGCGTCCTGTTCATCGACGAACTCGCACAGTTGGGTCCCCTTCAGCAACACCTGCTCACGGCGATGCAGGAAAAGGAGTACCCGATCACCGGTAAGAACCCGCAGTCATCAGGCGCGGCGGTACGCGTGGAGGGCGTCCCGTGCGATTTCATCCTCGTAGGGGCGTGCAACATCCAGGACCTTCCAATGATCTTATCACCGCTACGATCGCGTATCCAAGGTGAAGGATACGAAGTCCTAATGAAAACCACGATGCCGGATACCGAAGAGAACCGGGCCAAGTTGGCACAGTTCGTCGCCCAAGAAGTGGAGCGGGATGGACGGATCCCACACGCCACCCGAGAGGCCGTCGAAGAGATCGTGAAGGAGGCGCGACGACGCGCCAGAGTGATAGATGGTGAGAGAGACGCCCTCACTCTGCGGCTCCGTGACCTGTCTGGGGTCGTGAGGTTGGCGGGAGACCTCGCGGTGATGGAGGGCGCGAAGTACATTGAACCCAAGCACGTTCGGGCCGCCATCAAGAAGGCGAAACCCGTCGAAGATCAGATCATAGAGGAGTACGGCTCACTCGAGGAAGGCCTGAGACGAGATGTAGCTACATGCTCGCTCTCCTCACCGGCCGCGCAACAGCGCGTTATTCAGGGCGATACGACCGATTCATACTACCACCAAGAGGATAAACGAGGGTACATTTAACGGGGTGCACCCCCGATGAAAAAGGACGAACTCTTCCTCCTCCACTCGGTTCTTTACTATGTTTTGGAGTATCTAAAGATGGAGGGGAAAACTAGGGAGGACGACGTAAAGCTATACGATGAGTTCAATGTGAAACCGGGCCATCTACATAAAACGAAACTACAACATAAGTGTGCCGTATTCCTGCTAGCGTACGTTATCGCCAGGGCTATCAGCTCGGAGCTACCGAAGGCGGAGGGTTTGGGACAGCGGCTGGGGAAGCTGTTGGAAGAACTCTTCGAGGAGCTGAAGAGGAGGGGTGAAGAAGTTCCCGTTGAACCTCCGTAGTAAACGGTGGCTACGTGTCGTGTTTTTGGTATCCCTAGCACCCGCGGCGTACTCTTACCCCGCGTGGGTGTGCATCGTAGCCGCCGTGTTCCTAGCCGCAACTCACGTGATATGTCCCGGGGAAGGGGATGGTTTAGCACTCGCCGTGGTATTCTTAGCATGTCTCGCCGGGCGGGATCTGCTGGGCGATCTTTTCCATCTGTTGGTCCCCGCGGTTTGTCTCGGAGGGGTGGGTGCCTACTTTTGGAAGCACCGGGACACCCTCCTGAATCGTACCTGATCGACCGCCCGAGCTACGGCTTCCCAAACCCTACCTTCCCTCAGCCGGTAGGGAGGTATGGCCCTCACCACGATCGCGTCATCGCGTCGCTTCACCTCCGCCGGATCTGAGTTAGGTATGAAGTAATCCGAAGTGTCGGAGACGCGGAGCCCTACGACGTGATGTCCCTCAGAGGCAGATGTCACAGCCTCCTGAAGCACCGCCACGAACGCCGTGTGAAGATCCGGTAGAGGTCGCCCCTCGATCTCGGGTAGCAACATCGTACAATCCAGACCCCGCAAGCACTCTTTGAATCCAGGGTTCCCGTACCTGAACATGAGAACGAGAGCGTGAGACCGAAGCAGGTGGTATTCGGAGTAAAACGTCAGCGGTTCTGTCACCAGCAGCGTATCGGACGCGGGCTCCTCGACCACGGGCAAGCCCTTCGGACCGCCCACTTCTGAAGAGACCAGCCGGACGTCCAAGCCTTTGTTTACTAGTCGTCGCGCGAGCTCGATGTTGAACACCGTGCATCCGAGTACGTCGAGGGGGCCGTCCCTGATCACCTCGAAAACGCTTAGGGCCGCGACGTCCGCGATGCGTCGCACTACGTCCAGCACGGATATTCTAACCGTTTCCACGGAGCGTCTCCCCCGGGGGACCGGACGTGGACGATGAGTTCCAGGAAGCCGGAAAGGTGGTCAAAAGGGTCCTCCGTAGGGCTGCCCGGGAGATCGACATCGGAGACCGACTGCTGGAAATAGCCGAATACCTCGAGGAGTGCGTGAGGGATCAAGGGGCAGAACCGGCGTTTCCGGTAAACCTATCGCTGAACGAGGTGGCTGCTCATTACACGCCGAGCCCGGACGACGAGGTCGAGGTATCGCCCGGGGACATCCTGAAGGTCGACATAGGCGCTCACGTTAACGGCGCCATCGGGGACGCGGCGATCACGCTGTCCTTCGACAACGACTTAGGGGAGCGATTGGCGGAGGCCGCCCGCGAGGCCCTCGAAGCGGCCATAGAGACGATCCGACCGGGCGTCGAGTGTCGCGAGGTCGGGAGGGCCATCGGTGAGGTGTGTCGAGATCGCGGTTTCAAGCCGGTTATCGGACTCACAGGACATCAGATCGAACCGTGGAACCTACACGCCGGCGTTTCGATCCCCAACGACGACCTACCAGGGTACGAAGACAAGCTCGAGGAGGGAATGGTACTGGCAGTCGAACCGTTCGTAACCACTGAGGACGGAGAGGGAGACGTGAAACCCGGCTCGACCGTCGAGATTTTCTCAGTGCGGAACCCTAATCAACGATCCCGCCTGAACCTGCACCGGATCTACGAGGACCGGAAGTCACTGCCTTTCGCCCGACGTTGGGTGGGGAAGGCTCCGAGGGTGAAGTTCGAACTGCTGAGACTTAGTAAGCTGGGAGCCGTGAAGGCTTACCCCGAGCTCGTCGAGGTGAACGGGGAACCGGTGGCCCAGTGGGAGCATACGGTAGTGGTCACCGAGCGCGGGTGTCGCGTGCTGACGGAATAACGCGGGTAAGTTCCCTGTACCCGGTGTGAGGGTCACGTCCACGCTCGAGGCGTGCGTTCAACCGGAGCAGCACCAACTCCACGGTGGTGTAAACCTCGAACCCCTTGACGTGCCCCGATAGCGTGTGCCCGTTCTCGTCCGATACCGACGCGTGCAGGTGATAGGAACCGTCGTCGAACAGCAGGCCTTCCAGTGAGATCAGCTCGAACTTCCCGCGGGTCTCGAAGACTGGAGTGTCCCCCAACCTCCACCGGAGCGCGCGGACGCTCCCCTTACCGGAAACCACGACGGAGTTCCGCCATCTGCTCGTGTCCACGCTCTCCGGGAACCGTTCGCCGGGTTCCAACCTGACCACTCGCAGCTCCGCGCCTTCAACACGCTCCTCGATCAGCGGGGTGGCCCCCTTGTACCCGATGCTGCGCGACTTCCTCGTGACGGAGGATGCCGTGTTCTCGGTGATATCCTACGTCCATCCGGAGGACGGTTTCCTGGCGCTGATGCGGTACGTGAAGGATCCAGAAGGCGACAGGATTCGTCGACCCACTGGTGAGAGGTACCGTAAAGTGAGTTTCGAGGAATCGTTCGAGATCCTCAGGGAGCGACATCCGGAGTATGTCAGGAAGGTCCGAGGGGACTTCTACGATCAGGTGGTGCCACCGGAGGACGTAGTGGAGCACTTACACCCGAGGGATCGTATGGAGAGGATCTTGGAGGAGCCCAGGGACGACCTGGAAGAGATGGCCGCGAGGGCCGTGCTGGAACTCGCCGAGGACTCCGGGGTACCGGAGTCCCGGTTCGGAGTCACGGGATCGCTACTCCCCGAGCTCCACGATCCGGCCGAATCGGACCTGGATTTGGTCGTCTACGGTGTTCAGGAGTTCCTCGCGGTACGTGATGCGATCCTACGGATTCAGGAGACCGGCGAGGGTCGAGATCTTCTGAGGGCGCTGGACTACGATCAATGGGAGCGCGTCTATCGGAGGAGATCCCCCGAGCTGGACTTCGAGGAGTTCCTACGGCACGAGCTGCGTAAGGGGAACAGGGTGGTCATCGGTGATCGAGTGTGTGACGTGCTGCTCGTACGCGACGAATCGGAACTCTCCGACGTCCGGTGGGAAGAGTTCGAGACCGTCGAAGAGAACGTCCGACTGGTCTGCGAGGTCCTCGACGATTCGTTGGCGTTCGACTATCCCGCGCGATGGAGGGTCGAAGCGGTGGAATCGGACACCGAGGAAGGGTACGAAGTGACCGAGGTGAGGAGTTACACGCACACCTACGTGGGTCAGGCGTTCGAGGGTGAGGTGATCGAGGTCTCCGGAAAGCTCGAGCGGGAGAGGAACTCGGGGGAACTGATAGCGATCGTCGGAAGCTCCAGGGAGGCGGAAGGGGAGTGGATCCGCGTTCTCAAAGATCAGCGATAGCGCGACTCGACGACGCTCACACCATCCTCCGACACCTCCACTCGGACCAAGTACTTGACGTCGACCCCGGTTTCCTCCCTGACCCTATCGAGGCCTCCCCTGGCCACCACGACCACCACGTCCTCGATCTCGGCCCCGACGTCGTCGAGGGCGTTGATCAACCCGACGAGGGTCCCACCCGTGCTGATCACGTCGTCCACGACCACGACTCTGTCCCCTTCGGACACGCCGTTCAGGTACAGCTTCTCCACACCGTACCCTTTCTCCTGGGTAATCTCCACCTCGCCGTCCAACCCGTACTCCCGTTTCCTGACTATGACCAACGGACGATCCAGCATGTCTGATAGGAGGGCTCCCAGGTGGATCCCCATGGCCTCTACACACACGATCTTATCGAAGTCCGTGCTGTCTAAGGCGCGGACGATCCTGTACGCGACTTCACGGAGTAACTCGGGCGGGAGCTCCGGGACACCGTCCGTAATAGGGTGAATGAAGTACCAGTACCCGTTACGGTTCACCACAGGTGCCTCCTCCAAGGACTTCTCGAGGAGCATGGAAGCACCCCCATCAGAACTTCCTACCTCGAACCCTGGAAAGGTCGAAGACTCCGGCGTCAGAGATAGCCATGACGGCCATAACGCCAGCCTGAACGGGGTCCGTCACCACGAGGTCCGCGACCTCGGGAACGCTCCCGGCCATGTTCAGGGATATCACAGGTATCCCGTGTTCCTCGCGGAGCTCTTGAACGGCCTCCGCGATCTTCCCTCCCATCAAAGACCCCGCGAGAACTAGGATTCCTACCCTGGGCAGGCGGGCTACGGCCCGAACGGCTTCCGCCAGGTTCTCCTCACCGACTAGCGGAATAGTATCCACGCTGATGCGTTCACCGCGGATGTTATGACGGTCCGCCTCGGTGATCGCGCCCCGGGCGACTTCGGCGACCTGGGCGCCCCCTCCCATCACGATCACGCGCTTACCGTATATCTCCTTTAAAGGCCTCAGCACGCGGACCTCTCGGACGACGTCCAGTGATCTCAGCTCGGAGACGAGTACTTTGGGCCGCTCCACGCCTTCGATCTCCATGTACAGACGGGCCAGCTCACCCTCGGAGTCCTGCTGGATGTGGACTATGTTGCCGCCGTGGTCCGCGATGACGCCGGCGATCGCTTTAAGAGCACCCGGAACGTTCTCCACGTCCATGCTGATGGCCAGCATCTCAACCTCCCCTCCGGAGATACCAGCCACGATCGATCACGTTATCCACCACGGGACGACCATCTTCGGAGAACCGAAGGCGACCCACCCCGACGCAATGCTCCCCCAGATCGTCACGATACACCACCGCGACCAGTCTGGGCTCCTTCGGACCCCGGATTTCGACGATACTCTCGGGGAGCACGTCTCGACCGTAGGTGAACAGCACCGCCGCCCGTTCCGTCACGTAAGTCTTTATTTCATCGACGCGGCGCGCGAGTTCGCGCGCACCTTCGACGTGAATTCGGAGGTCGCCCCGGGCCGACCTCTCGCAGAAGGGTCGACCGACTAAGAACGGATCCGCGCGCTCGGGCAAATCGGCCGGGTCGAAATCAACCCGGTTCACGACGAAGTACTCTGTCCACCTACCCTCGAGCTTGATGAGGTGGAAAGATCTCACGACGGAGGCTACACGTTCGCAGTTGAACTTCCTAGCCATCTCGTTCGCGATCGACTCGAGCTCTTCGCGGGGGACGCGCTTGAGCTCCGGTTTCAAGAGACCGTCACCCCGGACGTGGCGGCCGAAGGAGGAGGAAGAACTGATCGAACTCATCGTGGAGGCGTGTCCCACCGAGGGACCACGAGTCAAAGCAGGGGATGACGACGCTGCTGTCCTCCCGGACGGAACCGTCGTCAACTTCGACGCTATGACCCGATCCAGGCACGTACCGAAGGAGCTCAGGGACCGGGACCTGGGCTGGAAGTTCGTGGCTTCGGTGGTGAGCGACGTCGGCGCTATGGGCGGAGAACCGAGCTTTTTCGGGTTCTCCGTGTGCCTCGACGACGAGGTGGACGTCGAGCAGCTCGTCCTCGGGATATCCGAAGGACTGCGGGAGTTCGGAGTGTCCCTGATAGGCGGAGATGTCGTGGAAGGGGAGGAGCTCGTCCTCTCGGGTACGTGCCTGGGGAAGCTGAAGGGCGAACCGCTGTTGATGTCGAACGCCCGCCCTGGTGACGTGGTGGCCGTCACGGGACCGTTGGGCGGTCCCAACGCGTTCGTGCGGGCCATACTCAACGGTATGGAACCAGAGGAAACGTTGTACGAGCGGTTCGCACGACCGAGACCACCGGTGGAGGTGGGTGTGGAGCTCGCGCGGGGTGGCTATCGCGCCGCCGTCACGGACATCAGCGATGGGCTGCTGGCGGAGGCGGAAGCGATCGCGAGACGATCCGGGGTGGCGATCGAGATCCACACGTGGAAGGTACCGGTGGACGAAGGCGTGGAGGAAGTCGCGCAGGAGTTCGACGTGGACCCGGTGGACCTCGCGCTCGAAGGGGGAGAGGACTACGAGTTCCTGATCTGCGGCCCGGAGGACGTGGTTAAGGAGTTCGGTCTAACGACGATCGGAAGGGTGACGGAGGGTGAGGGTGTGAGGATAGTCAGGAACCCACGGGCCCGGTCGGAATAACGTTACAGTATTCATAACGATTCCGGGTTTGGCGCCGGGGCCGGGATTTGAACCCGGGCGGCCCATACGGGCCACGGGATCTCAAGTCCCGCGCCTTGGACCGGGCTCGGCCGCCCCGGCTTCTCCAACAATTAATCGCGAGGCTAGCCACTAATAACTTTTCCGTGCTCGAGCGGGCGGCGCGAGGCCCAACGGGCCGAACACGACGCAGGGCGAGGTGCGCACCTCCGTGGTCGTCGAATCGGGGGAACCGCGCTACCGCCCGTACTCAATCTCAGTCCTTCAGCGCCCGAGCTCGGGCTGGACGTCGCTCGGCGCCCACCACCCCGTACTATCGCTAGGAGAGGAGTTTACGTAGGACGTTCTCCGCGAACCAGGCCTCCCAGGGTCCGAGTACGGTCCTCACGAACCTCGGGGCGCGCTCGAGCGGACCCCGGAGCCCGGTCGAGCGCGCGGGCTCGAGGTCGAAGGCGAGTGCCAGGATTCGGGCGACCAGTCGACGTACATCCCCGGCATCGCGAGCCTCGTGGGACAACGTCTCGAGCGCTGTACGGAGGTGCCGGACGGCGAGCCGGGCGAGCTCGAGCACGCGCTCCCTCGACTGTCCGGCCAGCCACTCGACGAAATCCACGCTCGGGTTCGACTTCCCCAGGTAGATCAGCCGGACCCTGCGGTGCCGCCTCGTCCGCCCGAAGTACGCGACGTAGTACGGGCCGTACGTCCTCCCCGCGATCTTCCGGTACGTCTTCCGCGGCTTCGGCTTGGCCCTACGCCGGTACGTTTCTCGAAGGATACGCAAGCACCGAATGCGTTCCACCGGATCGGCCGGTAACGGGGCGCCCTGCCAGGACACTCTCGCCACCCCGGACGGGTTCGCGACCATTCTTTTGTAATCGTGCGAGACAATAAAAGTATTCCGGACTTTCAGTACATTCCAGAAGCAGGAGAGGATTGGTGGCTTGAGCGTCGATCGGAGGCGATTACAAGGAAAAGGGGTCCGAGGAGGGTGGTACCGTGACGATGAGTGCCTGACCGGCGAACTCCGGTGGTAACGGGGTGCCGGCCGCCTGGTAGTGGACGCGGGAGTCACTCGCCTCGGAGCCGCTCGATCTCTTGGAGGATCTCGTCGATGGTGAGGTCGACGCCGACGAGGTAGCCGCGTCGGTCGAGCTCACGGAGGATGCGCTCGCGCTCCTCCTCGTTGTGGACGATCACGTAGTAAGTGTGGACGTTCTCGGAGACCCTGTAGAGGTCCTCCAGAGTTCGCTTCCTTTCGGGGTACTTCTCCAGGCTCTTGACGAACCTCATCACCTCGTCCATGGAGCTTATCACGACGTCCCTACGGATCGGGGATTTCAAGGGCGGGGTGTAGTACTCCACGCACTGCACCACACCGCCGTTGCCGATTATGATCCACATGACGTCCGAGATCTCGTCCACGGAGTGCCGCACCGTCACCCGGAACATCGTAGGGGAGAGGGCAGCCCGTACTATGTGCCGGGACGCGCAGTCGTACAGGAAGAGCACCTCGTCGGCCCCGGCACGCTCCATCATCTTGGCACCTTCCCGGCTGTTGGCTACCGCGACGACGTGGAGGTCCCGCCTGAAGTTCTTCGCGAGCAGCGTCACGAAGACGTTGGTGCGGTCGTCACCCGTCGCCACCACCATACCGCGGGCGCTCTCGACGTTGGCCTCCTGCAGCGTGTCTTCTCTCGTCGCGTCGCCCAGAACCGCGGGAAACCCTTGGTATACGGCCCGCTCGTAGGCCTCCTCGTCTTTATCCACCACCACGACGTCGAACTTGTACCGTTCCGAGAGTAACCTGGCGACGCGGCTACCCGTCCTGCCGAACCCGCACACGATGATGTGGTTCTCGACCTCCTTTATCCTCTTCCGGAGGACGTCCTCCTTGATCGCCAAGGAGAGCTCCCCTCGGAAGACGAGCTGGATGATGTCTCCCAAGGCGTACGAGGCCACGCCGATCCCGGAGAACATGACGATGACGGAAAGCAGGCGACCCGCCTCCGTGGTGGGGACGACGTCGCCGTACCCCACGGTCGTTATCGTGGCCGCGGTGAAGTACAGGCAGGTCAGCAGCGGCCATCCCTCCAGGAAGTGAAAGATGACCGTGGACGTCAGGAGGATTGACGACAGTACGACCAGAGATCGTCGCACCGCGGGGATCCTCAGCAGGGTGCGCAGGACGGATACCAAGGAACGACCGCGTCCCACCACGGTACCGCGTTCCCCCGACGCTCCTCGGGTGCCCCCCCCAGAGGGGCCCTGGGAAACCGCCCGCGAGCTCGACATCACCTCCGACGTACGTGAACTGTCGCCGCGGGGAGCGTCGCTTCAGTCCGAGTAATCGTTATTATTCTCATAACGATTCTCGCTTGGTGCGGGGGCCGGGATTTGAACCCGGGACGGCCCTACGGCCAGCGGATCTTAAGTCCGCCCCCTTCGACCAGGCTCGGGCGCCCCCGCGCCCATTTCAGGCCATCATAGGGAGATTTATATTGATTGTTGGTTCAGACGCTGCGACCAAGAACCTGCTCACGTCAAGGGGTACTATCCGTGCCACTTAGGTCCGACTATAGATACCGCTCGATCACCCTCAAAATTGTCGGCCCTGAGGGGTACCGCAGAGACCTGATTTTCCTCAGTGACAGATGTACCGCCGTGTATAACGAGTTAAACTACCTTCGCCGTCGATTTTTCTTCAAAGGCAAGTTGGATGCTGTCGCCGTTTCTAGGTCAGAACTTACATTCAGGAGAATTTATAGAGAATATGGGCCAATTTTAGGTACTCAAACAGTAGTCGCAATTGGGGAAAAGAACACTGAAGCTTGGCGATCTTATTTCAAACAAATCAAAGAGGTAAAGTCGAACAAACGTAGAACGATCTGTCAACCTCCACGATACTGGAAAGGTCCGCTCGGTAGGGAACCGCGATTCGTATTCCTAGCTTCCCAGATCCGACGGTTCGAGTACGATCCATTGGAACATCGTGGCGTTATTGAAATCTTAGGACTTGGCGATGTCGTCGACAACCTCCCCAACGTCGGATTTAAGCGTGGTCGCGGCCGTGGTGTCAGGCTCGAGTTCGTGGGATGGTTTCCCTGGCACCCGAACCGAGTGAAAGAACCCAAAAGAGCGGATAAGATTATCCTAAACGGAGACGACGGCAAGGAGTTCTTCGGGCGTAGCGAGATCGTCTATAGTTGGGCAGATAACGCTCATTACCTTACTTTGAATATGAAGGTGAATAAGGGCGAAAGCTGGCTCGTCTCTCGGCTAACTCCAAATGGTCGGGTTCGACCTATACCTCGGACTGGAAATAACTGTGAGAACGCCGCAGCTGTTGACATCGGCCGCCGCATATTCGCCGCTGTTTATTTCTCAGATGGGAAGAAACCGGTTCTGGTACGATGGGGTGACGCATGGTCTCGGTGGTCATACTGGAGAAAAATCAAGGCCCCGAAAGAACAGCGGCGACTCAACAAAAATGGGGCTAATTTCTCTCACCGTCTGAAACAGTATTACGTTAAAGCTCACCGGGCGATCATGGACGCGATCCGGCATTTGGTGAGCAAACTAGTTCAGATCTTGCTCAGTCGTGAGGTAACGCTATTAGTTATTGAGGATCTTAAAGGCTTACGCCAAAAGCTGCATGGGGAGCTAGCATACTGGGCCTACAAGCGAATTATAAGGGAGATCAAACGGAAATGTGAAGAGTACGGTATAGAGGTCATTGAGGCTAGTCCTGCGTACACTTCGGTAACATGTCCGATGTGCAGAAGTAAATGCAAACGGAACGGAGGGCTAGTGATCTGCTCAAAGTGTGGAAAAACTATGAATGCTGACATCGTGAGGGCCTATAACCTGCTAACGAGGGCCACCGATGACCCTCCCGAACCGGAGCTGGAGTACTTAACGGGTTCGAACTGTACCACTGTCTTGCCCTCGAATCACAAGCCACCCATAACCCCGAACCGATGAACCGCAGCTCCCATGGGGAGCTCGGGAGAGGTAGGGGGTAATCGGGTGCACCGCCACCCTGAGACCGGTCGGACAGTGCCCTGAATCGGTGGCTCTTATGAGCCGGGGCCAACGGCCGGTCCTCACGTGCGGGCAAGTCCTGCCCCTTCGCTACTTTTCCTCAGTACGGTGTACCGGACGAGCCGTTCGAGGACGTCCCAGTCTCCCTCGAGGATCGGTCGACCCACGGACACCGCGGATGCACCGGCCTCGAACATGCGGTCGACGTCCTCGGGCGTGCGGACCGAGTTGTTCCCGATAACCGGAACCCCGACCCGAGCCGCCGCCCGGACGTACTCCAGCTCGTACGTCGGTTCGCCAGGTTTCATGGCGTCCACGTGTAGGACGTCCACCGACGAGTCCCGCAGGGCTTCCAGCGCGTCTTCGAACGCGGGGTGCGGTCCGCGGAGCTTCACGGAGACGTACACGTCGTGCTCCGCCACGGCTTCGACGATCTCGATCAGCCGTGTCCGGTCCTCGAGCAGCGCCTCGCCCGCGCCGGCTCGGACGATCTCGGGTTGTCGACAGTGGGCGTTGATCTCGACGACGTCCACGAGGTCCGCCAGTTCACCGGAGAGTTCCCCGGCCTCACGGGGGTCCGCGAACCTCACGTTCACGGCCACCGGTATCTCCACGTCGACGCGTGACAGCTCCTCCGGTAAGCGGTCGGGCGGCACCGCGAACTCGTCCCGTCGGCGTGCCACCAGCTTCGAGGCCCGGTAAGTGGCGTCGTCGCCGGGGTAACCGCCGAGTATCACCATCCCTACGCCGTGGCGCTCCAGCTCGGGCGCCAGCTCGGGTCCCGTGTGGCCCGACATCGGGGCGTTGAACGTGAGCGAGGTACAGCCCAGTCGTTTCCAGAACCTGAGGGCCTCGGACCGGCAAACGCTCGTCACGGTTCGGCTAACCCTCTTGTCATCATCGGCTTCCGATCATGTCGAGTATTCGGGCCCGCAGCTCGACGAACTCGGGGTCGGTCCTGTCCCTTGGTCGTGGTAGGTCGATCTCGACTATATCGACTATCTCGGCGGGCCTGGGTGAGAGTACCATCACGCGGTCGGCCAGGAACACCGCCTCCTCGACGTTATGCGTCACCAGGAGGATGGTCTGCCCCGTTCTCTCCCATATTTTCAGGAGCTCCTCCTGCATCTTGTTGCGCGTCTGGGCGTCCACGGCGGCGAACGGCTCGTCCATGAGCAGGATCCTGGGCTCGGCCGCCAGCGCCCTGGCGATGGCGACGCGCTGCTTCATACCGCCGGAGAGTTGCTTGGGGTAGGCGTCCTCGAACCCCTCGAGTCCCGGGACGACCTTGAGGCACTCCCGGGCGATGCGCTCGGCCTCCTCCGGGTCCTTGCCCTGCATCAGCGGGGCGAACATGACGTTCTCCAGCACGGTCTTCCACGGGAAGATAGCATACTCTTGGAAGACCAGGGCGCGGTCGGGTCCGGGCTCCCGAACCTCCTCGCCGTCCACCAGGACCCTGCCCGCGTCGTAGTCCTCCAGTCCGGCGATTATCTTGAGGAGCGTCGTCTTACCGCACCCGCTGGGGCCTACGATCGCGAAGAACTCACCTTCCGAGACCTCGAACGTGATGCCGTCCAGCACCTTCAGGTCGTCGTAGCTCTTGTGCAGGTCCTCCACCTTCAGGATCACCGCCATACGAGCGCCCTCCTCTCGAGGTATCTGAACCCACGGTCCATCACGAGGCCCAGGAGCCCGATCGTGATCATGCCCGCGATGACCTGGTCGGTCGCCAGGATACGCTGCGCCTCGATGATCATGTATCCGAGTCCGGACTTCGCCGCGATCATCTCGGCCGCCACGACGCACATCCAGCCGACTCCCAGTCCCACCCGCAGACCGGTGAAGATGTTGGGCAGTGCCCCGGGCACCAGTACGTGCCGGATCAACGCGGTGTCGTCGGCGCCCAGGTTGAGGGCCGCCTCGACGTAGATTCGGTCGACACTCCTGATACCGGAGATCGTGTTGATCAGTATCGGGAAGAACGAGCCCACGAAGATGATGAAGAACGCGGACGGGTCGCCGATCCCGAACCACACGATGGCCAGCGGTATCCACGCTATCGGCGGTATCGGACGGATGATCTCGATCAGGAGGTCCATCGCGGCGTGGGCCGTACGGTACGTTCCCATCAGGACGCCCAGCGAGACTCCCGCGACCGCCGCGATCGAGTACCCGACCGCCACCCGGTAGAGGCTGGTCAGCGCGTGTTTCAGTATCTCCCCGGGCATCTCGACGAACACCGAGAAGACCTGGGAGGGAGGGGGAAGGAGGACCGGGTTGATCAGGCCGAGTCCGCTCACGGCCTGCCAGATCGCGAGCACGGCGACCGGCGCCGATACCTTCAGCAGGGTCTCGAGTCGCTCGTCGCCGTTCCGTATCACTAACCGGCCACCTCCTTGAGCAGTTTCAGGTCGATGAAGTCGGACCAGTCCGGCAGTTCCTTGATGTAACCGAGCTGTTTGAGGAACCTGGCGAACATCTTGATGCTGTCCACGTCCAGATCCACGGAGTAGCGAACGTGTCGCATCGCCTCCTTCTCTACCTCCTCGGGTACTTTTAGCTGCTTCGCCGTGATCTTGGCGGCCTCGTCGGGGTGCTCCTGCACGTACTTCGTGGCCATCACGTGGACCTTGAGCACCTTCTTGGCGAGGTTCGGGTGGCGCTCGATGAAGTCCTTCCGCATCACGAGCACGCAGCACTGGTGGTGGGACCAGATCTTACCGGTGTCCATTAGCCGGACGCCGAACCCTTTCTTGACGGCCATCGTCGGACCCGGCTCGGGCTCGATGAACGCGTCGATCTGCTTCGCCCCGAGCGCGTTCACGGCGTCGGCCGTCTTCATCTCGACGATGTCCACGTCCTTATCGGGGTCCAGGCCCGCCCGCTTCAGCGCGGTTCTCAGCATACAATCCTGGATGGATCCCTTCATGAGCTCCGCGACCCGCTTGCCCTTCAGGTCCTTGATGTCCTTGATCTTGCCGGCCTCGTCCTTACGCACCACGATCGCGGAACCCTCCTGGTTCACTCCCGCGACGATCTTGATCGGCACACCCTTGGAGTACGCCGTGATCGCCGGGACGCACCCGATGTAGGCGACGTCGATCTTACCCGCCGCCAGCGCCTGCGTCTCCGGCGGTCCGGCCTTGAACTCGTACGTCTCCACCTTGATCCCTTCCTTCTCGAACATCTTCTTGGCCATGGCCACGAAGAGGGCCGCGGAGTGGTCGCTGGGTTGGTAACCGATCCGGACCACGTTGGACGTCGTCGTGTAATAGTAATATCCGAGCGCACCGCCGAGGACCGCCACGATGACTATGCCCAGGGCTACCACCTTCTTCACGGGACCGCCCCCGACGACCCGTTTGAGTATTATTATTTGGGGGTTTCCATGTGATTCCCGTGACCGTTGTGTACCACAACGTGCACAGCCCCAGGAAGGTGGAGGAGATGGCCAGGACCGTGGCCGGTTTCGGGGCGAAGCGGTTCGTCATCAGCAGAGCACTCGGTAGCGCGGCCCAGGAAGGGGTGCCCAAGGCGCAGAGGATCTGCCTGGAGGCCGGAGTCGAGCTCCTGTTCTTTCAGGACCTGGAGGAGGCCCTGAAGGCGCTCTCCCCGGACGTGACGTACATGGCCGAGGATGCCGAGCACGGTGGGGCGAAGCCGCTGGACTTCGACGCCGTGGTCGAAGAGATCGAGCAGGAGAGGGAGGTCTGCTTCGTCTTCGGCAGCGCCAGACCGGGATTGACGAAACAGGAGCTCGAGCTCGGTGACGAGGCCGTGTACGTGGGTACGGAGCGTAACGTGGGTGAGGTAGGCGCCGTAGCGATCCTACTCCACGAGCTGAGAAAGCGTCTGAATCAGTGAACGCGGACCACGAGCCGGTAAAGCGACTCCTCCGGGGAGTACGGCTTCACCTCCCGGTGAGACTCGAGTTCCACCGGTCTATCGGCCTTCCTACGGAGCTCCTCGAACGCTTCCTCGGCGTTCGGAGCTATCCGGTAGTAGATCAGCCTACCCTCGGGCCGTACACACCGTACCGCGGTTTCGACGAACCGGTGCGCCATCTTGGGTACGTTCATGATCACGTAGTCGAACCGCCCCACCAGCCGCGACACCTCGCGTGCATCGCCCAGGAAGGCCCTCGCCTCGACCCTGTTCAGCCGGAGGTTCTCCAGGAGGTACCTGTACGCGACTGGGTTCAGTTCGCAGGCGGTCACCTCTACGCTCGGGACGAACCGCTTCAGGATCACCGTGATGGGACCCACGCCGGCGAAAAGGTCGAGTACCGTGGATCCTTCCTCCACGACGTCCTCGGCGAGCAACCGGCGCTCGGTGGCCAGCCTAGGGTTGAAGTAACACCGCGCCAGATCGACCCGGAACCTGCACCTGTGCTCTCGATGTTCGGTCACCGCGGGGCCCTTCCCGGCTATGCGGCGGAGGTCCCGAACGCGGAAGACTCCCCGGACGGGACCGCGCTCGAAGACCGCCCTCACCCGTCGGTGAACTTTCATGATCGCCCGGCCGACTTCGCGTTCGTGCCCACGCAGCTCGTCGGGTATTTGAACCACGGCCACGTCGCCGATCACGTCGTAAGGTACGGGCACGGACCATCCGAAGCTGTCTTCGAGGACCTCCTCTACGCTCCGGTGTTCGACTGTCCGTTCGAACTCGGCTTCACCCGCTTCGTAGGGTATCCCGAGTTCTTCGAGCACACTGCCCGCACGTCCGGCATCGCGTACGGGAAAAAGCACCATGTCCTCTTCTCGTCGCGCTTTGACGTCCTTGGCGAGAAGATCCTCTCGAGACAGTACCCTCCTAGCGCGTTCCGCCATATGTTTGGGGACGGCGACGTAGGGGAGCTCAGGCACGATTGAGACCCCTCAGATCAGTGGTATCAGCGGAAGGACGCGTATCTTCGTCGTCTTACCGTGGCTGACGAGCACCAAGTAACCGGATCTGTTGAAGTAGACCGAGAACCCGGGTGTATCGATGATGTCGAAGGAGTACCGGACACCGTGTGCGGATATGTAGGGACGGACGGAACACGGACCGTGGATCACGACCGCGTCGCCGTACGACTTCACCTTGACCCTACCGACACGCAGCGAGCTCGGTGATAGGCGCACCGGTTTCCCACGGTCGCCTAACTTCACCAGAACGGCGGGGTCGTAGGCCACCGCCAGGGTCGCCCTTCCCCGGTACGGGTTCAACGTCAGCTGTGTGGTGGCCCCCGTCGACTGGTAGATCCCCGCACTCATCCGGACCATCTCGTGCGGGATCGTCCAGTTCACCACGGTCGACGTCCATCCAACCCCGTACAGCAGCGCCAGTGTGACCAGTATGGCTCTGATTACATCCATAGTAGCATCGCCCCGAGCGCCAGGGTACCCAGTACGGCCGCGGCGTAAGAGCCGTAGGACAGGGACTGTGGTAACTCGTACCTCAGTACGGTGTCTCCGTGGGCTCGCACCAGCATCTGTCCACATGAAGCAGGGTAGACGGGACCGTCGGAGGACCGCCACGCGGGGAAGTACTTGACCTTCAGGTACACCCACCCGTTACCACATACCCGCATCACAGCAGGGTCGCCGCGGTACTCCAGGTGAACTTGAGTGGGTTTCCCGGAATCGAACCCTCGCAAGACCCCGTTGACGAACTTCCGCTCCTCATCCGTCGGTAGCCTGGGCATGCGGTATCCTTCGGTTTGCACCTCCTTGATGAGCCTGTGGAACCGCATGGTGAAGTATACCACGTCCACACCGCACACACGGACGAGCCCGTGACCGACGCGCACGTCCTTCCACCATCTGCCGTCCACTCGGTACGCGGACGGTAGGTACTTCCGGAGGGGAACGAAGGAAGGCGGACTGGCCGGACTCACCCTGACACCGAGACGTTCAACGGCACGGGCAACTCGTGTGTCGGAGACCGGTAGGATGAGCAGTACCTTACGACCCTCCCGAGCCAGCTTCACCGCCCGGTCCACGTCACCCGGCGTCAGAGGTCTCACGATCACTCTGTCGAACTTCCTCGCGTCGCAGAACGTGGCGTCGACGAACACGTACCGGTTGCCGGGAGTCGCGACGAAGTTGAGGAGCGTGGTGTAGTACGCGTTCTCGGTCCTGAGGCCCAAGCGACGATCCACTACCGCGATAGGATGTGGGACGACGCACGCGGAGCCACCATGGCCTAAGAACTCGAACACACGGTAGTCACCGGCCTTCTTCCGTAACACGAAACCCGGCTCCTGGGACAACTTCTTCGACAGCAGCGAGGATTTCGTCAGCAGGTATCGGGTGTTGGTCGCCCAGAGCGAGGTTTTGAGGGTGTTGGGATCGTACACCCAACCGAGCTCCCACTCCCAGCGGGCGGCCAGGGAGAAGAACATCGGGTCTCCTTGGGAGAACCACCCCATGATCGTCGGGTGCCCGGAGTATATCGGTGAAATCGGAACGCTCGCGTCGAAAAGATGCGTGTAAGGGTCGGCATCACAACGGGCAGTATACGAGTCGTCCGGCCAGCTGTCCCCCATCCACTTCCATAACTTCATGGCCGATGACGTGACGTGTGGGGGCTCGGGAGGAACGTACGTCAGGGCTCCGACGCTACCGGAGAGAAGCAACCCTGCCACTCCGAGGGGTGCCGCCCAAGCCGCTTTTACCGACCGGAGCAGCTGACGAACGACGGGGGCCGCCGTCACTGCGAGCAGCATCGGCATGAGGACAGTCGTGTAACGCTCCGCGAGCATGTTCTTGCCGAGAGGGAGGTACTTCCAGTACCCGAGAACGAAGGCGAAGGTCACCACGATCGAGACCATACCCCAGAACAACACGAACAAACCGAACCCGGTACGACGTCGAATCTCGTAAGCGACGCCCACGATGCCGGTCACCGTTACGAGCAGTCCGGTAGACCACTTACCCCCCACGGTCAGGTCTTTCAGAACTCCCGCCACGGAACCTGGTGGATATAACCACAGCTCCGATAGGAACCTCTTGTAGTAGATCGCCGCCGCGTAGTGCGAGAACGCGATCGCGATCCCGATGGCAACGGGTGCCGTGGATTGCAACAGGAACCTGGGGGTCCGAAGCTTCTCCCGAAGCACGGCTTCGGCGATCCCACGGGTCAGAATCAACCCTCCGGAAAGTAGACCGCCGAGCGGATGGGAGTAGCAGGCGGGCACCAGGAGTAACGTCGCGTAGGCCAGGTGACGCTTCTCACCCCGCAACCACCGCTCGTAGCAGGAAAGAGCCAGGAACCCGAACCCCAGGGATAGAATCGTCGGGTACACGCCCTCCCAGTTCAGCGCTTTCATGAACCCTCCGGAGGTGAGGCCCAGAAGCGCGCAGATCACGGCTACCTTCCGGGCGTACCCTCGAGCCCGCACGAGCGCGTAGACTCCCACTCCGATCAACGCGGAGGCGACGATCAGGCAGACGACGAACGTCCGTACCGGATCCTTGACTATCGCGTCCACGGCGGCGCCGAGTAGGTACCCCAAGGAACCGTAATACGTGAGGTACGGGAATCCCGAGTACCACATCGGGCACCACGGGTCCCATCGACCGTCGGCAAGCATGTGGTATGTGTACCATATCTTGAGCACGTGAGCGCGCGAGTCTCTGCTTAAGAGCGGGTACATCAGGTTCCCCGCGTTGGCTATCGTCGCACCCACCAGGATCACGAGCAACGCCAGAACCAAACGACTGTCGCCGAACAACTGGGGGTACTCCCCCGTGCTACCGGATCATGGCTCGTACGCTCTCGTCTTCCGCGTGAACAGACGTGTCAAGGTGAACGTAGGAAGCTTGGGAGACGTGATCGTGGAGGCCGGGAGCTGGACCTACGTCGGATCGGGCATGGGGCAAGGGTCTTCCGGGCTCAGGGGTCGCCTCGGGCGTCACTTAAAATCGGCTCGGGAGGGAACGGAGCGACCCCACTGGCATATCGATCACCTGCTTTCCCAGGTACGACCTGAGGTCGAGGGCGCTTGGATAATGGAAGGCGACCGTGAATGCGAGCTAGCGGCGGCACTGGCGGATATGGTACCCGGGATTCGAGGATTCGGATGCTCAGATTGCCACTGTGAAACCCACCTATTCCGCGCAGGGATCGCCGAGACGGCGGAAGCCGTCAGACGGGTCGGTGGTGGGACGTTCTTACCCACCCCTACACTCGAGCGCTGGGTTTCTCAGCTGTAACCAACCCCCACCTTCGGTCCACGTCCACCACCTCGAACCCTACGCGTGTGAGACGCCTGGACACCCCTGCGAGCACATCCTTTCCTCGATACCGGCTCCCCGGAGCTCCGACGTAATGGACGAGCCGACCGCCGGGCCGCAGGAGCCGCAGTAACTCCCGATAAAAATTCTCGGAGTACAATTCCCCGGCTCTCGCGAGTCTGGGAGGATCATGGACAATAGCGTCGAATTCGTCGTCGAGGGATGGAACCACTTCCTCCGCGGGCCCCAACAGGATCTCCACTTCCTCCAACCCTCGCGACCAAGGGTTCGCACCGGCGATTTCGAGGACGTTCCGGTCCTTCTCGACGGAGATTACCTCCGCACCACGCTCAACTGCCCGCAGCGCGGTGTAGCCCAGGCCCGTGCATACGTCGAGGACACGATCTCCCTCGGACACCCCGACCTTACCCACCTTGACGCCGGCATCAGTCCAGGGATCCGTCCACTTCGTACGGTGCATCCTGATGCCGTCAATCTCGATTGTCGGTGCTTCGCCGGGTCTTACCGGCAGGAGCTTGTAGTAGTGCTCAGCCCGAATCTCGATCCTGTAGACATTATCGGTAGTCAGTCCGTAAGCGCCTTTCCATCCCGTCATAGATTCCAGTTCGTCCCGTGTTAGCTCCACACCCTCAATAACGACGGTATCACCGTTAATTCGGGCTTTCCCGGAGTGTAGGCCTAGATCTAGCTGGATCTCAATCTCTCCACCCTTCCTCACGGCGCGCAGTAATTCTCTCGCTTCGAAATGAGACACAACAGCAACGAAATCCGTGGGACGGATCCTATACCGGCGCAAGCGGCATCCCTGCGCCGTGAAACGTTACGGTACGAATAACGTTTCTGGAGGTGGAAGAACCTGTGGGCGTGCGCCGGACATAAGCGATCCAAAAAATGACGGAGGGCGTCGAAAAACGCCTCAGGCCGTGCTCCTCCTGACTAGCCTGAGCAGGATCGGTAGTATCAGGATCAGCGGCGTGGCGCGGGCCTTGGCCTTAGCCTTAGCACTACCGGCCACTGATACTTCGTAGCTCCCCGACTTGATCACCAAGAATTTGACAGGCCTAAGTTCACCTCTCTCGTCGACCTTGAGGATGCACCGTTCTCCGGTCTGAGTCTCGATTACCAGCTGGTCACCGCGTACCTCTACGATCCGCTTCACCTTCTTCGACAGTACGACACTGTCCACAACTCTATTTTGCTCATCAACTACGTACACTGATCCGTCCTAATATACGATAACCGTGTATTTCTTACCCTTCGCAGGCACCACTGTTACTCCCACTGGTCTCGGAATGTCCACTTTAATGTCCCTGGAAGCCACGATTTTAGTGGATACCTTCACCTCGAGTTTAACGGTTAGCTGCCCTGGATCAACCAATGGAATCCCCGTGACTTCAATCTTCTCCTTGAAAGTACCATTCGATAGTTTGACGGTGATTCGTTTGATCACCTTACCGTTGTAGATCACCACTAGTATTATCTCAGACCGACAGTGCTTCACTTCAACCCGACCGCTGACATCAATTATTACCTGTCCAGGCTTCACCTTCTCCACAACGGCTTTGAGGTCCTTGATCTGGGCTGGGGTCGTCGTCACCGTACCCGTCTCAGTCTCAGCTTCTCCACCGTTGTTCTCTCCACTCGATTCACTAGCTTCTGTGTGACTCTCCACCGACGATCCTGAGGATGTCTCAGCACCTCCAGTTGTAGTACCTCCAGTTGTCGATGATGTCTCCTGTTCGTAGGATGTTTCTGTGCTAGACTCAGTGGTTGTTTGCTCGAGTTTCAGTGATGTTTTAACCGACACTTCACCGCAGCTCTTACCTGAGTTGTTACTAGCTTCGATCCGAAGCTTGACGACTACTGGAAGCTCTCATGATACGTTTTCTAGCCCTTCGAGACGCACTTTAACATCCATGTGGTCGCTTATCTCGACCGGGAACTTACCTAGTACGTTGCCCTTAGCGTCCTCGACGACCACTAGTCCACTCACCTTCTCAGCCCGCTCCACGTGGACGTCAGCTGTTATCCGAAGCTCTACCCAGTCCGGACCGTAGTCCGTTTCGACCACCTTGAATCCACTGATCTCGACCTTCGGCAGGAACTGCACGGTCACCGGTTCGGTTTCGGCCGTCATCGTGACACCGTGCGTGCACTGGGCCGTGATCCTAACCTTGTACTGACCCTCCTCGGACACCCGGAACGTGACGACGTCACTGGTCGCGCTCAGCGTGCGTCGATCGACCACTACCCAACCCTGATCCGTACGCTTGAGCAGCTCGACCGTCACCGACTCCACCGTACAGTTCTGCGTGTGGATCTCGTAGCACACTCTCAGGGTCGCGGACTCTCTACTCGGACACTTCCTCCGAGCTCCGCGCTCGCCAGCCGTACCTCGACCGACGCTTCGGCCGTGGCGGTTACGCTGTCGCCGGTCGGCGTCTTACCCTCGGCGGTCACACGGACGATGATCGGGATCCTGGCGCTCCGCAGACCGGTTAGTTTGACGGTAGCCTTCAGGACTCCGTTATCGACCGTCGCTTCGGTCGTGGCGAGCGTGTGTCCGGTTCCCGCTTCGATCACCTCCACCTTTCCACCGGTCACCTCACATCCGACGGCCGTTACCGGTACCGTGATCTCTAGGGTCGCCCAATCGGCGCCGTAGTCGGATACCTTCACGCTGGGAGCACCTACCTCGAGTCGCGATAGCGTTACCTCCACGTCCTCGGACGCTAAGGTGAGCTTCTCCTCGTGTCTACCTGACGGTGTCGTCCACTCCACCGTGGCCTCGATCACCACGCGGTACGTGCCGGACTCGTTCACCGTGAACCTCACCGTACCCTCGGCTTGCGACCTCTCTTCGGACGCCACGACGTTACCGTCCTTGAGCAGCTTCACCTCCACGGACTTCACGCTGCAGTTCTCCGTGTTGATCTGGTAATCCACGCGGAGCACGGCTTCCGACTCCGTGATCTTCTCCACGGTGATGTTGACCGAGCTGTTGAGTTTCACCAGCTGGACGGTGATCGTCACGGGGTAAACGTCGGTAACCTGCTGCCCCTCGACGACACCGCTCAGTTGGATGGTCACTTCCACGGTATCCGAGGCCTGCGATACTCGCGCTTCTTGATGACGCCGTTGACCACGTCGGAGCCGGTTACGCTCAGAGTCTGCGTACTCTCACCGGACTTCACCTCGATCGTTCCTGTCAACTCGGTGACATCAGTTCTCACCGGGATCTCGATCTCCAGTTCCACGTAATCAGTTCCGTAGTCGACGGCCGACACGTGCACCGGTCCGCTGATGATGTACGGCGTGTCCCTAACGGCATTCCAAACGGCCTCGTTCTTGAAGGCACTGTGCGGGAATGGGTTGTCGACTTGGGACTCGAACGCCTCGACGATCTTCCTCAGGAAGCTCAGCGTCAGCGGTTTCGGCTCGCTAATGTAGCCCCAATCGTACCTCACGCTGTGCTTAGCCAGCTCCTCGATGGTCACCATCACCAGCTTGTCGGGGAAATCTACACCCAAGTACATGCAGTAGAACGGGAGCTTCTGACCCTCCAGGTTGACTTTGAACGACAGCTTGTTCCCGGAAATCTCCACGTAATCTTTGGGTACCGGCATCAGGGCCGGCTGGTAGTCACAGAGACCCCCTCCTTTCTGAACGTCCCTCTCATCTAACAGCACCAGATAGACGGCCTTTTCGCCCACGATCACCGGGTACTTGGTCATGTCGATGGTGGGCTCGCAGTGGGTCACCTGAACCGACCACTGGTAGTCATTCTCCTCGACGAACTGTCCTTCAATTGGTGCCGCTGATACCGATTGTAGTCCTACGGACAGCATCGCAAGGACAACTAGTATTTGCGCTTTGCTCACGCATGTCTCTCCCATGGGGACATGTTGTTTACCTTGTGGCCCAGTGTTTGTCTCACGTGGGACCACTAATTGCTTGTATAAATAGTTTTCGGGTGAGATAATGGGTAGTAACCTGTCACATCATGTCGGTCCGAACTTATGTCGAGTTGAACTAGCTCATGTTAGTGTGAGGTAGGTAGGGTGGCTTAGGATGGACAATATGAGTGTCGTCAGTGTTGTTTTTCATTGGCGTCACCTTATACCTGGGAGAGCGATAGATCCCGGAGGACTTCCTCCGTCAGGGTCCTTACGCGGTTACGCCTGAGATCCCGGATCAACCCGTCAACACCGTTTTCCGCCACTAGAACCGCGATTACGGGTACCGCCTTGCTGGCGTACCGTAGGCCGAGGTCCTCGACGTCCACGATCACCGTACCGTTCCTGAGCCTCCCCGAGCGTACGCGGCCGAACTCACGAGGGCCGGTGCTCGGTGAGTATAGGCGACGACCGACAACAACCACGTCCGCAAGACCCGCGACTTCCAACGTCTTGGGATGATCGCCCGTGTTCACTCCTATAACCACGGTCGGGTTCGGAGATATATCCGGCACGTCGGGGGGTACGTTCAGCGCGGTAGCTACCACGGTGTCGGAACTCTCACGTCCCAGCCGCCGTAAGAACTCCTTCCAGGGTTCCTCGTCCTTGAGCCGACCGTCGTACGTCAGCGCGTCGTCCTCCCGCTCGTACTTCGAGAGACACTCCACCCTCACCTTGACCTTGGGCTCTAACCTCCTGATCACCCTCTTGGCGAAATCCGCGTGACTTCGGGAGATCACGTCCAGGTAAAGCAGTCGTTTGAACGAGCTCACTCCCTTACACCCCAACAACACATCCCAACAACATTCTCAGCTTAGTCACGGCCTCCACGGCACTCTTTCCGAGCACGCGTATCATCGGTTCCTTACCCACGTCGCCCTCGTCGTAGACGACGTCGGGAGTGTCGTCCGCCCTCCGAAACGCCACCTCGGTGCCCCACTCCATCGTGGAGTCGACTTCCTCCGGCTCTTCCGACCGGTCGAACGAAGACACTACGAACCCGAGATCGCGGGCCCTCTCGATAAGCTCCTCGTCGTACCTGGCGTTCACCGCGGCCCGGACCGAGGGGTCGAGCCGATGTGCCGTCAAAGCCACGGTGCCGACGTGCTTGGAGCCCCCCGGAACCGGGCGACCGACCGCGGTGGGTCTATCACCGTCGAGGACGATTCGACCCGAGAGTCCCACAACACCTTCAAGACCCCGGGAGGGGTCGAAGACCTCCGCCACGTTCATTCCGACCTGTGGGATCGCCCTCGCGAAGGCCGGGTCCGACTCGATGATCTCGAGTGCCCGGATCACGTGCTGCGTTGCCTTCCCCAATGTCGCGTCACGTCGAATTTGTGCGACGGGATCTGCCACCCGGCCGAAGGGCGTGTTCCGGGCCTCTCGGACCGCCGCTCTCGCGAACCGAACGGCTCGTTCTACGGCGGTCTCAGGGTCCAACCCGCGGACCAAGAAGCACGCGAGAGCCGTGGAGAGCACGCACCCGGACCCGTGAGCGCCTTCACCCGGAGGCACCTCCCACGCGATGGTGTTCCCCTCAGCCGGCACCCACACATCGCGTCTGTCGACGGAGTGTCCCCCCGTGACGAGGACACCCGTCAGGCCGTACTCCTCCACCAGCTCACGGGCTGCGAGCTCGGCCTCCACCGTGGTGCGTACCTCCCTTCCGACCAGCTGACTCAGCTCTTCCGTATTGGGAGTGAGGATATCGACTGTTTCCCCAAACGTTTCCAACGCCTCTTCAGGAGTCGCTTCGGATAACTCCCCTCCGGCCTCGGCTCTGAACACGGGGTCCCACACTACCGTCAGGTCACGGAGCCGTTTCGCCAGTATCTCGAAGGTTTTCAGAGTAGGAACGGCCCCGACTTTGACCACCTCGCACCTTGGGACGTATCGGGCCAAGCAGTCCGATAAGAACCGTGAGTCAACGGGCTCGACTAGCTCGACGCCCTCATCCTGGAGCGATAGCAACGTCGGGAGCGAAACCGCCGGTACTCCGAGGGCTTCGGCCGTCGCTATGTCTGCCCTGAGACCGGCTCCCGTGGGATCGTGTCCCGCGACTATCAGGAGCATATCCGAGCCCCCAACGTCACAATACTCGTAACGTTTAGGATGAAGGGTAACGCCGAGCAGCAGCCCGGGGGGCCGACGACTTGGGGAACGGTATTTTTGCCCGGAGAGGTCAGGTAACGACGCCTTCGAGGAGCCCCTTGTCCCGAGCCTCGCGCACCTCCTTGGCTATCCTGCGACCCATGGTCACGATCTCGCCGAACTTCAAGTACGCGTACGGCAGGAAGGTCACGTTGGTACCACCGTCGATCCTGGCGGAGAGCTCGAAGACGTAGAACTCGAGGTCCTCGGTGCACAGCGTTTGTAGACAGAACGGCCCGATGAAGCCGGGTTCCTCGATATCCTCGGATGCGCGTACCACGCGATCGCCCATCTCGTACAGCTGCACCAGCAGGGACTCCCTCACGACCACGGGGATGTTACCCGAGATGACGTAGGAAGGCTCCAGTCCCGCTTCCAGTTGATCGCCTGCCGGCATCCGGACGAGGCCATCGATGTTGGTCTCATAACGGCGATCCATCCCCAGTACCTCAACGGTATCCTCCACGACCGACCGGAAGTAGTGGACGCAGAAGTTGGTCCCGACCACGTACTCCTCTATGTGTGCCTGCTCGAGATCCTCCTCGTCGATCACGCCGTCTTCGATCAGCCGCTCTGCCTTCTCCTCGAACTCTTCCGGATCGGAGCAGATGAAGTACCCACGACCCCCTCTGGCCCCAGGGAACTTGACGATGACCGGGCGGTCGATGTCCTCGGGTGAGTCGAACACCTTCGGCACCTTCACGCCCGCCCGCTTCAGAAGCTTACGCTCTAGAGAGCGCTCGCTCTCCCAGCGCAGTAGCCGCCTGTTTCCGAACATCGGCACGCAGAACTCGTTTTCGATCCCGTCCAGACCCACGTAGGCGACGAAGGACCCGTGCGGCACGACGATAGCGTTCAACTCTCGAAGACGCTCCTGAACTTCCTCGTCGAGCATGTCTTGGAAGCGCTCTACCACGATGATCTCATCGGCGACCCCGAGTCGCTCGTAGGGTGTTGTGCGACCTTCTTCACAGACTACCACAGAGCGAAGCCCTTCCTCTTTGGCGCCCTTTAGAATGTGAAGTGCAGTATGGCTTCCGAGCGTAGCTATGGACAGGTCCTCGAGATCGTACTCCGAGAGGATCTCGAGAATTTCCTCCCGAGATAACAACGGCGGCCCCCCTGCCCGGGCGCGCTCCACGCTTCTTTAATCCGGCCCCCTCCGGTGCGTGTCGTCTCACGGGACTCTCTAATGAAAGTCGCACAAAAGGTGCCGTCAGACTTCGACGACGGAACGCGCAATCTTCGCCACTTCCCTCCTCCCCAACAACGCCGCGTCGAGCAGGTCTTCCGGCTCGTCCACATCGGCGAAGAACCCCAACGACTTCACCACGGCGACTTCCACCCCTTGCTTCTCCGCCCGTCTCAAGTTCCTAGGGAAGCTCACACCACCGAACGTCGGCCTGAACCGTACACCCTTCCTCACGAACACTCCACTCGTTCCACCTCGTCGGGACGGGCAGAGAACGACATCCGCGTCTTTCAACCCCTCCAACGCCCGCTCGACGTCCTCTTCGGACAGCAACGGTAGATCCGACATCACCAGCCCGAACTCACCGTCCGGAAGCGGCAGCTCGTCGAGACTCGCGTCACTCCGTCGTACCTTCGTCCCCGGCACCGACAGGCTGGAGTCCGGAGTTACCACTTCTACCTCGCCGAACTTGGAGAGCACCCTTACCACGTGCCTTAGCATCGCCAACGCGAACCGCTCACGCGTCTCCTCGTCCATGCACGAGGACAGCCGGGTCTTACGATCCCCCCTATCCGCGAACGGCACCACGAACCTCACGGCTTAAGCTCCCCCAGCACCGACATCACGTTCCCCCATACCTCGACGAAGTCGCTTGGATCCTCCGGATCTGCATCCGTGTCTAAGTCGAGTACGCGGGAAAGTACTACGCCCAATCCCCCACGGCCGGGCCAGGTCAACGTGCGGTGGGCGACCAGGCATCCCAGCTCCAAATCGTTCATTCCTAGGACCTCGTCCCGAAAGTCCACCCACCGACCCCCCTCTCGCGACCACACCGGCACTGCGGGGAGTAGCGACTTGACGTTCATCGATCCGACGCATCGGATCAGTCTCTTGAGATCGTACATCGAGTCATCCAAGAGCCCCTCGCGGAGTGCACGCACTCTGTCCCCAGCCACGAAACCCTCACGTGCCAACCATACGACTCCACGACCCACCCGCTGGATGATCTCGCCCGGCTTTATACCTCGACGCTCGTGTAAGTCCCATCTCAGCCACCGTCGCACGGTGCTGTCGAAGTACCTCACGTGAAACCCCTTGGATCCAGAGAAATTAACCACGTCCGGTCGTGGGAACCCTAACGCCCGACGTAACTCGTCGCATGCTATCACTACATCCTTGAGTAGCCTCCCCAGCGATTTGAGGAACGCCTCGGGCTCCTCCGGAAGCTCCGCGTCCACGTCGATCACCAGATCCCAGCCGAGGAGTCCCTCCCACGATTTCGGGTTCTTGAACTTCCCAGTCGAGTGATACAGCTCTAAGAACCCTGAGACCTCGTCCAACCTCCGCTTTCGGGTGAATACGATATCCCGTCCCTTTAGGAAGGTGTACGCCCACTCGCGGGAGCTCGGGTCTTCCACGAACTCTCGTAACACGCCGCTGGGAAGTGAGGCGTAGTACTCTCCGACTAACGTCTTCACGTCCATCTTCCTCGCGCCCGCAGTTTCACACTCTCGGCTGTGGAAGGTTGGCGAATAGAAGTCCAAATAAAAAAGGACGTTATTTGGTTACTTATCTGCCATCGCGCGCCATAACCGTCTACTATTACCCTCGTTCACTCAATGAAAGTAGAGGAATTAGCTCGATGAATAACTGTATATCGGGCTCTGAATTAACTGCAAGTAAAAGAATTTTCGTTGCGATATTCAAATGTTATTGAAATCGTAACAATTGTCGGCACCTCCGCCGCTCACGATCGTGGGGTTACCGTCCGAAGATACCCTCAACTCGGTGGAGGTGCCCCGAACGCTTCGAGCAGTGTCTTGCCACCTAACGCGGCTTTGCGTCTGCCACCGAGTAGCCTCGCCATGTGGAGAATCCCTTCGCGTATCTTCCCTTCGACCCTGAAGTCCTCCTTTAGGACCCTGGCGATCTTCCTGACTATTTTTCGCACAAGCCGTCGTCCTGTCACCCTGCGTTCGACGACTTCTCTCAACACCTTCTGGAGTACCTTTATCAAGAACTCCTCATGGTATCCTTCTACTCCCGCCTCTGACGCTACGAAGCAGCAGGAGATATCGGAGAGTGCCGGACTAGGTCTGTGAAAGTTCAGCCATCGACGACCGCGTTTGAACCACCTGCTCAACCACTTACCGTACTCCCTGCCGTACACTTCAGACAGCTCTCTACCCGAAGCACCCTCCCGCTTCGCAGCCCGAACTACCTTCAGAGACCTACGGTGGAGCTCCCTTCGGATAACTCGCACAAAAAACTCAGCGAGTGCTCGGTCCCAAGGTACCTCGGTGAAGTGGCCACGCTCCGGGAAGAAGCGTCTCACGGTGGGCCTCCTTGAGAGCTCCTCGTACGCCTCGATCAGCTCCTCCTCGGGGGAATCTCCCGCTGGATGTTCCAGTTTACCTCCCGTGGCTACGTACACCCGCACCCTAACTCGAGGGTTGAGGTAGCGTCTGAGGGACTTCATCGCCCTCACGAGGTTAGAGTAAACCCTTCGTGCCAGTCGATATACGTCGATGTGCACGTGCTCTAGGCCCGGGACGACGACCAAAACCGTCGACACGTCCTCTAGGCGTTTGTCCGCTGCGATCATGGTGCCTAACACCTGGAGGGTGATGGCCACGGAGAGCGGGTCGGACTGTACGTAACCCATAACACGACCGAGTAGTCTGGAAACGGCTCCGGCCATCTTGGATCCGAGGACACGACGCACGGCCTCCCTCGGGGTCTCCCCGGAGGCCACACGGCTACGGATCTTCCGTAACTTCTCGGGTTCGATACGATCGCACAACTCGCGGACTGCCGCCACCGTCGCCTCCGGTAACAGTTTCTCGTGTCTCTCGGATGCCCTAACGAGGGGCGTAGGATGGTCGAAGAGCAGTCCTATGAAACTTCTAGCCCAGAACTCAGTGACATCGTATCCAGCTGCCGCTAGGAGTAACCTACGCTCCCTCTCGTTCAGGGCTCGGAGCGTCCCCGTGTCGGGGACCGCCCCGGGGAAAACTTCAATAACGAGTACATCTCGGTAGATGCCGGCCTTGGTGCCGCGGCTCATGGGCCTTGACCCCCGACCGGTGGGAGCCTCCCTTCCCGCCCCCTCTCTTTCCAATCATTCTCATTTGTGCGAGCGTTGATCTGACCATGAACTCGACCGGGTCAGTTAAATTATTTGCCCCCTTACCATACTCGACCACCATGGTTCTGGCCGTCCCAGCAGTTCTGGCGGGAAAATGAACGTTCGCACAAATTTAAGCCCAACGCCAAGATTGTGCGTCCGTAATCGAAAGGATTTTAAGCGCGTTCGGTACTGGGAGTGGGGGTCAATCGAATGAACGTCAGGCCTGGAGGGCCACCGGTACTCGATCCGGTCCGGTTGGGCGTTCCGATGGAAGTACCCGAAGACCCCGTGGAGTTGGTTCGGGTGTTTCGGGTCTTGGTGGAGACTTTGGAACGGGGGACTCTACCGTTCCTGGGTGCGTCGTATCGGTCGGTGAACGGGAAGGTGTATGGGCCGTACTACGAGGCTCGGTGGAAGCCGCGGAAGGGCGAGCGCGGCCGTACCATCTACCTGGGCAGAGAAGACAACGAGTCCGTCCAATTCTTACGGGAATGGCTCGAAACGATTCGACTCGCGGCACCGAGGTTGTCGGAGCACAGGAAGGCGAAGTGGTTCGTGGCGAGGGCGGTCCGTAGGGCCCTCGTACCGGTGCTGAGGCAGCTTGCACAGATGTCTGCCGAACATCGTGCGGAAGTGCTCCAAAAACTCGAGGAGATAGTGAAGGAGGGAGTCAGTCGGACTTGTTCGATCCTAAGGTCCGTCGAGTTCAACCCGTTGCGTCGGCTCGGATGGCCCGGCAGTGGGAAAGAGATCATCGACAGCGTACTCAGGGGGTTACCCGGAACGGTTCGGGACATCTTAGTGGACGTGTTGGCCCCGTGGCCGGCCTGGTACAGCCTTCGCATCGTACGTTTATGGAGGGGTGAGAGAGAAGCCCGTCGCTACTGGCGGGAGCGGGTAGGACTGTACGACAGGGTGAAACAGCGGGAGGCCGCCTGACAGTTTTAGCGCGTAGGAAGTGAGGGGATACTCCCGAGGGCGGGTGGCATGGTACATCACCGGGCCGGTGATCGATCGTGACGTGAGGTTGTTAGTTGTGCGACCGTCTAAACTGCCTGGAGAGAAACGAAGTTCGGAGGCGTCTCCCGGTCGACCACGTGGGGTGGGAGGGAAGTAGTCGTGGCGTTCCGATCACCACCTACGGTGTACGATCATCCCGTCACCGCGCTCTTAGGTCTGATCTTCACCAAGATGTGATCGTCCATCTCCGATCGCCTGATGTCCGCGATCTCCCGGAGCTTCCAACCGAAGACCTCGACCTCCGCCACTCGATCCGCCCACTCGTCGTACGGTGCCTTCACCCGAAGACCGTCGAGCTGGAGTGTGATCGGCATGGGGGAGGTGAACCTCTCCTCGATCTTCAACTCCCGGTTGATTCGATCTTTCACTACCATCGGTGGGACGACGGGCGGGTCCTCAGCCAGCTCCTGTCGTCGCTCCTCGATGATCTTCGAGACGACGTCGACGATCTCGTCGAGCTTCGTGATCTCGCGACCCTTCCTGAACCGGTACGGCTTTCTACCTATTCCTCCCACGTACACCACGTCGTCGGCGTCGATCTCCTCCGGACCTCCCACCACGACGACCGGCACGCGTTCTATCCGTCGGACCAGCGGCAGCTTGTACTTCTCGATGCAATCTTTGAAGTTCCCTACGACGAAGATCACCAGGTCGTGTTCTTCAAGGAGACGTTTCTCCCGGGTGCGCAGCTGGGCCAGCTCGCGTCCGTAACCTCTGGCCAAGCCGATCACGTTGGACTTGGCGCCGTGACGCCTGAGGTACTCGGCGATGTCACACACGGGATGTGGCATGTGATGACGGGCCAGGCTCATCCCCACGACCGCGATCTCGGTACCGGCCAGCGGCATCCTCCTTATCTCTCCGAGGAGCTCCTCCGCTTTCCGCTCTATGACGTCCAGGTCGTCGACGGGTACGGCTAGAACCATGTGGACCTCCAGCTGCATCTGGTGCTCGGACAGGACGAACCCGCCGAGGTCCTCGACCAGGTCGCGCATCTCGTCGGCCTTGTACACGCCCCCTTCGTAGATCACGGTTTCGAACACGCTCGCGACCCCCAGGGGGTCAGTCCTCTTCTAGCAGCTCCCAGATCAGCCGGGGTCTGCCGCGGCAGTGGATCACGTCGGCGCGACACTGCATGCATCGGCGCATCACGGTGATGTACTTCTCAGCCCGGTCCCGCGCCCTCGAGAGCTCCCGGCACGTCGGCGGTCGGTGGTCCTTCATGTCGCCGCCCGGGATGAGGGGGATCACGTTCATGGCGTGAAACCCTGCGTCGGCGGCGCGCTCCGCGACGCGTTCGACCTCGTCTTCGTTCACACCGGGGACGAGCACGAAGTTGACCTTCTTGAGTATGTAGCGCTCCTTCTTCAGCGCGTCCATGGCCCCTTCCTGCCTCTCGACGATCCATCGGGCGGCCTCCTTCCCGGTCAACACCTCGCCTTCGGGTGTCAGTGCTCGATCGTAGATATCGGCCGCGATCTCGGGGTCCAGCGCGTTGACGGTGATCGTCACCGAGTGCACGAGCTCCGTCACCTCGTCGATCAAATCGGGTAACCACACGCCGTTGGTGGACAGGCAGCGTTTCGCCTCCGGTACCGTTTCGGCGACGACGTCGAAGGTCTCCTTCACGTCCTCCCAGTTCGCCAGTGGGTCGCCGGGTCCGGCGATTCCGACGACGTCGACGCGTCCGCAGTGCTCTTTTACCCTTTTGAGGGCCGTCCTAGCCTCGTCTCCGGTGATCGTGCGGACGGCACGTCCGGGATAATCCACCCGTACTCCCTCGTGCTCGAGTCCGGATTCGCAGAAACGGCAGTGGATGTTACACCGTCCGCCCACGGGTAGGTGCACCTTCACGAATTTCCCGTGCTCCCCGACGTAACACGGGTGATCGTTCGGACACGGTCCTCTCACTCACTCGGCCCCCGGCGCTCTCCGACACGATCTAGCTCTCCCGGCAGCTCGAAGAGTAAGTCGGTCCACTCGTCCTCGAGCGTGCCTTCGCTGGCCAGGTATAGGAAGTCCTGATCGAAGCGCGCGTATCGGGCCACTCGGAACCCCTCTGGCCGTACCCGCTCGATGAAATCGTACACCCTGTGGGCGAGCTTCTTCCGAGGATCGTGGACGACGAGCTCTTCGAGTTTCTCGAGATGTTCGGGACTCATCCCCTCGGGTGGCTCGATCGTAATCTCGAGGCGCTCTTCGTGCCGGACGCGATCCTCTCCGAATACACTCTGTAACGTTCGGATCACATCGGGGAAGTAGCGCTCCACGGCGACCGATACCTTGAGAGTACCCTCCTCATCGTCGAGCTCGAGGTGCGAGACCTTCCCCAGCGTCACCGGCCTGAGCATGGGACGCGTTCGCACCGCGGCGGCGTAGAGCGGGGCCTCGATGTCTAGGTGGAACACGGCCGCGGTGATCGTTCTCGCCAGTCCCAGGTCCGTGGCCGCGTGCCTAGTGATGTCGTAGTACAGCTCGGCCGCCTCCTTTTCGGACGCTCTTACGAGGATCCTCTTTCCCCTGTGCTCGTACACCGTCGGATCCCCTCACACGTAGTTGGAGGCCAGGAGGGCGGCACCGACGGCCCCGATGTACTGGGGATATTCGGGCACGACTACTTCGACGCCGATCACGTCCTCTAAGGCCTTCACCATGCCGTCGACCAGCGAGGTTCCTCCCACGAAGAACACCGGCTCTCGGATGTCGATCTCTTGGAGCTGCTGCTCGTAGATCTGTTCGGCGACGCTCCGACATGCGGCAGCGGCGGCGTCCTCGGGATCCGCACCCTCAGCCAACGCGGTCACCAGGTCCTGGATCCCGAACACGATGCAGTAACTGTCCAGACGCACGGCTTCGGGATCTCCCTCTAGCGCGAGCTTACCGAACTTGTCCAGGTCCACGCCGATACGGTCCGCGGCCACCTCGAGGAAGCGACCCGACGCTCCCGCGCACACGCCGCCCATCGTGAAGTTATCCGGAATCCCGTCCCAAACGGTGATCGCCTTGTTGTCCATCCCGCCGACGTCGATCACGGTCGCGCCGCCCTCCTGCTTGTCACCCAGGTACACCGTTCCCTTGGAGTTAACCGTGAGCTCCTCTTGCACCAGGTCAGCGTCGAAGTGGCGGCCGAGGGTGTACCTACCGTACCCGGTCACGCCTATCGCCTCGATGTCGTCGAGCTCGTACCCGGCCTCTTCTAACGCTCTTTCTACGGCCTTTTCCGCGGATTCGACCACCTTCGTGGTCCGTACCCATCCGGTTCCGATCACCTCGTCGTCCTCCATCACCACGGCCTTCGTGGTGGTGGAACCGGAGTCGATACCGAGGGTGAGTCCCTCCTGCCTCTTCCGGGCCAGTAGCCCCTTCCGCTCCACTATCGTGACTAGTGCCTCCATCCGCGTGAGTAACTCGCTGGCGTCGAGGTCCTCAGTGAACGAGTAGGTGACGACTGGGAGATCCGTGTTCTCCTGAAGGTACCGTCGGGCCTCGCTACGCACGAGAGCTCCCTCGGCGCACCTGAAGCACGTCAGGATGATCGCGGCGTCGGCCTCCGCGTATCCGTTGGCCAGCGCGTAAGCGCGGGCGAGAAGGACTTTCAGGTTCGCACTCTTCGGAGTGTACCCGACCTCCTCGCAGGCTTCCTCTACAATATCGATGTCTACCTCGGGGAGTACGATCTCGGCCCCGACTCGTTCGGCCGCACGCTCTATCTCGGGTTGGACACCGCTATACTCCGTGCCACACGAGAGCTGAGCGATCTGGACGGCCAAACGGGACCACCCCTACAACGACTCCAAGAAGTCTCGGATTTCACGGACGAACGCTTTCGCTTCTTCCTCCGATTTCGGGTACTCCAGCTCCAGCACCGGTATGCCTTGGCGTCGAACTAGGTACGTCACGAACTCGTTCGTTCTGTCGCAGCCTAGGCAGCCGAAGGAGAAGTCCTCGATGCCTGTGACTACGATGGCGGCGTCGGCCTTCTCTATGAGTGGACCGATCAGGGCCAGCCTGCCCCTGACACCCGAAGGGACCTCCACGGCCGCGTACTTCAGACCTCGCTTCGCGTCCTGAGGGGTTACGTTCATCGGGGGTGAGTCGATCTCTGGGTCTCGCACTCGTTTGCTTATCTCTTTCGGCAGTGAGAGTGGCTCGTGCCCGAACCTCTCGACCAGATCGTGGAGAATCAGACTGTTAGGCGGGTGAATGAACACCCGGGCCAATACTAACACCCCGCGCCGTCAAGACACCCGGTAGTTCGGGGTTAATCAAACTTCGGTCACACTCGGGGGAGCGTTCACGTGGGTAAGCGCGTGCTGGCGGGAGGTGTGTTCGATATCCTTCACCCCGGACACGTCGCGTTCCTCGAGGAAGCCAGGAAAATAGCCGGAAAGAACGGCGAGCTCGTGGTTGTGGTCGCCCGAGACGAAACCGTGCGACGCCTGAAGAGGACCCCGATCGTGCCGGAGGAACAGCGTGTACGGATGGTTTCGGCGCTGAAACCCGTTGATCGAGCGATCTTAGGCCATCCACGGGACTTCTCCATCACCCTGAAGACGGTGAAACCGGATGTCGTCGTTCTGGGACCCGATCAGGACATCGATGAGAAGGAAGTCGAACGTTGGGCTGAACGCGCCGGTGTTGATTGCGAGGTTCGTCGGATCGAGAAGTACGAACGGTGCCCGTTGGACAGTACCATAAAGATCGTGAAGCGCGTGATCGAGCTGTGGAAGCGTGGTGAGTTACGTGTGTAGCATGTAGTCGGCTCCGGGTTCTCTCGTCACGGGCCCGAGGCCTCGGCGCTCAGCCTGTTCCCCATCCACAGGTTGGCGTCAATCCTGAACTAACACGTCCCCGCGACGCTTCATCTTCTTGAGTATCCGCTTCGGGCGGTTCTTCTTGTACAAATGGGACTTGTTCACGTGCCTAGAGTACGACTTCTGGTCGCGGAACAACGCATCGCAGCGTGGGCATCTGAGGAGTATCTCCCCGTCCCTAGTCTCGACTTTCTCGGCTTTGAACGGTCTCCTCTCCTCGGACATCTCGTCTTCCCCCTCAGTGCGGTGTGAACTCCCGAAACCACCTCTCGATCTCCTCACAGACTATCCTGAGGTTCTCGAGCCCGAGTTCTTTTACTTTCTCCCATGGTGCGGGGCGGTACAAATAACGTCTACCGCCTCCGGGTAACGTCTCGCGCTCCCGCTCTACCATCCCTACCCGGACGAGGCTTTGTAACATCTTCTGAGCCGTGCTCCTGCTCCTGTTGATGATCTCGGCTACATCCTCGACGGTGAAGGGTGCTTCCTCCGAGTTTTCGAGCAGTTTTAAGTACAGCTCCGCCTCGTCTTCCTTGATACCGAAAACACACGAGAGCACGCGTTCCGGTCGGAGCTCGGCCGTCCCCTGGACCAGTTCCACCACGATGGGCCTCAAGAAGGGTCTCAATCGTCCACCCCCATTTACCAGTGAATTATGATTCGTAACTTTTAATACGTGTAAGTGCTCGATAGTCGAACGACCGAGAACAAACGATCTGGGGGCGGACTCATGCCCATCTGCGTCGAGGAACCCGAGAGGATCCGCGAGGCCGCCGAATCACTCATGGAGACCCTAGACCTCGACTTGTATCCCGTGGCAATGAAGCTGTATCTCAGCGAGGGAGACGTTCCTGACGACTACGAGCGGGTGGGGGAGGAGTGCCGTCATTGCGAGTTCGTGATGACGGTGGCTCGTGGTGAGATGGACAATATCTACGCGACCCCGGAGGAGCAGGCGTGCAAGGGCGGGTCTGCCGCCATAGGACTCGACGACATCCCGGATCCCGTGCGGACGGGTAAGTTCTACTACGAGGGACTCGGGCAGCACGCTACACTCTCGGCTTCCAAACGCACGGTCGAGCTGGTACCGAAGGCCTTCGACGGGGAGGGCGTGTTCGAGGCGATCACCTACGAGAAGGCCACCGGCGTCGAAGTGGTACCGGACGTCATCCTAGTGGTATGCAAACCGAAGGAGGCTATGAAAATAGCCCAGGCGTACCTGTACCCGGAAGGTGGTAGGGTGTACTCCGATTTCTCCGGCATCCAGTCCCTGTGCGGGGATGGAGTGGGCAAGATCATGAAGGAAGGCGGCATTAACTTCACGCTCGGATGCAACGGTTCGCGTGCTTACGCGAAGGTCCCGGATGAGTGCCTGATAGTGGCGATGTCTACGAAGGCGTTCGTCGTGGTGGGTCACTCAGTGACCGAGATCCCGTAGTGTCCGCGTTATTCCCACGGTGACGGCCCTTTTCGGTACCCCACATAGTATCCTATCGCTATCGCTACTATGAGACCTATGGGGAACCAAGGTAGCTCGGATGTGGCCCACTGTACGGAGTACAGCGGGCTCGTGAACGTCTGCCAAGAGGAAGGTTGTGGTGCTCCAGGAGCACCTGAACCGGGACCGGATGGTCCTGCGGGTGCCGGTTGACCGCCGGTTTCAGATACCTTCGGCGGCCCTTGCGGCTGATCGATCGGCGGCGCTCTCATTTCCTGACATCCTGCGGCCGCCAAAACCGCGCACAATGTCACGAGACCTACGAGGCTAGCCTTCCAGAACATCGAGGAGGTCCTCCCCGTCTCGGGTGAGTGGTAACGCCATCACGGTGTAGTGAGGACCGGGATCGTCACCCTCGGGGGCCAGCTCCTCGGGTACCACGGTCCACATTCCTCCGTCCCGAACAGCCTCGAGGGCCGAGGCGTAATAGCTTACGCGCATTTTCGGCCTTATCTCCTCCCTGTTGCGGAGATCTGTGAGGTATATCCGCTGCGCGCTCCCGGGCACCTCGACGAACCCACTTCCGTCACCGACCCGTACCAGCCGCGTTCGCCTGACGACGACCGGTTCGCCGACGGCCTCATCGGAGCGGTCGAAGACTATCACGGGATCGTCTGGGACCACCACGTCCGCCTCCACACGTCTCATTTTCTCGTGAGGCGGCACGATAACGTCGACATCGTGTTCTCTACCTAGAGCGGCTAGGACGTCTTCTATTACGGTCTCAGAACACGCTACCGTGGTTTCCGTTCTTGAGAGTCTAGCCTTGGCGTTCACGTACTTGATCACTATCCTGCGTCCGTGCTCCGTGAGATAGGATCCGAGAGGACTCGACTCAACCAGTCGGCACCCGAGACGTTCCTCGAGATTCCTGATCCGTTTGTGTACCGCGGACCGTGTCACACCCTTCTCCTCCGCCACTTTGGACATCGATCCGTGTTCCGACAACTTGAGCAGCAACTCGAGCTCCTCGGGGGTTAGGAGTACTCCGTTCACCCTGATCGCCACGTCGACGTCTAACCTCACGGAGCCGTTCCCCGCAGGTTGACGTTGAGCGTACCTACACGCGGTGCCGGGTGGGTATCGTAAAAAGGTTCTTCTGGGCGGAACCCTTCAGGGCCGCGCGTTGGTCGAGCCACGAGATACCGTCATCCGTGAGGAGGATCTCAACCCGGACTTCCTAGAAGAACTGAGCGAGCTCGTCGAGCCCGTGTTCGAGGAGGAAGAGGTACTGTCGGTCCAGGCGTGCTACCAGTGCGGTACATGCACGGGCTCGTGCCCCAGCGGACGACGAACCTCCTACCGCACCCGACTGATCATGCGGAAGCTCCAGTTAGGACTCGTCGACGAAGTGATCAAGAGCGACGAGCTGTGGATGTGCACCACATGCTACACGTGCTACGAACGCTGCCCACGTGGTGTGAAGATCGTAGACGCCGTTAAAGCCGCCCGGAACCTCGCGGCCAAGAAGGGGTACATGGCCAAGGCTCACAGGATGGTGGCTATGTTCGTGATAAAGACCGGGCACGCCGTACCGATCAACGATGAGATCCGCGAGGTGAGGAAGAACATCGGCCTCGACGAAGTACCACCGACGACACATCGGTATGAGGAAGCTCTCGAAGAGGTCCAGAAGCTGGTCAAGATCAACGAGTTCGACAAACTGATCGGGTACGATTGGGAGGAGGGTGATCTGGTCGACTAAGGGGGTTGACCCTTGGCCAAGAAGCTCTGCTTCTTCCTTGGTTGTATCATGCCGAACAGGTATCCGGGCATCGAGAAGGCCACGCGTTTAGTCTTCGAGGAACTAGGATACGAGCTCGTCGACATGGACGGTGCCTCCTGCTGTCCGGCGCCCGGAGTGTTCGGGTCCTTCGACCTCAAGACGTGGGTTACGATCGCAGCCCGCAACCTGTCGATAGCCGAGGAGAAAGGATACGACATTCTGACGGTCTGTAACGGTTGCTTCGGATCCCTGAACGAAGCCAACCACCTGTTGCAGGAGAACCCGGAACTGCGCGAGTTCGTGAACGAAAAGCTCGCCGAGATCGACAGGGAGTACAAGGGTAAGGTCAAGGTCTACCACGTGAACACCTTCCTTTACGAGGAGGTAGGTGTCAAAAAGATCAAGGAGAAGGTCGAGAGGCCGCTCGAGAAGACCGACGGTGAGCCGCTGAAGGTAGCGGTTCACTACGGTTGCCACCTGCTGAAGCCGTCGGAGGTGACCGGGTTCCCAGGTTCGGTCGAGGACCCGAGGACGCTCGACGAGCTCGTCGAGGCCCTAGGGGCGGAGTCCGTCGACTACAAGGACAAGATCATGTGCTGCGGTGCGGGAGGTGGTGTGAGGTCCAGGGAACTCAAGGTGTCACTTCACTTCACCCGCGAGAAGATCTTCAACATGCTCGAAGCCGGTGCCGACTGCACTACCAACGTCTGTCCGTTCTGCCACCTACAGTTCGACCGTGGACAGATCGAGATGAAGGAGCACTTCGAGAAGCTCCCACCGAAGAAGCTACCGGTGTTCCACTACTGCCAGCTGGCCGGTCTGGCGTTCGGAATGGACCCGGAGGAGCTCGCCCTCGAGACGCACGAGATCGACTGCACGCCCGTACTCGAGAAGCTCGGCCTCGCCTGATTTTTTTCACTCCAACCCGAGCTTTCTCCTGTAATACCGGTTCGTGAGGGCTAAGGCTGGACAGTGGGCCAGCCTCCGGTCCTTCACCACCGCGACGGTCACGGGAGCCTCCGACTCCTCGATGAAGATGATATCGTGACCCACGCATAATCCGACGAGCACGTTCAGATCCGTGCCGATTTCGTTCAGTAATCGTGCCTGCAGCCGCGGGTTGCAGACTTTATCTCCCGGTTTCAGCTCCAGTAGACTCAGTTTCGACTTCGGTACCCCTCCGACTTTGCAGCAGACTGAGTACACTTCTAAGCCCCGCCCCTCCAGGAACTCACATAGCGCCCTGGCCTCTTCGGCTAACCCCACGCAAAACGCTACTCCGACGCTTTTCCACACCATCCTCTCGCACAGTTCCGCGATCTCCTCGACCCGCGTCCATTCCATGTACCCTTCTACCTCTATCTCCGAGGCGCTTCGGAACAGTTCGTCCCGTCGGTACGATTCCACGGTTCGCTCCATCTGATCCCCGTCGGCGAGCCCGCAGCGATCACATGTGTCTCCGGGTGAAGGGCACCGATAGCACTTCGGCTTCAAGTGATCCCCACCGAACGTCCCGATGAGAACTCCGTTAAAGTATCCGCTCCACTGGAGAACCGGGGCAGTCGTGATGAGAATTAGACCCGACTCGACCGCCGAAGATATCCTACCGCTTGCGATGGCAGTTCATGAGCTGGTCAATCGCCTGCCCGTGACCATGCGAACCCGGGATAACCCTGGGGTCAGAATCGAGGACGGTGAGGTTATCGACGACGAGTACACGGGTCCAGTTCTGGAGGAAGTGCTCGAGAAAGGTGAGGTGATCAGGAAGGTGCCGGAATCGGGACCTTACGAGGGAACGCCGGTCGTAGTTGTACCCATCAAGGACGAGGGTGAGACTATCGCCGCCCTCGGTGTCGTCGACCTCACTTACGGTATCTACTCCTCGCTCAGGAAGGTGACTCAGCGCCCCATCCGGTGAATCTCTAAAACCCTATCTACCGTCCTTCTGAGGTCGCCTAGACGTTCTACCAGGTATCCTTCGGACGATAACTTCTCCGCGAGCCTCTCGTCCCACGTGCGTAAAACTACCGAGACTATTTCCGCCGCGCTTAACGACTCGATCAGCGTCACCTCGGTGCGCGGGTCGGGGACTCGGAACCTCGGGAACCCATCCCGCACCTCCCTAACCGGGTCGTGCACCAACACCACGGCGTCGGGCCAGGCGCCGTGCAGGATAGCCAGTGTAACCCCGGAATACGCCGGGTGGCTTAACGCACCCTGTCCCTCTACTACGACGATCTCATGGTCCTCGGCCAGGCGGACGACCAGCTCCTCTATGGCCCCCGCCATGAAGTCCCCGGGCATACGATCCACCACGACACCGTCTTCCGCCCCGATCATGATGCTGGTCTGGCCTGTCGCCAAGAACGCGGCCTCTACTCCCTCTTCCCTCAGACGCTCCACGAGCTCGATAGCCGCCGACATCTTACCCACAGCGCAATCCGTCCCCGCCGTGAGCACTACCGTGGCGTCCACGTCCCTGGCCGACCCGTCCGCAACTCGGAACAACTCCTTCCGAGGCTTCCTCACGTCTATCAGCCGTGAGCCTGATTCTTCGGCCGCCTCGCTGATGTCCGGATCCTTCGAGAGGAACTCGTGGAGCCCGCTCACCACATCCAGGCCCGCTTGGACAGCTTCGATGATTTCCTCTTTCCACTCCGGGGTTAACTTCCCACCGGGCGGCGCCGCCCCGATCAGCAGCACTTCCGGATCCAGCTCCTCTAAGGCCTCACTCACCGACCGCAGTATCGGCACCGGTGGGAAATCCGGATCCACATCCTGTGCGGTCTTCCCGGCCAGCTCGCGGTCTATCACGGCGACGATGTCGTAAATGCGTCCGAACCGGAGCAGTCCGTGTGCTGTCTTCCCATGAGGTTCGTCGAACGCCCCGTGACACAGTATGATCGCGGGCGTCCCGGGCTTATGCGGTAACTCCAACGAACCACCTCCCGTCACGAGTTTTCCACTTCGATGATTACCCCCACTCGACGGTTATCGAGTTAAAGTGTCGAAGAGTGAGTCGTTAAGGGAGTGGAGTGTCCTAACGACCTCCAGCCATCAGCTCATGTCCTATTACGCGGGCTTAGGCCGCTCCACGCGGACTTCCCATCCGGGACCCTCGGTGACCATCACGGGTGCGTATCCGGGGTTGCTCACGACATCCTCGTCCAGGAACAGGTGGCCATCGAGGTCGCATAAGTCGGCCTCCACGGCGGCGGCTAAGTGAGCGGCGGCAGATATGGAAGAGAAGCTCTCGACGGCACATCCTACCATCACTTTGAAACCCTCTTCCCGGGCGTCTCGGGCTAACCTCAAACCACCGACGAATCCTACCTCCTGTGTCTTGATGTTCACGATATCGCAGGGTTCCGCGACGTCGAGGACGTCGTCGATGGATCGGGCTCCCAAATCCATTACATCCACGATCACGGGTGCCTCGCAAGATTCGCACACTTCTTCCAGGCTATCGGGTGGTGTCGGATGTTCGAGGTACACGTCACCGTCGAAGTCCAGGAAATCTAGCAACCGGAATACTTCTTCGACCGTCAGTCCCTCGTTTCCGTCCAGTATGAGGGCGTCGAACTCGGCGGACTTCACGCAGGCCTCGACACGCTCCAGATCCCGCTTCAGGTCATCTCCGCCCACCTTCACCTTCAGTTTCCGATACCCTCTGAGGTAGTAACGTCGCGCGAGCTTCTCGGCCTGCTCTGCGCCCACCAGATCCACGGTGGCGAACGACTCGATCGAGGCCGGCTCCCTTCCCCAGACCCTGCACAGTGGCTCGTCATACCTCCTAGCTACGGCGTCCAGTGTCGCCATCTCCTCGGCGATACCGCGACGGAGTCCGAATCCTCTCCCGGAGTTGCCCTCGATGACGCACGTGCACCAATAACCCCGCACTCGTCTAACTTCCCGGCCCGATATCCGGAACGGCCGCTTGAGAGATAACGATACGGGCTCCGTCTCCAGCGAACCCAACGTGACGCCCCGGTACCACGCACCGTCTCCGCCGTTAAAGTCCTCGGGGGAAACCGGTTGATCGCTGAAGTGGCCGAGTTCGTGCTTGAGGCGCTGCTGGTTATCGGTGTCAGCGTGTTCGGGTTACACTTGCTCGGAGCGCTCGCGTCCGAAAAAATCCGATGTCGTGCCGTACCGCTCGTTGTCGTTGGTTTGATTCATCCCCACGCGGCGTTGACGACGGCCCGAGAGATGGGTCTCAAGGGACGCGAGCTCCTCATCGCCAAGGTTTCGTTTAACTCCGCCACTTACACCGCTACAGCGTGTGTGAACGCGTTAACGTTGCTGGGGTCGACGGTGGGTGGGCCGTACGCTCTAACGCTAGCCCTCGTGGACGCTACCGAGACCATCGTCGGCGGACTTCTCCTCCGTCGGGTACGTGCACAACTCCCCACACACGGGAGCCTTCGGGACGCCCTCAACGAAGCGACTCGCACCGTCGGCCGTATCGCCGCTTACCTAGTGCCCGGGGCTCTGTTGGGGATTATCCTATCATCTTACCTACGCGGATTAGGTGGGTACGTCGTGCCCATGACATTCCTGGCTAACCCGGTGGCCGGATGCGCGGCGGTCGGGACGATGCTTCGATCCGGGGTGCTCGACTACGCACACGCTTACTCCCTCGCCGTAACCGGCGCGGCCTTAGCGTACGTAGGAAGACTGCTGAGGAGTTGCGGGCCAGTGACGGTCGCGATCACCGGACTTCGTTCCGGGTCGCTGCTCTCTACAGTCAACTTACTCGCGGACATCGGGCTGTTGCTAGTTTACGGGATGGTGATAGGATACCTGACCTTCGGACCCCCAGGGGTGCCTCCACTCGGTGTGCTCGGGGGTTTCTGAACAAACCTCGAGCTGAGCGTTCGGAGATCCACCCCTGAGCTCCATCGACGCCGCCTGGAATCTCGGGTCAGAAGAACGCGTCCAGGGTCTCTTGGCGACCGCCCTTCCGCAACTCCTGAAGTGCCTCCTTCAGACGCTCGACGGCGCGGCGGACTCGATCCTCGGAGAAATCACGCTCCTCAACCAGGAACTCGACCAGTCCCTCTTCGTCGGGTTCGTCCCAGTCTAGCTCGTAGTCGTCCGTAACTTCCGGCTCGAGGAAGAGCCTTCTGAGCTTCTCCGGTTCCACCGGCAGGTGCCGCTCGATCTTAGGCCAGATGTCGGTGTCCTTAAGCTCGTCTAGCGACCCGTACTTCCTGATCAACTGCAGCGCGCGCTTCGGACCAATCCCGGGTACTCCATCCGGGTTGTAGTCCGTGCCCAAAAGGATCGCTAGGTCCACCAGCTGCTCCCTCGATTCCAATCCCAGCTGGTCGAGCACGTCCTCCAACCTCATGATCTCGGGCTTGACCTCTATGATCTCGCCGGTGTGTGGATGCTTCCGCTTTCCGACTATCGTGATGTTGCGAACCAACCTGGGGCTGCCGAAAAGCAGCGAGTCGTAGTCTTGGCTGCCTGTCGCCCATACGTCCCCGCACCTCGCCATATACGCGCACTGCGCCTCTCCTTCCGAGGGGGCCTGTACCCACGGGATGCCCATGAGATCCAACAGCCTCTTCGCGTCTTCCACCAACGACTCGTCGAGTCTGGCGACTTGTCGGGCGTACTTCTCCCGCTCCTCCTTCGTTTTGGCCCGCCTCAGTTTCTCCATCGCCTCCTCCTTCCGTTCCCGTCGACGCTCCAGCGTTTCACGCTTCAGGTCCGGGGGCTCACCATCGAACACGTATACCGGCTTGATACCCTCTTCGACCAAGTTCACGGTCCTATACAGGAGGCCATTTAAGTGGCTGGTAATCCTGCCCCTCGAGTCCATGAGAGGTCGTCCGTCCTTCATGATCGTGGTCAGGAATTGATACAGGGCGTTGAACGCGTCGATAGCGATCTCCCGACCGGCGAGGGCTCTCAGGTCCGTCTCTTCGGGTTCGATCAGTTCTCGGAGTTCAGCTAGTCCCAAATTGTCCCCTCCAGGAACCCCTGTGGATCGAACTTATAACTACCCGGGTGGCGCTATTGTCCCCTACTCAAAGTCGAAGGCGTTTCGCACCGCCATCGAAGCCTATTCACAGCTACCCTGAACAGTATCCTGAGTCCGACAAGGACCTTACCGATCACCGTGGGGGCTACTTTCCTCTGTCCGGATATCCTACCACGTAGCCTTACATCGACGGATTTGACCGAGTACCCTAAAGATACCGCAAGGGAAGTGGTGTCGGCGTCGAACGCGGGACCGTCGTCTACGTCCCGTTTCAGGATCTCTCTCGCGAGTTCCCTGGAGAACACGCGGCACCCGCACGTGACGTCCAAGATCTTTCCATAAAACAGCCAGAAGAGTGTTATCAGTATCATATTGAAAAGGTAGTGAGAAAGCGGCACGTTCTCCGGTCTACCCTCTGAGAACCTGTTGCCTATCACCAGGTCGTAATCATCCGCGGCTTCAATCAGTTCGGCGAAACAATTCGGATCGAACTCCCCGTCGGAATCCGTTCGGAGGATGATACGAGCGCCGTGTTCAAGTGCACACTGAATCCCCGCCTTGATGGCCTTTCCCAGACCTTTGACCGGTTCTCTAACGACTAGGGCCCCGGCCTTCTCCGCCTCTTCGGCAGTGCGATCCGAAGACGCGTTGTCCACCACTATTATCAGCGCATCGGGGTACATCCTCCGAATCTCGCGTACGACTTTTCCCACCGCTCCCTCCTCGTTGTGCGCCGGTAGCACGAACGCGACGTCACTCAGGCTTTCCCGTGACGTCACGTCTGACCCCTCCGAACTCCGTACCTTCCAACTCCTCCGTCCAAAACACCGGACCGTCGCGGCACACTAGTAGCCCCTTCCCTAAGGCGCACGAGCCGCAGATTCCTTCGCCACATTTCACGTACCGGACGACGCTGACCTGGCAAGGGACATCGTGCTCTCGTGCTATCTCGGCAACCCGGACCAGCATCCCTTCGGGACCGCACGCGTACACTACATCCGGACATTCCTTTTCGACGAGTTCTTCAAGGACGTCCGTAGGAAATCCTTTACGCCCCTCGCTACCGTCCTCCGTGGTGACGTACAGCTCGTCGGACAACTTTTCCAGATCATCCTTCCTAGGGAGGCGGTCCGCGTGTGGGCCTCCTAGTACCGAGGTAACGTGGACGCGCGCTCGACGTAGCCTTTCAACGAGCGGAACCAGTGGTGCTACCCCGGTTCCTCCGGCAACTACCACTGCCCTCGAACCTCTCACCTCGAACGGTTTCCCGTACGGTCCCCGTACCCAGACCACGTCCCCCGGCTCGAGGTCGGCGCAACGCTCCGTGAATGGGCCTACGATCTCGATGGTGAGTTCGAACTCCCGGTCGTCTCCTCCTGAGAACGCCATTGGCTTCTCGTCGACTCCGGAGATCCCGAGCATCAGGAATTGTCCGGGTTCCCAACGTATCGGCCTCTCCGGCCGTAGCCTGAGCACGATCGTCCGCTCACATTCTTCCCTGTTCTCCACGACCTCCGCCGGTATTGGCTTCACTGACACCACCCCAATCGGCGCAGCCTCTCCCGGTACTCAGGAAGGGCAGCTCCGATCGCCTCTTCGGGTCCATCGTATCCGAGTTCCTTGAGAATGTGGGAGGTTTCCATCGCGATATCTCCGAAGTCTTTCTCTCGAGCCGCCGTGGCGACCTGCACCGCCTTGGCACCGGCGAACAGGAACTCGACGACGTCTTCCCCGTTCCGGATCCCACCGACTCCTATGATCTCCACTTCCTCCCCGAACTCCAGCGCTAAGTCCGCCACGACGCGGAGCGCGATGGGTTTGAGCGCGGGGCCCGACAGTCCACCTACCCCGGCTCCTAGGACGGGGCTGGCGGTCCTCAGGTCGATCCTAAGGCCAGGTCCCAGCGTGTTCACGGCGGTGAGTGCCTCCGCTCCCGCATCGATGGCCGCCGCAGCCACCTCGAGCAAGGTTTCGCGGTCCACGTTGGGAGTCAATTTCACGGACACCGGTCCGTCGAACGCCCGGACGGCGGCCTCGGTGATTTCGGCCACGGCCTCCGGATCGGAGCCTAGTTCCGCCCCGTACCCCTTGCCCGCGTGAGGGCACGAGACGTTCAGTTCCAATCCGTCCGCTACGCCGGAGAACGCGCGTGCCAACCTCTTGAAACCCTCCGGACCGTCGGCCGCCACGCTCGCGTATACCGGTACGTCGAATTCGTCCCGGAACTCTTCGATTTCCACCACCATCCTGTCCGGGCCGGGGTTCGGTAAACCCATAGCGTTGAGCGCGTATCCCTCGTCGAGGTAATCCACGAATACCGGTCCTGGATGGCCCTCGCGCGGTGATTCAGTGACCGTCTTCGTGAAAATAGCCGCCGCACCGCGTAGAACGGCATTTTCCATGCCCGGCCGATGGGCGGCGAGAGCCCCGGAAGCGCAGGCGATCGGGTGGGCCCAGCGCTTCCCTAGGACCTCCACCGGTCTCACCCGAGGAACCTCACTTTAATCCTGTTCACCCCGTCAAGGGCTCGGTCCATGTCTTCGAGCGCCCGTTCGATTTCCAGGACGATCGGTGCTAGACGCCCGTTCCTCTCGGTTTTGAGCATCAGCGTGCGTAGTCGGGACCGAACGTCCTCTTCCTGGTCCCGAATCTTTTCGACGTGCTCCGCCGCCTTCCGTACGTCCTCGTTCAACAACTCGACCGATTCACGTACTCCCGAGGCGATTTTGGCGATACCTTCGATCACTTCGTCTAGCTTCTCGCGATCCTCCTCCTCCAAATCCTCGTAGAAGCTCACCAGTAGGGAGGCCAAACTCAGCAACGTCTCGGCGGCTCTCCTCACGTTCTCGGCTATGTAGCCCAACTCTTCCTTGACGACTGGGATCATGGAGCTGCTTTCCATAGCCTCGTCTACACGGTCCTTGAGTTCGGCCACTTCTTCGCTCAGGGACTCTTGCCGCTCCTCGACTTCCTTCGGACTCTCCTCCATCGTCGTTACGTCGGAAAGCAGATCACAGGCTTCAATCATGGTGTCTAGCTCTTCAAGGAGCGCGTCGAGTGCGCGCTCCGCGGGTCGCGTACTCGGGCGTAAGATCAAGGCACCGCCGCCCCTCGCACCGACAAGTAGAGACGCATGAGTGCGTACGACATTACGAACGAGCCCACAGGGCTCGCGATCCACGTTGTAAATATCTTCTTCAAGGTGTGGGTGTTGAGTTCCCCTCGGGATAGCCCCACGCCGATGACCGCTCCCGCCGTCGTCTCGTTGATGGAAATGGGGATTCCGAGCTCCGACGCCCCGTGCGTGACTATCGCGGCCGAAAGTTCCGCCGAGAACGCTGTTACGGGGTCCAACCGAGTGATCTTCCTCCCCACGGTCTCGATGACCTTGGAACCCGCGGTTAGAGCTCCCACCGCGATCATGATTCCACCTACGATAGCGGCCGATCTGACGTCCAGAAGACCGGTCATCACTATCGGCGCCACGGCGTTGGCGGCGTTGTTCGCTCCTATCGTATAGGCGACGTAGCACCCTGAGATGGTGAGTAACCATCCGATCTTTCGCTCTATCTCGGCGAGCGGCCATTTACCCTTCTCCAATACGGCTCGCAAGCGTCGAGAAACGAAATAGGCGGGTATCATCGCGAGTATCGGTGACAAGAACCATCCGACGGCGATCTGGCCGAACTTGCTCCAGTTAACCGGGAGACCCAGCGCGCACCCTACTCCGGCGATGGATCCCACGGTAGCCTGTGTCGTGGAGACTGGTACTCCGAGCATCACGGCCAGGTGGTACCAGGCGGCCGCCACGAGCACGGTCGCACCGGCCGCGATAGGGTCGAGGTGAGCCTGTACGACTCCCTTTCCCAGCGTCTTGACCACCTTGTGCCCTTCCAGCACCGCGCCCATAGTCGTGAAAACGGCGATCAGTGTAACCGCCTGCCGCATCGTGCGGACACCTGCTCCGACGGCGGACCCCATGGCCGCACCGGCGTCGTCGGCCCCTATGGTCCATCCCATGTAGAGTGAAGGTACGACGACGACCAGAACTTCTAGAACGTTCACGCTCGCACCCCATCACTCACCTTACCGGCTGTCGCCGTCCGTGAATCGACGTTCGCGGTTAAAGTCTCTCGCCCTCGGCTCGGCTCTCCGTCGTCATCCCTCGGGCTGGGGCTGCCTCGTCATCGGGCCCTCCTCTCCGGGGACCGCTTCATCACTTATTCAGGAGGGGTGAATGCAGTCATCGGGAGAAGAGCTCAGAGCGGGAGTAACTCGTCATCCGCGCGTCGGCTAGCGAAACGCTCATCACGGTTACCCGTGGTACTCCGCGACGATCCCCACGTGATCACGCTCGTACGGCTCCAGATCGATGACTTCTAGCACCTCGAAGCCACGCTCCTCGAGCTTGCGCTCCTCGTCCTCGAAGACCTCTTCCGGCTCCTTAGTTACGTCGATAGAGCGCGCCTTAATAGCGACGATCACGTACCCTCCGGGACGCAGGAACGCCTCGGCGTTGTCCGCGACGACCTCCGCCTGTTTCGGCTGAGCGATGTCCTGGTAGATTACGTCTACTTGCTCGACGAGCGGAGCGTACCCGTGCGGCTTCGTAGCGTCGCCCAGGATGGGTATCATGTTCGGGCGCTTCTCACACACCGGGATCAGCTCCTGCATCATCCTCGAGGCGAACTCGACGCAGTACTCCACGCCCGACTCCTTGATGATGTCCGACACGTGTGACGGTGTCGTTCCGGCCGCCGCACCCAGGTAAAGTACCTTCGAACCCTCCTCGAACGGGAAGTACTCCATGCCGTTCATGATCATGGCGGCGAGCTTGCTCCTCCGTGGCTCCCATACGCGGTACTCCTTCCCGTCGTACTCTACCAACCTCTCACCGTAAACCTGATGTCCGGGCACGAGGTTCTCGGTCGCGGGCTTCTTCCGACCGTCCTCGAAGATCGCCCAGTACACACCCTCAAACTCCTCATGCGGTTCGATCTCGATCTCCACCATTTTCCCACTCACCCCCGAAAAAACTGCTGTGTTCAGGGGAAATGAAGTCACCGCCTTCGACGTGAGCGGCGCCGGCGATCCCTACGAGATCTCCGGGGTGAACGCCTCCGACGCGGTCGACGACCGCGAGGCGGCCGACCACCACGCTTGCGCTTCGGGGGCTTCGGGTACTTCTCCTTGATCTCTTTCACCCGCTGCTCCAGCTGTCGCCTCAGCTCGTCGCCCCGGTACTCACCGGAGTAAGCGTCGATACGCGCCGCGATGGCCAGCTTACCGGCCAGCGCCCTCGCGATCTTACCGCGCTGCCACCACGGGCTCCGGTGGATGAGCGGGTGCTGGAAGATCACACCGTGCTTCGGCGGCTTCGTACCCTTGGTCAGGTGCCTGAACAGCGCCTTCTCCGCTCCCAACAGCTGGATCGTGCTCGCGGGTAACTTCGCCATCTCCTTCAAGCCGCCGGCCAGCGCGATCAACCTCGCACCGATCAGTGGACCCACCAGAGCCTTCACGTTCGGCGCCACGTCGTCCATCGACTCGTCGATGTAGTCCGCAGTCTTCCGCCTGATCTCGTAGAGCTCCCGCGCGACCTCCGCGATCCGCTGCACCGCCGCCAAGTCCTTCTCGTCCATCTCCGCACCCATCGAGTCCTTCGCGGCCTCCTCGAGCTTCTCGGCCAGATGATCGGGGAACTCGGGCAGCACCTCCTTGATGTTGTCATAAGTGAAGTTCTTCCGGTGCCCCAGCTCGGCCACCAACGTCACGAAATCGTCGTGCTTCTTCACGATCTTGTTGATCTCGGGGAAGTGTATTCCGTACCACTCTCGCACGCGGTCGGTGAGTATGTTCAGTATCCTGTCGATATCGTCGATAGTGTTGATAGCCTGAATGATCATCTGATCCCGTTCCTCTACCGTCGCCCGGACCTTCTCCTTCGACAGCTTCATGCCGACCTCGTACACGAGCTCCGAGTACTCCTCCTCGGAGTCGACCACACCGACCTCGACGGCGAGCTCCCGTGCTCGCTCTCGAAGGACCTCCCCAGCCACGTTCGGGAACTCGACGACCAGCTCTCCGTCGAACACCTCCTCGAGCCGCTCCCGGTCCGCCTTCGTACCCTCGAAGTTGATCACGTCCGCGTCCAGTCTCGACAGCAGCGCCTCTTCCTCTTCCAACACCTCACCACGTTCCCGCTTCAGCAGACGTTCCACTATCTCGTCCGGGTCCTTCGGGAACGGCTCGTGGTCTATCAGGTTCCCCTCCTCATCGAACGCGTAAACTCCGGTGAAGTTCTCGGCCACGTACACCCCCAAAGGTGACCCCCCTACCCCGTCACCTCGAAACCCTCGTTCCGCGGTTCGGAAACGCTTACCTCCCCGCCGATACCCTCCTCTCTCATATACATTTCAAGCTCCTGCGCGACGTCACGCGCCGAGGGCGAATCGCACACCGCGTACACGGTAGGACCGAACGAGCTCAACCCGGCCCCGTAAGCTCCGGCACTCCGGGCCACCTCCATCATCTCCCTGACCACGGGATGCTGTAGACCCACCTCCACACGCTTGAACCCTAAGTCCTGAATAGCGTCCACCGCCCTGCCGAAATCCTCAGGGTCGTCTTCCACCACCGCGGGCATCATCACCATCAGTATCCACCTGCAGATCTCCCCCACCTCCCGCGCCGGTACCGGGCAGTACCGCTTGAAGATGTTCACTTCCTTATCCCCGTGCGCACCCCGTTCCACCTCTGGGATCGCGAGCACGAACCGCCAATCCTCCGGTACTTCCAGCCGCGAGATCACCGGTGCCGGAGGGACCTCGCCAGACGCCGCCGACGGTTTGAACTCCTCTTTCCCACCCGGGCCGAAGACGTGGCCACCATCTACTATGAACCCGCCCCGCTCGAACGCCGCCACACCGATCCCCGATGTCCCACCTCGACCCAGTGCATCCGCCAGTTCCCGCACGTCGTAGTGCTCGACACCGTGTGCCTCCAACGTTCCGACAGCTGCTGACAACGTCGCCTGCGTACCGGAACCGAGGCCAACGTGCTCGGGATACCGCCTCACCACCTCGATCCGGACACCACCCTCGATCCCGTACAGATCGAGTACCTTCCGCGCCGCCCGCTCCGCTTTCTCCGCGATCTCTCCTTCTCCGTCGACCTTGACCCCTTCCCCCGTCGGTTCCACCTCGAGCTCGATCCTAGGGCCCTCCAGCGTCACTCCCACGCTACCGTCTACTCGGCCCAACCCACCGTGTAAGTCGATCAGTGTCACGTGGATCCTGGAGACGGACCGTACCCGGACCAAGAACGACCCCCGATCGCCAGACCGTCGCGCGGCGGTATAACGATCCCGTCACAACGTCGCGATCATCACGACGGTTCGCGGGTGCGGCTCGACCTGTCTTTCGTTACGATAATTAGAACGCTCCCTCAGAGGGCGGTCGGGGGCCGTGGAGGACGATCATCGGGAGTACCCCCTCACCCCCGGACTAGCTCCCCATCCCTTCGGCCCCTCGGTCCCGGGGGTCCGATCATCGGATTAACCTCACCTCCGGAGTAGCTCCTCACGGGGATCCCGGTTGAACACGCTCGAGCGTGTCCTCACGTTCCTTCAAGACCTACGTTCCCACTTGGACGGTACCGGTGACATGCCCGAACCACGAACCCTCGCGGAGTTCGCCCTCCAGCGGCTCACGCCCATGGACCTCGACATATGCATAAACATCGTTGAGACGGAGCTGGTCCTATGGGAGGAAAGCGGTCTCCACGTCCGTCCCGCCTTACACCCCTACGTTTCGGAGCGGATCGGGGTGTACACGCTAGATGACGAGGAGGTCGGGAGGTTCCTGGGTTACCCCGAGTGCTGCGTCGAGTACTTCCTGGAGGGCCACGTCAGGTTCGATCACGACCCGGACAACGTGGTGGTCGTAACCGAGGGGTTCGTCCCCTGCTCCCCGACCTGTCGACGGGCGCATCGGGTCCACTTACTGGAGTTCGACGCGGATCCCGAGCCGTACCGTCGACTCGAGGGAAGGCTCCGGACACGTCTCGAAAAGCTGGGAGTCCTATCGTACCACTCCGCATATCGAGGGTTTTACGAAGTCCACGTCCCGAAGTTCGAGGGCGTCCACCTTGACCGACCGTATTGAGACTCGCATACCGGGTTTCGACGAGATGATCGGCGGCGGACTCCCCAGACGTGGTGTGACGGTACTCGCGGGTCTTCCCGGGTCCGCCCGGCAGCCCCTGCTCGACAACGCGGTCTGGAACGTCCTGGAGGACGGTTTCCGTGTACTCCTCCTCGCCACCAGCACCTCGCCCTACGAGTTCCTACGACGTTCCGAGGAGTACGATAGGAGAGCCCGCGAAGCCTACGAGAAAGGCGATCTGGTCGTCCTCAACGCCTTCAGCGTCCGTGCCGGTATCTACCATCGGACCGTAGGCGAGATCATCCAGGACCTCGAGCCCCACAGGATCCGAGAACTCGTCCCCGAATACGACCCCGACGTCGTCGTGATCGACTCGATATACCCGATGCACCGTGGCGAACACGAGAAGTTCCTGCAGGTAATCTCCACCCTGAAGGTAGCCGCCGTGAGGAACGACCTCGCGGTCCTCGCCGGATGCGCCCTACCGGAGTCCGCTTTACGATCGCCGAACGCCGAGGTCGCCGACGTCCTGCTGGAGACCGCAGTACACGAGTTCCGTGGCGCCCTGGTGTACAGTCTCCTCCCTATCCGTACCCTGCCTCCACACCTCCCCAAGTACCGGGCACCGGTGAGCATCCTCGACGACGGGACCGTCGTCGTGCACTGCGACAAGGTCCTCGACGTGAAGGCCGGCGAGATCCGCGACGTCGACGAGTACCTTAACGACGTCCTCAACATGCCCGAATCCATGGCCCGTGAAGTCGCCGAAGACTCCGAGGTGCTGGGGGAGCTGGAGGAGGAGCGCGACGACATCGAAAAGTTGCTCGAAGAGCTCGAAGAGATGGAAGGATGAGGACACGGCCACGGGAGCGACCGCCACGGGATGATCGGAATCCGCCCACCCGACCCTCCTCCGAAAGGGTCCGGGATGATGGCGGGATTAGCCCCAAACGGAGCCACCGGCCGTGATGAATCCCGAGGGTGCTGACCGGTCGCTCCTGACCCTCTCGGCGATCGTTATGGAAACTACAACGATAACCCGGGCGTCACATCTGAGTCCTTCGAGTGCCCGTCGCGTGGCGTCGACACAGGCGGTGGCCCACATTAACCGAGGCCTGTGACAGTACCCGGAGGCGGCCCGCTCGACCCCTCCGGGATCGTTGCGAGACACCCCTACGGGGACCGGAATCCGCCGACGTTCAGGGTATCGAACCGACGGGATGAGGAGTGCCCGCGAAGGGGAGGTCGCCCCGATGACCTACCCACCCTTGACCGACCCCACCTACCCCTCCCAGACCTCGCGAATCCGTTCCAGTCCATCCCGTGACCCGTGGACACCTCCTTCCAGGAGCTCCAACACCGTCGCCAACCGCTCGAGCGCGTCCCGCTTCACCATCGTCCGGTTCCCAATCAGTTCCACGAACTCGCGCAGATCCTCCCGTCGGTAGATCTCCAGGTACCACACGCCGTCGCTCCCACGGCGATAGAGGTGTCCCATCCCGAGGGTCTCATGGATCTCCTCCAGGACATCCCGCTCCTTCTGGACGAAGACCACCTTGGTGGAGACCCTGTACCCCGCCCGGTACCGGCCGTCCCTCACGAACCGGACCACCACGGATCCCTCACCGTCGAAGAAGCCCGCGATGTAATCGAGCGATACCAAGCGCGTCCCCGCGGTTAGGAACGTCATTCTCTTTAACCGGATAGAGGTCCACGTCTGCGATCCGAGAAGCCCGAAAGTTTAATATATAACCACGTTCCAGAGGGGGATGGCCGCGGGAAGGAGCCCCCGATGGGACCCCGGGCAACCCCCTGGGGGAACATACCCCAGGGGCCCCGGGGTCGACGCAAGCCCGCCCTCCGGGGCCGTGAGAGCCCCGCCGCGGACCCGAAATCCTTGCGGCCGTCACTTAACTCCGGTTGATCCTGCCGGAGGCCACCGCTATCGGGGTCCGACTAAGCCATGCAAGTCGAGGGCCGCCCGGCAATGGGGGCGGCCCGGCGGACGGCTCAGTAACACGTGGGTAACCTACCCTCGGGACGGGGATAACCCCGGCGAAAGTGGGGCTAATCCCCGATAGGCGGGGCGGCCTGGAACGGTCCTCCGCCGAAAGGGCCCGGGCCCATGCCGCCCGGGTCCGCCCGAGGATGGGCCTGCGGCCGATTAGGTAGTTGGCGGGGTAACGGCCCGCCAAGCCGATAATCGGTACGGGCGGTGAGAGCCGGAGCCCGGAGACGGGGACTGAGACAAGGCCCCGGGCCCTACGGGGCGCAGCAGGCGCGAAACCTCCGCAATGCGGGCAACCGCGACGGGGGGACCCCGAGTGCCGTCGGGGCAAAGCCCCGGCGGCTGTACCGGGGTGTAAAAAGCCCCGGGTAGAAAGCGGCGGGCAAGACCGCTGCCAGCCGCCGCGGTAATAGCGGCGCCGCAAGTGGTGGCCGCTTTTATTGGGCCTAAAGGGGCCGTAGCCGGTCCCGTGGGTCCCCGCCGAAAGCCCGCGGCTTAACCGCGGGAGTCGGCGGGGAAACTGCGGGACTTGGGACCGGGAGAGGCCGGAGGTACCCCCGGGGTAGGGGTGAAATCCTGTCATCCCGGGGGGACCGCCAGTGGCGAAGGCGTCCGGCTGGAACGGGTCCGACGGTGAGGGCCGAAAGCCGGGGGAGCAAACCGGATTAGATACCCGGGTAGTCCCGGCTGTAAACGATGCGGACTAGGTGTTGGGGCGGCCACGAGCCGCCCCAGTGCCGTAGGGAAGCCGTTAAGTCCGCCGCCTGGGGAGTACGGCCGCAAGGCTGAAACTTAAAGGAATTGGCGGGGGAGCACCACAACCGGTGGAGCCTGCGGTTTAATTGGATTCAACGCCGGAAACCTTACCGGGGGCGACAGCAGGATGAAGGCCAGGTTGACGACCTTGCCGGACGAGCTGAGAGGAGGTGCATGGCCGCCGTCAGCTCGTGCCGTGAGGTGTCCTGTTAAGTCAGGTAACGAGCGAGACCCCCGCCCGCAGTTGCCAGCGGGCCCCGTAAGGGGCGCCGGGCACTCTGCGGGGATCGCCGCCGTTAAGGCGGATGAAAGTGGGGGCGACGGCAGGTCCGTATGCCCCGAAACCCCCGGGCTACACGCGGGCTACAATGGCGGGGACAATGGGATCCGACCCCGAAAGGGGGAGGAAATCCCCTAAACCCCGTCGTAGTTCGGATTGCGGGCTGCAACTCGCCCGCATGAAGGTGGAATCGGTAGTAACCGTGCCTCAGAATGGCACGGTGAATACGTCCCTGCTCCTTGCACACACCGCCCGTCACGCCACCCGAGCCCCCCGGGGGCAAGCCCCCGGTCCGCAAGGGCTGGGGGCGAGCCCCCGGGGGGTGAGGGGGGCGAAGTCGTAACAAGGTAGCCGTAGGGGAACCTGCGGCTGGATCACCTCCAGCGGCGGGGATGATGCGGCGGGGTAACGAAAGCCCCGGAGGGCGGGCTTGCGCGGGGGCGATGACTTCCCGCCTTTCCTCATATTGTTATGGATTTCGTAACAATACGCGAGGTGGGATGAACGGGTCCCGCAGTACCGACCACTTGTGGGTGATGAGCCCCTTTAGGAGTGACCGCTGGGGGAAGACGGATGTCGATGGTTGACGTCACCGGGAAGAAAGAGGAGATCCGCATTGCCGAAGCTAGCGGGTTCCTCAGGCTGACCGAGGACGGTGTGAACGCGGTGAAATCGGGTGAATCTCACCCACAGGGTAAGGGCGATCCTATCGAGGTTGCCAAGGTAGCCGCCATACTCGCCGTGAAGAAGACGCCGGAGTTAGTTCCCCACTGTCATCCTATCAAGATCACTGGCGTCGATGTCGACGTCGAGGTCCTCGAGGACGGCGTGAAGATGTCGGTACGAGTTAAGTCCGAGGGGAAGACGGGTGTCGAAATGGACGCTCTCACCGGGTTAGTGGTCGGATTAGTCACGCTCTGGGACATGGTTAAGTACGCTGAGAAGGACGAAGAGGGGCAGTACCCACACACCCGCATCGAGAACGTTAGGGTGGTGGAGAAAATCATCAAAGAGAAGGAGTAAGTTCCCCCTAAACGTCGCCGCGGCTATGAACGACAACATGCGGTAACACCTCGATGAGGAGTTCCGCTCCTAACTTCACCGCGTTCGGCGACCCCGGTAGACACGCCACCGGTGTGCCGTCGACGACGAACATCTCGGCCCGACTCAAGATCGAGTGAGCGCCGACGTCTTCTTCGGATTTCCTCCGGAACAGTTCTCCGAAGCCAGGCACCTGCTTTTCCGCGATCTCACCTACGGCTTCGATCGTCACGTCTGTCGGAGTGAGTCCGGTACCTCCCGTCGTCACGACAGCGTCCACGCGATTGGCGGTCCACTTGACAGCTCCGGCCACCATTTCCCTCTGGTCGGGTATCAGCACTCGGTAGCGCGTCTCATGGCCCGCCTGCTCGAACCGTGATTCAAGGATATCTCCGGAAGTGTCCTCGGGTTCTTCGCCGCGCGCCGCTTCCTCGAATTTGGACGTACTGACGGTGATTACGGCGATGGCTAGTCGCTTCGGGGCTCGTTCGACGTGCTTCTCGACGGGCAAAGTTTTTCCCCCGATGAAGAGTCACTCCCCTGCCGAGCGATGACGAGTTTTCCTCAGACGGAGGGTTACTCCTCCTTCAGAAGACGCTTCGCCAGCGGTTGAGCCCATGTAGCTTCGAGAACCACGCTGATGAATATCGTGAGGAACGTGGTCACTAGAATGGCGCTGGCTAAGGTCTTAGGTGGCATCTCGCTGGCGATCGCTACCGGTACCGCGTGCGGGTTAGATACTATCTTGGAGTAAATCGTGCCTACCAGAGCCGCCGGTACTACCCCTCGCGGTCCTTCGAGCGCCAGGTAAATCCGCTCTTTCAGGTTCAAGTCCTCCTTCGGTGGTATGTATGTTCCGATGATGACTCCTGCAGGCCGCGCGATGAAGACGTTGCTCAGTGCGCATACTAGTCCCTTGAGCCAGAACGTCTTCAGCAGCGAAATGCTGACGCAGGCTCCGAGGAGGGTGAACACCATGATACGGACTACTGTGGAAAGTTCTTCGAAGAAGTCCTTGAGGAACGTCCGATCGTCCTTCAGATAGTCGTGCTTGATCAAGTTGTTGCCCAGGTACATCCCAAGTACTGCCACCGCCATGAATCCGCTCAGCTCGTATCCAAGCAACCCAGGGAGTAGCTCCTCGCATATGTACCAGAGCGCTAGGGCTGCTCCTAAGGTTATGGGTACCACATACTCTCCGAACGGCTCTCTGGCGAGCAATCGCTCGAGGACCACGCCGGTGGCTAAGCCTAGGGCGGCTCCTCCTGCGGCTAACGAGATGAACAACAGGATCGGATTCTGGTGGCTGCTTAATCCCATCACTGACAGTGACATCTTGGTCAGCACGACTCCTAGCGGATCGTTGAACACGCTTTCGGCTATTAAAGCTGTCGAAATGTTGATAGGCAACTCCACCTTCGAGAATACGGGGATCAACGTCGCCGGATCGGTAGCACACGTTATCGAGCCGTACAGGAACCCTATCGGGCTGAAGGGTTTCAGCCCGAACACGAGGTTGAATATCAGAGAGGATATCCCGGCCGTTATCAGTAGGGTTATCGAGTCTAACTTCGCCACGAGAGAGGCTACGCGACGCAGGACGTCGATACCGATCTCGAATCCACCGTCGAGCAGTATGATGATGAGTCCTAGCGTACCCACGAACGGAAACGCCTTCTGGGCGTACTCGGGACGTACGATCCCGGCGATGGGGCCCAGCAAGAATCCGAGGAGGAGCAAGAACGGTATGTCCGGGAGGCCCCTGTCTTCGGACAGTCTCGCGACGATCGCTCCTAAGGACAGGAGTAACGCCGTGTAACCTACGAGGGTGAAGAACCCGAACTTCGTCGTGCTACCCCCCATCTTTACAGTTCGCCACATAGTTTCGCGAAGTTCTTCAGTATATCCGGCCCGTACTCGGTGAACTTCAGCTCGGGGTGGAACTGGACCCCGTATAATGGTAACTCCTCGTGACGCATCGCCTCTACCTCGCATCTGTCGGAGCGGGCCGTGACGACGAACTCATCTGGGACTTCCTTCACCTCGTCCCGGTGCGAGGCCCAAGCCACGATCTTATCCGGTAAGCCTTCGAAGATGCCTTCATGGTCCAGTATCTCCACCTCGGTCCTGGCGTATTCTTCACGGCCCGCGGCCCAGTCCACCTTTCCTCCGAAAACCTCCGCCATGAGCTGGTGACCCAAGCAGATTCCCAGTATAGGTACCTCTCCCGTCAGTTCCTCGATGATCTCTCGGGAGTTACCCGCCCGCTCACGGGATGGTCCTCCGCTGATCACCACACCGCTCGCACGCTCGCGGACGTCTTCGGGGTCGGTGGTGTTGGGGATGATCTCGGCGGGGACACCCATGTAGTCGAAGTTCTTGCGGATCAGGTGCACGTATTGGCCGTGGTTGTCGATTATGAGGATCAACGGGGAGAGGCCCCTAGGCCAGCTCGACGTCGGACCCGGCCATCTTCACGCCGGTAATACGGGCGACGTCCTCCGAGAGCGCTCTAAGGTCCTCTTTTTCGAGGTTGTGTACGTCCGTCTTACCGGCTAACTGGGCCAACATCTTGCACTCTTCGGTTACCACCTTCAGGTAGTTAGCCACACGTTCCGCCGCCTCGTCCACATCCAGTTTCTTACGGAGCTCTGGATCCTGCGTGCAGATACCCACCGGGCACCTTCCAGAGTGGCACTGAGCGCATGCCGTACATCCCATGGCGATCAGGACCGAGGTGCACACATAGACAGCGTCGGCGCCCAAAGCTAACGCCTTGGCGACGTCCGCACCGTCGCGGATGCCACCCGAGATGATTATGTCGACTTCGTCCCGCATCCCGATCTCGTTCAGGGCCTCCACAGCCTGAACTAGCGCGGCGATGGTGGGTATTCCGGCGTTCTCGGTCGCGATCTCCGGTGACGCGCCGGTACCGCCTTGCATTCCATCGATTGCTATAATATCGGCCCCGGCCTTGGCTGCGATCTTCACATCCTCTTTGACTCGACCCGGGCTGTACTTCACGATGATCGGGATCTTCCAGTCCGTGATCTCCCGAAGCTGCTCGATTTTCATCTTCAGGTCTTCGGGTCCGACTATGTCCATATGACGGGCCGGTGACAGCGCGTCCGAACCCTTTGGGATACCTCTTATCTCCGCGATCTCCTTCGTCACCTTCTCTCCCATGAGGTGGCCTCCCATACCGGGCTTGGCGCCCTGTCCGATCTTGATCTCGATAGCGTCGGCCGCGTTCAAGTACTCCGCTGAGACTCCGAATCGCCCCGAAGCGTACTGGGCGATGAGCCACTTCGCTTCTTCCCGTTCCTCCGGTAACATGCCCCCCTCACCGGTGTTCGTGGCGGTTCCTACCATAGCCGTTCCACGGGCGATCGCGACCTTTGCCTCCTTGCTGAGCGCCCCGAAAGACATGGCACCAACCAGCACCGGGGTATCCAACTTCAGTGGTTTCTCCGCGAACCGGTCGCCGAGGACTGTCTTGGTATTGCACGGCTCCCGATACTTGTCGATCGGAGGTCGCGAAACTTGGGCTGGGAGGATGACCAAATCGTCGAAGTGCGGCACTTTACGGCTCGTCCCGAACCCACGGACCGCGTACTCGCCCGTTTCAGCTTTTCGCTGTATCTCTTTCACGTATTCGCGCCACCACAACCGAGAGGTTCCCCCACAAACCGGTGAGGGTGTCGACCGTGTGAGGGGACCTTTAGCGTTCACCGGTCGGGATCGCGCCGCCCCATAAGGTTTTTTAAACTGGGCGGGGTTCCTCGCTAGGGAGCAGGCCCCGCAGTCTAGCCTGGATAGGACGCGGGCCTGCGGAGCCCGTAGCCCGGGTTCAAATCCCGGCGGGGCCACATGACCTATCGTTATAATGTTTAAAACGTTTTGGTCCACCGAACTCCGCACTCCCGCTCCCAAGAGCCTTGACGACGTCATTGTCGATACTGGATGGGAGATTTCAGCTTCTTTACCATGATTATGGCAGTCTCTCCGTCGGAGTAGTAACCGTGTTCTCTACGTTCCTCCCTGTAACCCAGTCGTTCGTAGAAACGTCTGGCCGGAAAGTTTGACTCCCTAACTTCCAGTCTGACGGTTTCGTATCCGGCTTCCGCTATCTTGCGCTCGGCCTCTCCCATGAGGATCGTGCCGATTCCGGTACGCCGGTAGTTGGGATGTACGGCGATCGAGACTATATGGCCCTCACCGAGCCACGGTCGGAGCTCGAAGATGACGTATCCTACCACCTTACCCCCAACTTCAGCCACCAGGAACCCCTCCGGATTGTTACTCAGGTTATAGAGGAAGACGTACGTAGGATACGGTGATTTCGGGAACGCACGCTCTTCTATCTCCACAACTTCCGGGATGTCGGACCTTTTAGCCCTCCGAACGACCACTCTGCGCCCCACTTTGTCTACGTACTCGATGGTCACGACTACGGCCCCGTTCAACCTCCGCGTTTCAAGTTTCTTTGAAGTAATTCGGTACATCTTCGACAGAAGTTCGGTGATTTGCGGTCTACTTCGAGAAGTGAACTCGAGAAGCTCATCACGCAGTTACGGTCCGGGCAGTGGCCCAACCCGAAGGTGTGTCCGAGCTCGTGCGTGAGCTCCTTCACGACACGCTCCAGGTACAACTCCGGATCCGGATCCAGCAGTCGGGCCACCGAGACTACGGCCTCTCTACCCGGACATCGAGCTTGACCGAAGACGAAGTTGAGTCCCGGAGCGTAGAGGTCCTCCGAGGTCAACCCTAAAACGCGGTCGTACTCCCCTTTCATGCCACGTAGGGTATCGAGGAGGGCCCTCGCTAGGTATTGGCCTCTCACCTTGGAGTACGCATGCTCGGGTAGTTTCGCGCGTTTCTTTTTCACCTTAACCTCGCCTAGGTACTCCGACACGTGTTCCTCGAACCTATCGACGATACTGCTGAGCATGGGGATCCTTCCGTCAAACGCCACCAGGCACAACTTCAAACTATCTCACCCTGCCCGTTAGCACGGCTATACCTACCATCAACAGTAGAAATCCCATCAGGCCGAGGACCCTGTCCCCGCCGCGCCGGAACGAGATCATAACGTCTAACCCACCTACTATTAGGGCTAACACCCCGACGGGCCACCTAGGACCGCCGGCGAAGGCCAACACCAACGCGCCAAGGAGCGCTACGGCGGAGACCAGCGCGGCCAGGTTCGTTTTCCTCAACGGCTCGCCCCCCATCGTTTTAAGATTCATAACAATTTGGGGGACGGCGGCGGCATCCCGGGCTTCCCGCGCCCTCTCGGAGCGCAGTACCACCCGGGACGCGGCCGGGCTTAACTTCCGGGTTCGAGATGTGGCCCGGGTGTGGCCCCGGCCGCTGTGGCCGCCGCCACAACCGCACGCTAGGTGGGTTATATTTAAAATTTTCTCCTCATAGATCGTAGAACTCCAGCGCGTTACGCGCCGTGGTCTCAACTACCTCGCCGACGGGGACTCCCTTCACCCGCGCGAGCAACTCTATTACCCTCCACACGTTCCGAGGCTCGTTGCGTTCTCCCCGCACCGGTGACAGGTATGGGCTGTCCGTCTCCGTAAGTGCCGCTTCCAACGGTACAGTCTCCAGCAGTTCCCGCGTTCTCTCATCCTTCGGTCCACGAATGACGTGAATCGTCGACAGTGAAACGTAGTGGCCGGCGTCCGCGATACGCCGGGCGAGCTCGGCCGGTCCGTCGTAGCAGTGGAACATGGCGACTACGTCGTAGTCCTCTAGGACCTCGAGGGCGTGCTCTTCCGCATCCCTGGCGTGAATCACTACCGGCTTGTCGAGCTCTTCCGCGAGCTTCAGGAACCTCTCGAAGACCTCTCGCATCCTCCTGCGCTCTCCGGGTTCCTTCACGTAGTGGTAGTCAAGACCTATCTCTCCAATTGCCGCGATCCTGTCGGCGTGCTCACGGATAATTCGGACCACGTCATCGATGACGCTCTGCTGCATCCTCGGCGCTCGTGGGGGATGGAGCCCGATCGTGGAGAACACGAACCCCTCGAATCTCTCCGCTAACTCCAGGGTTCGCCGTGCGGTTCCAGGGGTAGCCCCGCAGTCGTACACGCGTAACACCTTCTTCCGTGACCGTTCTACCACTTCGTCTTCCTCGCCTTTGAAGTATTTGAAGCAAAGATGACAGTGAGCGTCGACGGGTTTCTTCAAGCGGGTCCCCCCGTTCTCCTCCGGACAGCATTTCACTGGGGGGTCGGCGAAAGGGCTGGATCCTCATCGGTTCCCTCGGCTAGGGAGGGCCTCCATCATCCCCATCCTTAGGTGGGGGCTGTCCGTGAAATAAGCACGCGCCTGCTAGTTAAGGGGGGATGTGAGTTGTCCAAGCGTCGCGTACTCTCGGTGCTCGTAAAGGATCGGCCCGGTGTCATGCAACGTGTGTCGGGACTTTTCAGGAGACGTGGGTTCAATATCGACTCTATCGCCGAAGGACCCTCAGAGCGGGAAGGGTTGGCCAGGATGACGCTTACAGTAAAAGGAAACGAGCAAACGATCGAGCAAGTAGTCAAGCAGCTCAACAAGCTCGTCGACGTTATCAAGGTCTCGGAGCTGGACCCAGAACGCACTGTGGAGCGGCAGTTAGCGCTGGTCAAGATCAGGACGAAGGACCGTGCGAGGGCGGCCGAGTTGGCTCGGGCCGCGGGCGCCGAGGTGGTCGATGTGGGCCGGGAGACTATCACCGTAGAGATCGTGGGAGAGCCGCAGGATGTCGAATCCCTCCTTGAGTTGATGAAGGATATCGGTAACATCGTCGAAATCGCTAGGACGGGTATTGTGGCGATGGAGAGGGAGACGTGAGTTACCTGCCGAACCGCGGACGCCGACTGAGGCGATCCGGTATCGTTAGTGGGACCCTCGGTTTGCCCTCCGTTTCGCGCTCCAACCGCTCTACGAGCTCCTCTAACGTCATCTCTTCACGCCGCTGTTCTTTCAACGTGGATTCCTCCCGTATCGTTACCGAGAGCGTGCCTTTCTTCACTTCCTCCTCACCAATCACGATGACGTACGGTACCCACTCCTCACCCGCATCTCGGATCTTACGTCCCACCGGCTCATCGCGGTCGTCCAGGTCGACTCGGAACCCCTCACTTTTCAGCTCTTCGAAGACTTTCTCAGCTTCTTCCAGCACTTTCTCTGAAACCGGAATCACACGCGCCTGTACCGGCGACAGCCACGTCGGTAGAGTTGGCAGCTTACCCTCCTGCTCGAACCGCTTGTACTGGCCCTCGAGGATCGCGCATATTACACGTTCAAGGCTCCCTGTCGGTGAGCAGTGTAATATCACTGGATGACGTTCATCGCCCGACTCGTCCGCGTACGTGATTCCGAAGCGCCTCCCACTCTCGACGTCGATCTGTACCGTCGGGTTCTCGATGGGTCTTCCGAGGCTATCAATGAACGCGAAGTCCACCTTACATTCCCAGTAGTGTTTACGTTCCGGCAGTACCTCCACCAGTACGGGCTTCGCGTCACCGTACGCTTTTTCCATGGCCTCGGCCAGTTCCTCTAGGACTTCTTTCCTCTCCTTCAGGAACTTCTCCGTGGTCCTGAACACTACCTCATATTCCAACCCGAGGTCCAGCCCTACCTCCAAGCATAGTTTCGCTTGCTCGAGGAACTCTTCCACGGCCTCGTCCATGTCGGCGCAAACGGTGTGGAGATCGGGCATAGTGAACGCCCGTAACCGCTTCAGTCCGACCACCTCACCACTCTGCTCTAACCTGAAGCTTTGTGATAGTTCGTAGATCTTCAAGGGTAGGTGACGCCGGCTGAGCGTGGTGTCCGCTAGTAGCCTGAAGGCTCCGAAGCAGGCCGCGTACCTCAGCATCAGTGCCCGGTTTCCAGCCCTTATCCGATACTGTCGCTCCCCGAACTTGTCGGCGTGCTCCCGGATAGCGTCCTCACTCAGATCGTACATCACGGGTGTCTCGACGACCGCCGCTCCTAGATCGGCCATGAGGTTCTCCACGTACTCCGCCAGGCATCTCCTGACCACGTGACCCTTCGGGTACCACCGTACGTGTCCAACGTCCGCTGCCGGCTCGTGGTCGCAGATTTCCTTCTCCCGCATCAGCTTCACGTGTGCGGGCTCTTCGTCGCCCGTTTCACGCTCTTCACCCAACTCGTGCATCACTAGGTGCCTGAAGTCCTCGGGAAGTTCCGAGAGATCCACTTCTTCTACCGGTATCAATTCCCCGTCCATGTACACCAAGAACTCGGACTCGATCTTCTCCTCCTCAGCTTCCTCGGCGGCCTCGGGGGTTACCGTCCTGGAGAGCTCCGAGAGTGGATGCCCCTTGCACGCCAATCGGAATGCCTTGTACCACCCGAAGGGGGCTCTCACGACCTCGTACCCGCGCTCCTTCAGGAGCCCTTCCATTCTCTTCAGAACCTCGACGGCCACGTCCGGGGAAGCGAGATCGTCGGCTAGATGAGCGTACGGGTACAAGACTATCCTGTCGGCCTTCAATTCACCCGCAACGTCTTCGATCTCCTCTACGGCCGCCTCGGCGATGGCCTTTGGATTCTCTTCATCAGCTTCTTGGACCGCCGCGAAGACTACCAGACAGTCCTCAACTTCCGCTTCCTTAATAGGCGGCTCTTCCTCGGCGATCTTGGTCTTCTGCCTCGCCTCGAACGACATCTCGTCCGCGTGAATGAACAGTAACCTCACTTAGCCGGCCCCGGTCGGACCTCGGGAACAATCTGATAGCATCATCGGACCCACGTGGGGGAAGAAGTGTTCACTCACTGCCGGAAGTGCCCAACACCTCACCTCGAGTTGTCCTGGCGTCCAGATCCGAGGGCATTACAGGATTCGAATGCGCGGGTCCTAGACATCTGAAGGAATTAAAGATTTCCGACTCTGATCGAATACGCTCCTCGTTTAAGCCCTGTCCAACTAGTATGAAGGGCTGCCGTTGTCCCGGAAGCCCGGTGAACCGGCCAAGGAGGAGGACGAAAAAGGTCTGATAGCTGTGAAGTATGCCGAAGAGATGTTGGGAGATGAGTACGCGGAGGTCGTTGAGGAGCTGCATAGAATAATATGGAAGGAGTCTCCGTTGGACGACAAGACGAAGCATCTCATCGCCCTCGCTTTGGCGGCGGCTGCCGGAGACGAGCGTAGAGTAGGCCTCATAGCCGAGACGGCGAAGAACGTCGCCGAAGTGACCGACGAAGAGATAGCCGCCACGTTAGCCTTGGTCGCCTGGGTAGAAGGAGTGTCTAAAGTCACTAGGACTTGGGGCGTTCTTCGTCAGTAGCTGGTTCCGCCACGAACACGCATCTATCAGCGCCTTCCCCGCAGCACTCCACCTCCCGGACTTCGTAAGGTCGTTCCCTCAGGTTCGACAGAACACCGGCTATGATTCCCGCCTCCAAATGACATGCGGGACCGTAGGGTAGGTCGGAACACTCGTGGCATCCTTCAATCTCGACCACCACACGGTCGTTCTCCTGACGGAATTCTACTGACTCGGCTATGATCTCCAAGCCCTTCCGCAGCACGGTCTCTTCGGATCCTAGTTCCGCGAGTCGCTTACCGATCTCCTTTCCGAGCTCGTACAGGACCTCCGAGGCGTCGATACCCAGGGACTCCAACACCGCGCGATACGCTGCCGCGATCGCTAGGAACATCGATGTTCTCAGGTCCTCCCCACGTTCTAGGGCTTTTATGACATACTCGGAGGCATCTTCAAGCTTCGGCTTCGATACTCGGACGAGTCTTCTCACGAGCCCGTAGTAGCGCTTCGGGAGGGGAGTTTCGCGATCCTCTTTGATGACGTCCACGAGACCGGCCTTTCGGAGTTCCTGTAAATGGTGATGGACAGTTGATTTGGACAGGTTCAGCTCCCTGGCGATGTCCGATATCGTCATCGAGCCGCGTTCTTCCAGCAGTTTCAGGATTTCACGTCGTGTTTTGCTGTCCAAGGCCTTAGCGATCTCCTTCGGTACGTCGATCACCAGTTTCATAGCTCGGGTCCCCTCGAAGGTTCTGACTGCCGGGCCGTACCAGCTCGGACCCCCCACCGACCGTACTTTGTCTGCCCGAACCGAACCCCGAGCTCGTCATCGTTAGGTTAACAAAAAATCGCCTCCAATACGTCGCGAGTCGTTCCGTCCTCTCGGATCACTTATGGTTAAATGTTAAATCCTGCACAACCGTCCGCCGATCGATACCGCGCACAGGATCCAGGTTCAATTGCCCAACATCTCCAGTTCCCCTATAAGCTTCGGTAAGACTTTTGCCAGCAGTCTCTTTACCTCTGGATCCCGACTCGTCCCGACCCATAGGATCGAGTCAAGGTGTAGTGGTGGGATGCCTGTCCGCCGTGCGATCGAGTCCCAGTACAGTTGTGGATCATCGTTCGTGATCCTTCGGGTGATTCGTTCGATCCTCGCGTCCACAGGAATCGGAATCTCGAACGGATAAGGACGAAACCTACCCGTTATCGCCCTTAGTGCGTACCCGAACATCTTGACCGTGAACACGATCGTCTTAGACTCGGGATCGGCGTTGAGGACCCGAGCAAGGTCAAGGCGTAACCGGTTCATGTCACGGTAGTACGATTTCGCGTCCTGCCAGGATAACTCCTCTAGAAAGGCCTTAGCACGATGGAGGCGGCGGAGCTTCTGACGGATGAGCCTCCGATTGCCCCTAGAGCGGGGAAGGAACCGGGCGTACTCTCGAACGATGTCCCTCGGACGACGTTCACGGAAGTAGCTGGAGAACTCACGCCACCAATCCTCTCCAGAGCTCGAGAGCTGATAGCTGACGAGAGCATTGGCTACGGTCAGCCGGACGAGGTCGGTCGAAGGTAGTGTGTCCATCAACGCTTCGATAGCCCTGTATTGGACGTCCACGTACTCCTCAATGACACAGATCTCACGCAGGGTCACCTTGCGAAGGAACGTCGGGACGGTCAATTGAAGACCCCGTTTCAGTCCGTGCCCTTAGGCCTGACGATTACGCGGCAGCGCCCGCGTTTGATTGGGTCATGCTTGATGTCGGAATCTATGTGGCCCAGAGCGTGCAGAATCTCCTCAACCATGGTCACAAACGCGCACACGTTGTAGCTGAAGACGGGACCCTCCAGGTCGGGGTTCTCACCTGTAAACTCTTCGATCAGATCGCGTGGGCAGATCTTGCACCCTCTCACGTGTACGACGGTTTCCGTTGACTTCTCTTCTATCCTGACGTCGGCCCCTAGGAAGCTCTCCGCCACATCTTTGACAAGCTCCACCGGTTCGGCATCTTTCAGCTCCGGATGCTCGCGTAGCAACGCCTTTACCACGTTTTTGCATACCATCCGCCGTAGAGTAGGGGCCTTATCTCCCAGCAGCTGTGCGGAAGTTACGATGTAAGAGTAGAGGAAATACCTCAGGAAATCTCGTGGCTTGATCACAGCTCTGGGCCCCTTGAACTCGGAGAAATAGTGAAATGACGTTAGAGAGGAACGGTAGGGTGATAAGGTCTCCAAGTGGCACACATGGAGGTGTGAATGCGTTCCTTCTTGTCCCTGGCCAGGCGCTCGAGCAGGTTCGGGTCCCCTTCCCCGATATCTTTGACTTCCAGGACGTCAGCGTCTACGGCGGACCGGAACACCTTCTCGCCTTCTTTCGTCCGGACCAGAACCACGTTCCAGCCATCCGGCGCGCCGACGGATCCCACGCTGATGTCGGCGTCCTCGGCCGTGAAGTCCGTGCAGTAGTTACACGCCTCGTTGGCGTAATCGCCTAGCTTGGAAACCGATACCGAGTGCACATCACCGTTCTTAGTGCGTACGATGAATTCACCGTGGCTGATGTCCATACGCTCGACGTTCTCGACGTCGACACCCATGTCTTCGAGCAGCTTCAGTAGGCTCTCGTACTGGAAGTTCTCGGTGCAGAAGATGCCGACGGTTAGCTTCACACGCTCCGTCACGTTAGCCAGGCCGTAAGGGTACATTTTAGACTTCTTTACGGCGGTGATCTGACACGGCGTGCCCACGAGGGCGACTGAGTCGTAGGAGGCTATGGCCTCGTTGAGGGCACTCACGTTCGGAGAAATCGCGTACTTCGATCCCGCGGTCTCGATCAGTTCGTCGGGATCGGTGACTATTACGGGTTCGGGCTTCCATGTCTCGACTGTCGACGAGGCAATCACGGCTTCCACCGTGTCCTCCTCCAGTGCGTGGGCGAGTAGCGCCGTAGTAGTACCTCCGTCCTGTCCGTGCTCGCGGATACGTTCGTCGGTTGCGCGGGTCAGGTAAACCTCGCGGTACTCACCCACGACCTCGGGGTCCGGGAGATCGTTCTCGGGAGATCCCTCACGGGTATTCTCTTCCTCTTTGCCCCCTGCTATTCTTCGGATCAGCTTGCGCAACACGGATCACCTCCCGTTGGGTTCATATCCTGAACGATCTCGGGCAGCTTACGAAGCAAGTTCCGCATCGAACGCACCTCTCTTGCCGGATTACGGGCTTCTCGTCCATCTCGATAGCCCACGCCGGGCAGGAGGCGGCACACGTTCCGCAGCCGACGCAGAAGAGGTCCTTCTCAATCACGTCCAGGTCGCAGCCCAGGCACAGGTCCTTGTTCGACGTCAGGAGTACGTCCTCGACCGGTACCGTCGGACCGGTCACCGGAGCGGACAGTTCCGGCGTGAGCCCGTGGAAATCCCCGGACAAGACTTCGTACGGTCGGAGTTCGTCCTCGTTCTCCTCCTCTAGAGCTCTGAGGAAGGACGCGATCACGTCCGTAGTAGGTGGACAGCCGTTGATCGCATAGTCCGTTTCGACGAACTTGGCAGCTGGGAAGACCGTGAAGTGGTACCGGTCGGGGTCGCGCATGCCTATGACGTGTCGCTCGAAACCCCCGGTAGCGGCACAGGAACCCAGTGATACCACGGTACTGACGGCCGAAGCGGCCTCCTCTAACTTTTCCAGGGTCTCGGCGTCGGCGAAGTCCACCGCGCCTTCTACGAACAGAATGTCGGCGTCCGGTTCTCCCTCGTCGCCTTCTAGGTTCGACCAGACCACCTCATGACCCTCTTCGTGGCAAACCTCCTCCAGGTTCCTGGCGCATGTACCACAAGCCATAAGGGACAGCACAGCCACCTTCATCTTGGGCTTCCCCCTAGTGGGTAAGACATCTACCGGAGAGGCCGATCGCGCGTAGAACTGTCTCAGCCCTGTCAACCGTCAGGTCGCGCACCATCTCCCCGATCGCCGCAACCTTGAAGTTGCATGGAGTTAACATCAGGGCCTTGTCCACGCGCCCGGCCCGTAGTCTCAGCGAGACGATCAGGGTACCCTCCGGTGCCTCCACAGCCGCCGTACCCTCGCCCGAGCCGAGCTCGACGTCCGTTCGGAAGTTCCCGGTCGGATCTAGCCTGGATACGGCGTTTGCGATACCGTCGAGCATCCTCGCTACTTCCTCGGCCCTGGCGGTGTAGAGGTCCAGCGGGTTTTCCGCGCTCCTTACTCGGGCGTAAGGACCGACGAGGACGGGCTCCCCGTCATACCTGGCGACGACGTTGTTCGCTATCTCCAGGGTGGTCTTCATACGGTAGAATTCATCCGGCATTAGCGTCTCGACCTTGTCTGGGTCTATGTCGCCCTTGTACGTGTCCGAAACCTTCAGTCCCGCCGGCATCTCCTCCGGTTCCACGTCGATATCTTCCTTCATCCGATCTACCGCGGATCCGACCTCGTCCTCAAGCCTGTCTGCCACCTCGGCGGCGTCCTTAGCTACGGATTCAACCCTGTCTACGGGCAGCTTTTCGAGGTCCAAACCGCCTACGGTCACGGCCGGTGGGTGGTCGGGCTTCCCTCCGACGGCGTGCATGATGTCCTTCGCAGCTCTCACTAGGTCGTACGCGGGCTTCTTCACGTCGAGGAAGTCAGTCCTCGCCAGCACGGTGGCGTGCGCCCTGACGACGTTAGCCATGTTCAGGATCTCGCGCGCTCGCTCCGCCTCGTCCGGGATCTCGACGTTGAGAGCTGCCTCGGCCGCCTCGACCACGGCGAGCCCTAGGCTCGCGTCACAGCTGGCGCATACTCGTTCGGCGGCCACTACGGCGAACTCCACGGGCTTCTCGAGGACGAGCGTCTCCCAGGAGATCGGTGTCGTGCCCGAGCACACTTCGGCGTTCACGACCTTGTCCTCCGCGATCTCGGCTACCATATACAGTTCGCCAGGAGCTCCCGTTGCTACACGGATCGCCTCGATCTCCATGGTCACCACCATCCCGGAAGTGGGGGTGAGAATTAGATACCAAGCCGTTTCCGCTTCTCCTCGATCTTCTCGGCGAGAATCTCTCCGGCACGCTTCATGTCCGTCTCCACGATCAGCTCGCCGCCGGTGAGATCCGGTAGGTCCTCCAGCAGCGTCTTCGTAACCAGCTCGCTACCGGTCACCGGCGGTACGGGACTCACGTGCAGCGTGATACCTAGAGCTAAGGCCGAGGACGCGTCCGCTAGGGCTTGCTCCTCGAGCCACTGCGGCGCGCTCGCGACGGCGGGTACGTCCGGGATGTCGATTTCCTCGCCGGTTTTCTCTCGAAGTATCTCGGCGATCTCGAAGACGAGATGCTCGATCTTACCGATCGCCAGACATGGGCCGTAATGCAGCACCGGTGGAATACCTAACTCCTCGCACACCTGTCGGAGGTTGTCACCGGCCAGCTCGGCTGCTTCAGGGTTGAACAGTCCAGCGTTGGCGAACGCCCCGTTCACACAGCCGGCGCCGAGCACGAGCACGTCGCGCTTGATCATCTCCTTGGCGAGCTCGACCGCCGGCACGTTGTGGCCGCCGCTGGAGAGATTCGTGCAGCCCATGATGGCGCACACGCCGCGGATGGTGCCTTCTTCGATCAGCTTGAGCACGTTCTCCCAGCCGACGGCCTCCTCGATCGAGAAGTATCCGAACCCCACCACGTTCTCGTGCCTGTGCTTCGGCTCCATGATCTTGTCCTCGTGCTTCGACCGGCGCTCCTTGAACGCCTCAATGGCCCTCTGGACGGCCTCCTCCGCGACCTCCTCGGCACGCTCCGGGTCCCAGAGGATCAGCTCCGCGCCCCACACCTTGGCCACGTCGTCGACGGCGACCAGCTCGACGTCCAGCTTCTCCTTGTAGAACTTCAGACCCGGGAACGTGCAGTTGAACTCGCTCACGATCGCGTCCACGAGACCCGTTGCTGCGAGCGCCTCCGTCGCGAAATTGTTACCCGCGAAGCCCGCGTACGTGTCTGGTAGGTGCTCGGCGCGCGCCTCGAAATCGTCGCCGACGCACGTCGCACCGATGATCCGGATACCTTTAGCTCCCGCCGCCTTGGCCTCTTCTTCCAGCTTCTCGGCGGCGTCCGTCAGGTACTTCATGAGAGCCATCTGGTGGCCGGTCGTCATGATGTTGACGTAGTCCGGGTCCAGTATTCCGGGACCACCCTCCGTTTGCGTGATCTTCGGGCTGCCGAAGAGGATATCGTTGATCGTCTCCACACCGAAGAGCGCGACAGGGCCGGTGATCAGTCCCAGTCGCAGCACGTGGAGGAGCATGTCAACGGGGTCTGAGTTGAGGTTCGTACTCGTCTTGACAAGGGCGTCGTGTATCTCCGACTTAGCTCCGCCCGGAATTAGGCCCATTTCCTCGTACATCTCGATGCGCCAATCGGGTACAACAGCCTTGAACACCTCGGACTCCTCATATCTGGGCCTGTAGATATCCTCGAGAATGAACTCTGCGATCTCCTCGGCCACATCTTCCGGTTTACCGGAGGTATCTAGACCGTATACTTCGGCAGCGTGCCTCAGCGCCTTCTCGTCTGCGATCTCGTAAGGAGATTCCTCGTCCGCCACGGACTTGAGGGCCCGGGCGGCGTTCTCCAGGCAGTGCACGTAGCACGCGGCTCCGGCGGCGACGTGACGCAAGAAGTTGCGTGCCACGATCACGTCCGCCGTCGCTCCGCAGACACCGCGTGGTGTCTTCTCCGTAATTCGGCACGGGCCGTTCGAGCAGATGTTACACCAGACGCCTTGCTTGCCGTACGGGCACTTCGGGAACTGAACGGGCCATCGGATGTGCGGGGTCTCTATCTCCGGAATCTCCTCATTCAGCTCCTTCGCGTGCTCGACTAGCTCACACACGGCTTCATCGGCGTACGGGCACGAGGATCTCTTTTCCTCCACGGGGATCCCCTTGTTCGGTACTATGGGAACGTTCGATACTATCCGACCATTGGAGGGGTGACTTGACTTATATTAGTTTCGATTTTCATCAAACGTTTGGACACTTTCGAACATACTGATACAAGGGGGACCCAGGTTGCACGCCCGGTGCAGGTGTCACACGGTCAAACCGACGGGCGCTAACTTGCGGCCGCTGATGAAGTACATCGTCGCGTTCCGACCGGGCGTAGATAAGCGCTCCTTGTTCCGTGCGGTGTATTTGCTCGACAAAGCTTTCGAACGTGAGACCGGAAGACCATTGACGGGAACGGAATACGGTCACTGCATGTTGCTCAAGGCACCCTACTTCTCCGTCGACGTGAAGGAAGCGATCTTCGACCTGCTCCGTCGGGGTGAAATCGAGCTGAGACCGGAGCGCCGAAACGGGGAGCTCGTCTCGACGTACTATCCCGTCGGTTACAGGGCTGAGGACATCGAGGACGACGTGCGCAGGGAGTACAGTCTGCACGGGGATAAGTGGAGACTGTTCCGGGAAGTTTTGGAGCGAGTACTGGGCGGGGCGTGAGATACCCGTCAGGCGTCGGTATCCGTCGCTTCCTCGAGCGCTCGGAGGGCCGCCTCGATGTGCAACCGGCCCGCTACGTGGAGCAGGGTATCCCCCACGTGCTTGTCGACCTCCATCGAAGCCGTGCAGGGGTACGAGTGATGTGCCTCGGAAACTGTAGCCTTCACCTCTTCGGGATCAGCGTCCACACCGACCAGTCGTTTAGCCACGAACCACGTGCAACCGCACGGCGCCGATCGTACTACATGGACGTCGATCACGACGCCGTCCTCGACCTTCATGAACAGCTTAGGCCTCCCGATCATGCCCGCGTCGCAGAACGCTTCGGTTACGGGACCCGACGGTTCCAGGTCGCATCCTGGCCTCGCCACAGTGAGCTCTACGCTGTTCTCTTCGCATACCTCTCGTAGTTTCTCTTCGATCCACGGGTCGATCCAGTCGGGTTCCTCGACGGGCACTATCAGTGCCTTAATCTCGTATACTTCGGACAGCGCTACTAGGAGGTCGGGATGCAATCCGATCGCCACCAGCACATCGACGGGCGGTAGTTCGGGGAGGTGATCCTCGGGCTCGTCGACGAACGGAGGTAACTCTTCGGGTTTGGGTAGCTCCTCAACGGCGACGAGGGAGTCGACGAGCGAATACATGTCGTACTTGCACCCGTCGCATACAGGCCCGCAAGCCCTGCAGTGACCGGGTTCGTTCAGTAGGTTGGCTACCATCCTCTTACCGAACTGGTGGGAGTAGAGTGCGGCGAAGCGCAATCGATCCTCACAGCCCCTTGGGTAAACGTTGGTTCTCAAGGGCGGGGAGAATGAGGGTTTGTCCTCAGGTCTCGAGTGATCTCGCGATGAGGAAGCGATCCTTGGGAATCGCTGTAGGACTCGTCTTCAAGATGGGGTCGCTCTGACCGGCCTGATCACCCGCCTACATGATCCACGAATAGAGGACGGGGACCGAGGCTGCCTCGAACATCGTGCTTTAGGGCGGAAGTTAGAGCCCGTAAAACCTCTCAGCGTTCCGGGCTACGACGTCCCGGATGATGCTCTTCTCGACGTTCCGGCGTTCCAGTTCGAGGGCCAGCTTGGGGAGGGCGAGTGGATCGGCGGCTAGAGATCCCAGGTCGCTGCTCGCGATGAGCGTCATTTCGTCGGCGTACTCCTCCACGATATCACACGCTTCCCACACATCGAGCTCTCCCGGTCGGAGTGTCAGCCCGACCGCGTACCCTTCCTCACCGATGAGCGAGACGGTCTCCGCCGAGGCGTGGTCCACCAGCACCAGAGAGGGGTCTATACCCGAAGAGTTCAGGATCTCCAACACCTTCTCGGTGATCTCGACCTTGTTCCTGCTCGGCGTGTGGACAATGATGGGTACCTCGTGCTCTCGGGCTAACTTCAGCTGAGCCTCCAGGACTTGGATTTCTCTATCATCCGGATTTTCGTTGAGGCCGGTCTCTCCGATCGCGACGACGTCCTCATGACTCAGGAGTTCCTCGACTTCCCGTAGCACGTCGCTCATGTTATCCGGTACGCCTCCGGGATGTACTCCCACGGCCACCTTAACCGTGAGCCCGGCCTTTTCGCCCCTCCACGTTTCCACCCCGAGGAGCCTTCTGAAGAGGGCGGAGTACACCTCGGCCGTCATGTCGGGGTAAGGATCGTGAGCGCACGTGACGACGGTTCGGACTCCAGATAAGGCCATTCTCTCGAGGTCTTCGTAACTCCTAACGTCGAGGTGCACATGTGCGTCGACGTACCTCAAAGGCCCACCCCATCGTTTCGGATGTCATGACGATTGAGCGAGGGCGTCGAAGGGGGCGCTTGGAAGTTACTCCTTCAGCTTTTCGAGGGCCGCTTTGAGCATCTTCCTGTGGTGCTTTTCGTCGTATGCGGTAGCCTTCAGCAGGGTGATGATCTCGTCGTCCAGCTCGTCGGAGTGGTGGTCGGCTTCGTCCATCCTGGTTTCGTAGGCGTTTTTCTCACCTTCAATCATTTCTTCCATCTTCTCGATCAGGCCCTCCAGACTGTTCTCGACCTTCCCCGCGATCAGCGCCGCGGCGGCCGCGTGTCGGGCTTCGTCCATAGCGATTTGCTCCAGCAGGTCACATACTTCGGGGTAGCCCTGCTCTCTAGCGACGATGGCCATCGCCATGTAGATGCCTACCTCGGTGGTCTCGCCCTTGAACCACTTCTCGAGGTACTCCTCGAAGTCCATGTTCGAGCGCCCTTGATCACCGTTCGCTACGTACCTTTTAACTTTTTCGAAGTGGATCGAACAATGTTGTGCCCATTTCGTGAACACGGATCGCGCTTTAGGAACTCCATACCCTTGTCATGACACGCCTTCTATTTTAACGACCTCGTACATTTGGGGGTAAAACGAGTAGGGGAGGCCCCGATGAACTTCGGACGCGTCCTCCACGCTCTATCCGGAAGTGATCGAGTGGAGTTGGAACGCTGGGAGGACGACCAGGCCACTCTCGAAATGCCTGAAATGTGCACAGCGATGTTGGTGCCGCGTGTGGTAGAGGTCGGGGCCGAGGGGTAGGCCCCCTCCATCCTTTTTTCACTTCCGCCTCATTTTTCACCAAGGATGTCGCGCAACTCGCCTCCCGGCGGCACCATCGGGATGATTTCTTCCGGATCTACGAACACATCCACCACCACCGTACCCGGAGTCTCGAAGGCTTCCTCTACCGCGGACTCCAGCTCGCTCGGCTCCTCCACGGTAATTCCGGCTGCTCCGTACGACTCCGTCAGTTTCACTATGTCGGTTTTCTCATCGAGTTTCGATTCCGACAATCTTTCGTCGTAGAACAGCCTCTGCCACTGCGCTACCATCCCTAAGAGTCTATTATCCATGACGAAGACCTTCACCTCGATGTCGTTGTCCACGGCGGTGGCTAACTCTTGCGCGGTCATCAAGAACCCACCGTCTCCTACCACGGCGACCACGGTTTTCTCCGGTGCGGCTACCTTAGCGCCGAGCGCGGCCGGAAGACCGAATCCCATGGTTCCTAAACCACCGGAGGAGATGAACCTGCGCGGTTCTTCCACCGGGAAGTATCGGGCCATCCACATCTGGTTCTGACCTACGTCCGTAGTGAGAATGTAATCCCGATCTTTCAGGGCTTCGTGTAACACACGTACGAGCTCACGCGGGCTGATCCGTTGGTCGGACTCCGTGGATTCCGGAGGCATCTCTACTTCAGCCTTCAGTTCCTCGATCCTCTCTCCCCAGCGCTTACGTTCCCTCAGGTACTTACGCCGCTTCAACTCCTTAATCAGGTCCCTGAGGACGAGCTTCGCATCACCAACTATGGGCACGTCGACTGGGATGTTCTTGCCGATCTCGGCGGGGTCTATGTCAATATGGATGATCTTCGCTTCGGGAGCGAATCCGGAGGGATCCCCCGTAGTCCTGTCCGAGAACCTGCACCCTACAGCGAGTAGCACGTCGCACTCCGTCAGCGCGTAGTTCGCGGCCTTAGTGCCGTGCATACCGGCCATACCCAGTGCTAGTGGATGATCCTCGGGAAACGCTCCCTTCCCCATGAGGGTCGTAGCTACCGGAGCACCGAGCAGTTCCGCGAGCTCGATCAGCTCCCGAGTAGCGTTGGAGATTACACACCCACCGCCTGCTAAGATGACGGGTCGCTCCGCCTCGGCGAGTAACTCCGCGGCCCGTTTGATCTGTACCGGATGACCGCGCTTGACCACGTTCAAGCCCTCGACCTCGACGGTTTTGGGTATCTCGACATCCACTTCCGCTTCCTGCACGTCTTTGGGCACGTCGATGTGAACAGGCCCCGGCCGACCGGTGATAGCTATCTTGAACGCCTCCTTCACGACTTCCGGTATCTCCTCGGGTTTCCCTATCTGGTAGTTATGCTTAGTGATGGGCATGAACACGCCGACGGCGTCGACCTCCTGGAACGCGTCCTTCCCGATCATGGTGGTGGGGACCTGTCCGGTGATGGCTATTACCGGGGACGAGTCCATGTAAGCCGTGGCGATACCCGTGACTAGGTTCGTCGCTCCGGGTCCCGATGTCGCCATGCAGACTCCGGGTTTCCCTTTCACCCTCGCGTACCCGTCGGCGGCGTGGGCAGCTCCCTGCTCGTGTCGTACGAGGATGTGTTCGATCGAAACCTCGTCGTAGATCTCGTCATAAATCGGTAGGACGGCACCTCCCGGGTACCCGAAAATGTGCTCGACGCCCTCTTCTTTCAAGCACTCGACGAGTACCCTGGCACCCGTGGGCAACTCACTCACCCTCCAGTATGACCGGCTTCCCCTCCCGCCGAGATTCCTTGAGGTCGTACACCTTGGTCCCGTCGATCAACTTGACGGGCTCTCCGAACATCCGCATACCGTCGTAGGGGAATTTCCGATCTTCCTCTCCGAACTCCTCGGCCCGGACGACGAACTCCCGCATTCGAACGACCGTTATTCTGGCACGTTTCCCCACCGCTACCTCACCTAGATCGTCGCGGCCTAGGAGCTTCGCCGGTCGGCACGTGATCATGGCCACAGCGTCCCTCAGTGACAAACCGAATCGCCTGTGTAACGTGAGGGCCGCCGGTAGGATGATCTCCCCTCCAGTGACTCCTGATGGGACGTCCTCGAACTCGTCCTCGAGGATGTGCGGGGCATGATCGGAGGCGAGTACGTCCACGTCCCCTCTCCTCACAGCGCGCAGGAGTCCGAGTCTGTGATGACGACCTCGCAGTGGAGGGTTCACTTTAAACACAGGGTCCTCCGGGTCCACTCGCAGCACGTCGAAGAAGAGGTGGTGGGGAGTCACGTCCACGGTAATGTCCGCTCCTTTGGCGATCTTCACCGACTCGGGCAGCGTGACGTGAGACAAATGGATACGGCTTGGGTATCTTACCTTGAGCCCGGCCAGGAGCCCTACGGCGGTTGTTTCAGCCTCCGGCGGCCTATTTTTTAGGTGCTCGTAGAGGTTTCGGGCCGGCCTCTCGGCCACCAGTTCGTCGAGCTCGGGATGGAATATCGTTAGAGGACCATCAGGGGATAGTTCCCTGAAGATTTCCGGAAGCGTGCTCCACGGCACCGCGGGCGCGTCGGTGGACGTCGCTAGGAACACTTCCCCGAGCACGTACGCTCCGGCTTCGACGAGTTCCTTGGTGCACTGAGAATCCCTCACGCCTCCGGCCACGATGACCTCGATCTCGGCGTTCTCCCGCGCCAGTTCCTCCTTTTCGTAGTACGTTTCAGGTGTAGTGGGAGCCGGACGCGTGTTCGGCATGTCCACTACGGTAGCGACTCCTCCTAAAAGAAACCTTCTTGTTTCGGTTTTGAACCCAAACGGGTAATCCGGGTGCGGATCCCGGCAATGCACGTGCAGGTCGATCGGGGCCGGGACCGCTAGCTCCCTTTTTCCCAATTCCAGCGTGAGGTCGGCCTCTTCGTTCAGTCTCTTGCCGATCTTGACTATCCAACCGTCTTCGGCCAGCACCTCGCGCTCTCGTACCCGCCCTCCGATCAGGATCTTGCCCTTGAGCAGCACCCGCAACGCTAACACCTCATCGTCGCCCTGAGCGCTTTCGGATCGAGGAGTAGCTCCAAGGCTTCACGTGGCTCCCGCACGACCACGTGTGCATTCAGCAAGGTCCTCGAACACGCTCCCTCCGGGCCTATCACGCAGATGCCTAACGCAGCCCTTCTAAGCATCAACTCGTCGTTCGCGCCGTTCCCCACGGCGGCGCAGACTTCCGGCCCCAGTTCCTCGATCAGTTCAGCTTTATCCTCCCGCTCGTTCCCGGCGCTCACCCTGTAGACCTCGATGTCCAGCCCGGCATCGTTCAGCTCGTCTTCAACCGTACCGTAAGTATCCGCTGATGCGACGACAACGTGCACGATTTCGGTAAGCTCTTGCAGTGGTTCGACAACGCTTTCGAGCAACTTTCCTCCCGAGGCTATCGTGCCGTTGTAATCGAGAACTAGGTGCTCTAGCCGCAGTTCGCCTCGACCTGGAATCTCTACTTCTATCAAACCCCTACAGGACCCCCTCCTCGAGGATTCGTGACACCTTATCACCGGTCCCGAAGTAACGCTTCCGCAGCACCGCACGGACGGTTCCGTCCTCCTTCTCTTCGATGATCTTCAGCGAATGAGTGCCTCCGGTGACCCGTTTCACGAAGTCTTCGTACCGTTCGAACCACTCCCGTGATTCGAAGGTCAGTGGGATCTCTTCGTAGGCCTCGCCTTCTTCCACCACCTGCTCCACAGCCCTCCTCAATCCCTCTACTATCGCTCGCCCTATCTCCGCGCCCCGACGCTTCAGCTCTCTATCTTTTTCACACCATTCAAACGATTGGAATCCTTCGCGGATCGTGCGAGTCAGCACGAAGTCACGACCTAAGTCGAACGCGAACCTGAACGCCCACTCGATCTCCTCAACGTGCGCCGAGTGTGTCGTGTACTTCAATGGAGGCAGCTTTCGATCCGGATCCTTGATGACGATACCTTCCCGACCTTCACGATCGAGCTCGCGGACGATACGGTGGATCTCCTCGACTTCGCTCACCTCGAACTCACCGAAGCACCGAACGCGTTCGAGCCCGTACTCGTCCACCTTCAGTTTCTCCTCGTACGACCAGAACCGTCCGCTCGGGTCCCGGACGTCGAACACGAAGAACCCCACGTCACGGGCTTCCGGGTACTCGCGGGACACGTACGGATTCTCCTTCCCCACGAACTCACCACAGACTACCGTTCCGGGGTAGTCCTCGAAGAACTGCTTCAACTCATCCTCAAACATGTTCCGGAGCTTGTGAGTAGTGTACGGGCAGATCAAACCCCCGCGCGTGGCCGCGTACACCTCTCCGTCCAGCTCGAACACGCGTACGTTGTGACCGTTCATCTTCTCCTCTACGATCACTTTCCCCACCTCACCGAACCTCGACCTGAGAGCCGGCTCAAGCAACAACGCGCGCTCAATCTTGGGAAACCCGCGCAGCAACAACCCGTGGCTCGGGACGATCAAGGTTCCTCGCTCGAACCCGGCGAATTCCCGTACGGTTCTGTAGTAGACGAAGCCCGGGAAAGACGTCCTCACACGCCGGATCGTGCCACGCTCTATGGCTTTTTCTACGCGCCATTCCTCCGATTCGAGTATCATCGACAGCTTCTTAACGTCTTTAGAGGGATCAGCCACGCTCTCACCCCGCGGACGAGGGGGAAGGAAGAGGACGTTGGATCGTAAAGACGTACTGTGTGCACTGGTCGCTTTCCTAGTGGGTGCGGTGGTGTCTTCTCCTTCCCTTGACTACGGTTGGAACTGGTTTCCCAGTGGTGCAGACGCGCGCGGGCACATGACTAAGGTTTGGATGCTCGAAAAGCTCTGGTCGATGGGCGACGTGCCGTACCCGAAATGGTCGGAATACTGGTACTGCGGGTACCCCTTTCTGTGGTTTTATCCACCCCTGGCGTACTTCATCCCTGCCCTGATGACACACCTCGCGAAGACGGACGTCCTAACGGCGTGGAAATGGTGGACTTGGCTGGCTTACTCGCTTGCGGGGCCGTCGGTGTACGCATCCGCCCGTCTGATGGGAGCCTCACCGTTAGGGTCCCTAATCGCCGCCGTCGCGTATCAGACGTCCTACAATCATATTGAAATTACATTCACTGAGGGTCGAATCCCGACCGTTGCCGCCATCGTCTTCTACGCCCTGGTTCCCGGGCTGCTTGTGGCCGTATATCGGAGAGTCTGGGAGCGCGGTCGCTGGGCCGGTTATTTGGCGCTCGTGCTCTCCCTGACTATCCTCATGCACCACAGTTCGGGTCTGGCCGCTATAACGGTGTGCCTAGCCTACGTAGCGCTCCGCATCTCCCGATCCTGGACGTTGTGGGCGGTGGGGAAAGAGGAGCTTCCTTCGATACTCCCGGAGGTACCGGGACACGCGTGGGTACTCTTCGCGATTTTGCTCTCGGTACTCGCGGTTTCGTGGTGGTTGATGCCCGCCCTTGAGTACCGGACGTACTCCTATACCACCAAGCCGAAATGGTGGATCAGCATGTCTTCGGTACACGATCCGTGGGAGTTCTTCGTACCGGACTATTGGAAAACAAGGTACGCCAAATACGTGGGTGCGATCCAGTTCCTCCTGGGTTGGGCGGGGTTAATTCTCGCGGCACGACGCCGTCCTAGAACTTTCCTTCCCTTCGCGATCATGACCGGTGTGGCACTGCTCCTGTCCTTCGGGCTCGTGCTTCAGAAACCCATGGAGCGGATTGGTTTCGAACCGAAATGGTTTTTGATGTTTTCGGCAGTGATTCTCTGCACATTTGTGGCATTCGTCGTTGATAATTTCCGGTTCCTAAGGCGACACACCGTGCTGATAATGATATGCTCAATGATGGTAGTCGATGCAGCAATCGGTTTAAAATATGCTTATCGTCCAGTTCATTACACAGTCTCTGAACTATCGGCTTTACTGTGGATGAGGGAGCATACTGGACCGTGGGATAGGGTAGCAACGGTAGGGTATCGAGCACTTTGGGGAATGGAACCTTACATTACTGGTGCTCCATCAGTCTTCGGGTGGTACCGTGAGGGTACTCCAATTCGGGATGTTGTTGTACAGTATCAGCGTTCATTCAAGCGTGTAGAACCCAATAAAGCATTGAAAATAGGGGATGTATTAGGGGTTCGGTTTTTGATACTAAGTTCACGGAAACCGTATGCTAAGCGTATGATCACGGAACTGGAACGCGTTGGTGTACGACCCATTCGTGATTATCGATGGGTGAAAGTTTACGAGTTTAATCCAACGATGGGGTATGAAATAGATGATATTAAATCAGTATTTTTAGGTAACAAATACAGGTATATGAGACTTTGTAAACTGTTGCGATATGATCCTAAATACGCACCAGCGTACGCCTTCACACGAATTCCTGATTGTGACTTAGTACGTTATGCTCATCCACAAGTTGTGGTGATGGATAGGCATCCATCACCCGAAGAAGTAAGAGTACTTAAGGAATTTGGAGTTAAGGAAATCCTAGTGCTGGATAGATATCATAAGTTCAAAACCAAGATATTCGGGATCAATATAGTTCATGATAGACCGCTTCGTATTGTGAAGATGCTACCTAAGAGGAACTTAAAACCGATACGTGTGGACTTGGGCCACGCTTGGTTCAAAGTCTATGGGCGTGGATGGGTATGGGTGAAGGTACCTTACTTCCCCTGCTGGATCCCGGATCGAGGTGTGAGGTTGGGCGGCATTGACAACATGATCTTGCTTCGCGTCCCAAGTCCCACCACCGTCAAATTCGTTTGGAACCCTCACCCACTTTGGATTGCGCTTTCAGCTTTCAGCCTCTGTGTTTCACTGTACCTCACATTCTCTCGGCAATGGCGTACATAATATCTCGTTCGGTTATGATTCCTATCACATCGTTACCCTCCGTCACTACTAAACTTCCGACGTTAGCCCCCTTCATCGTTAATGCGGCTTCTTCAATATTAACGTCAGGCTCGATTGTAATGACATCTTCTGTCATAATTTCTTCCACCGGCACATCCATAACTTCTTCAACAGACGCATCCGGCGATGTTTCAGTCGCCATACTGGAGACGTGATGGAGCACATCGGTAGCGGTTACGAGGCCGCATAACCTCCCGTTTTCAACCACTGGGAGTCTCCGAAACTCTCTGTCTACCATTATTTCCGCGGCTTCGAGTACCGTAATGTCCGATGGGACTGTTTCGGGGTCCTCAGTCATTATCTCCTCAACTCTCGTGTCCTCCAGTACGTCGTAAAGATCGGCCATAATATCGCGTTCAGTGATTATCCCTACGAGCTTCTTGTCTTTCACTATAGGTAAAGCCCCGACTTCGAACTCAAACATCGTCCGAACGGCTTTACGGACGGTATCGTATGGGGTGATAACGTAGACTTCAGTTCTCATTAGTGATCTCACGGGCTCATGGAGTGCCGGAAGGAACGTACTCCCATATCGGCGCTCTATTATCTTCCGACGCTCTCCGACCAAGTAGTCTAACACGTCCTTGCCCGTCATAATACCGACAAGTTCCAGCTCACCCGGTTCCGTCACTGGAATCCTGCGGAACCCGTACCGTATCATCGTGTCGACGGCGCTTTTCACTGTGGCGGTAGGTGGCATCGATACGACGTTCGTGGTGGCTAACCTCATGACGGAGGTGTCTGGCAAACCGGAACGACGTGTCAGCACGGGTGATCACTCCTCGAGTTCCCTGTCTTCGATCTCCCTGCCTAAAATGTCCTCGTAACACTCAGGACAAACCCACACTCCGTCGACGAATCGGAGCTCTTCCGAGTAGGTCTCACAGAGGTCGCAAACTCCTTCAATAATCTCTGACACTTCCTCTAGTTCCTCGAGCTCTTCCTGGAATTTCTTCATCTCCTCCTCTATGGTAGCTACTAAGTAGGGCTCAACCTGGAGAATGTCCTGCATCGTTACGATACCTATCAGTTTACCATTATCGTCTACGATCGGAAGCCTTCGAATCCCCTTGTCTACCATCAGTTTCACGGCTTCGTTGACCTCCATGTCCTCCTCGACGGTAATCACCGGTTGAGACATGATATCCCGCGCTATCACCTCGTCGGGGTTCTTACCCTGTGATACCACCTTGATCACGAGATCGCGCTCCGTGATGATGCCAATGGGCTCGTCTTTCTCGTTCACTATGACCACGCTGCCGATGCCATGTTCCCGCATCTTGTAGGCGATCTCCACTGCGGTTTCCGTGGGACTGCCCGTGATCACGTCACGTCTGGCTACCTCGCCTACCGACACGCTGCGCACCAATAGAGGGCACCCCCGCCGGAAACGCGCGTCTTCCGCCGTTGTAATAACTCCACCGGTCACGCTTGCGACCACTGTAGAGTCCTACCTCAACTCTCGTCGGTGAACGAACCTACTAACTTCAGTTCGCCCCGCACCGAGACCTTCAGTATTTAAAAGTGAGATCAAGTGCTCGATAGGGGTTCAAACAATGGCAGAGGTGTCCTTTGGTATTGAGCTCTTACCGGACGACAAGCCCACGAAGATCGCCCACCTGATCAAGGTCGCCGAAGACAACGGGTTCGAGTACGCGTGGATCTGTGATCACTACAACAATTACTCCTACATGGGAGTCCTGACTCTAGCCGCCGTGATCACCAGCAAGATCAAGCTCGGCCCGGGTATCACTAACCCGTACACCCGGCATCCACTGATCACCGCGAGTAACATTGCCACGCTGGACTGGATCTCCGGCGGTCGTGCGATCATCGGAATGGGTCCCGGAGACAAGGCCACGTTCGACAAGATGGGACTGCCGTTCCCGTGTAAGATCCCGATCTGGAACCCTGAGGCCGAGGACGAGGTCGGTCCCGCGACCGCTATCCGCGAGGTCAAGGAGGTGATCTACCAGTACCTGGAAGGCGGCCCGGTAGAGTACGAAGGCAAGTACGTCAAGACGGGAACAGCCGACGTGAATGCACGCTCTATCCAAGGTTCAGACATTCCGTTCTACATGGGAGCTCAGGGTCCGATCATGCTGAAGACTGCCGGTGAGATTGCGGACGGAGTCCTCGTCAACGCTTCGAACCCGAAGGACTTCGAGGTAGCCGTTCCGAAGATCGAGGAGGGTGCGAAGGAGGCCGGTCGAAGCCTCGACGAGATCGACGTCGCGGCGTACACGTGCTTCTCGATCGACAAGGATGAGGACAAGGCCATCGAGGCCACGAAGATCGTGGTCGCGTTCATCGTGATGGGTTCTCCGGACGTGGTGCTGGAGCGTCACGGCATCGACACGGAGAAGGCCGAGCAGATCGCTGAGGCGATCGGTAAGGGCGACTTCGGCACCGCGATCGGCCTCGTGGACGAGGACATGATCGAGGCGTTCTCCATCGCCGGAGACCCGGACACCGTAGTCGACAAGATCGAAGAGCTACTGAAGGCCGGCGTCACTCAGGTCGTCGTCGGCTCGCCGATCGGTCCGGACAAGGAGAAGGCTATCGAGCTCGTAGGTCAGGAGGTAATTCCGCACTTCAAGGAGTGACCTCCCTCCGCATCCCACTAGTTCTCTCCACTATCAGTCCGGTCGCCCTCATACCATATCTTTCCTACAATAACCCTTCTCAAGATTACAAAAACCAGGAATGCATCCTACCGTTACGGGTTCTCGGTTTGCCCGTGTGGATGTCGGTAAAGCCGAAATTCGCGAATTTGATCCTAGACGGCGTCAAGAACGTCGAAGTTAGAAGGTGGCTCCCGGGAACGATCCTCCGAGAACGTACCTGCATCGTGTACGCGTCCAGTCCACTGTGCGCCGTGCTCGGCGAGGTCACCATAGAGGAAATCAAGAAGGTGGCGATACAGTCCGAGGAAGATCTCGCCGAGATCGCGGAGTTAGCCAAAGCGTCCGAGGACGAGCTGAGGAGGTACCTTGAGGGCCGTGATCACGCGTACCTGATTACACTGGACGGTCCCGTTAGGTATCCCAACCCTCTTCCCCTGGAGGACTTAAGGCGGCTCATCAAAGAGCGTTTGAACATGGACTTCCATCCTAACCCGCTATTCCGGGTTGACCAGGAGGTCCTCAACGTCGTGAGGAGTGCTGTCGGTGTTTCCGATCGGCTCTTTTGACACTTTCAAGCACCTTCTCCTTGAGTTCTGGATCTTCTTCTAGTCGTTCTGCACCTCGTAACACGCTCCCATTTCCCACACTTAACAGTTCTCGAAGTAGCACCTTAGCGGGTTCCGGTCTGTGAATAAGGTGGCAATCCTTACAACTCCAAACTTCGGAGCCGTTCTTGGTCTTAATCCACTCCCCAAGCTCTTCGTCCAGACACGGGTATAGAGGACAAAAACACCATGTACAGTCTTGACCATCAAAGTGGCACGGGTAGTACTCACAGTCTTTATTGGGACCGACGGGCTCGCGTACGCGCTTCTCGTCCAGTTTCTCAAAGTGTCTACGGGCCATGGGGTGCAAGGTCTACCCCCCGAGACGAAGCGTTACGGTATTATACGTGGTGAAGCTACGATAGTGGGGGTGTCTTCCAGTGTTTGAGAGAATTATGGTACCGACCGACGGGTCGGAAAACGCTAAGCAGGCCGCCAAAGCGGCCATCGAAATCGCCAAGAAAGAAGATGCGACACTGATTGTGATTCACGTGATTCCGCTATGGAGTCCATTGGGTACGAAACCCTCGTTCACGCTGCCCGAGGAGATCGTAAAGGAGGCCGAGAAGATCGTCAACGAGATCGCCGAGATGGCCAAGGAGGAAGGCATTGATGTTGAAACTCTCGTAGTGGAGTCACCCTCTGTGGTTCAAGGGATCGTTGAAGAGGCTAAGGAGCGAGACGTTGATCTGATCGTGATGGGTACACGGGGCCTCTCCGGAGTCAAGGGTCTCATCCTGGGCAGTACGACCAAGGGTGTACTATCAAGGTCACCCTGCCCGGTACTGGCGATACCGCCTGAAGGTGAGGGAGAGGGTGAAGAAGGCTAACTCTTCTCCTCCACCCCAACCAACCCATACCCGACGTACACCAGTTTATCCGGCGCTAGCGCATCGATGACCTCGGCTCTGTGCGTGATAATCAGCGCGGTGATCTCTAACTCCCTGCACATTTCCGAAAAGCTTCGGGCCACGCGCATGGCGGTCTTCGGATCCAGGTGCGAGCAAAACTCGTCGACTACTATCAGGTTAGCCCCCTCCGCGATCATCCTGGCCAGGCGAACTCGCTCCTTCTGACCCGGAGACAACCGCTCGTACGGGCTCCGGTACAGCACGGCATCCGAGATACCGGACCGGTTGAGTATCTCCACCGCGACGTTCACGTCCCCGGTCACCGACCACAGGTCTTCGATGATGGTCACACCGGGGTCGATCTCGGGTTCCACTTCCCCCGGGATCATCGCGGACAGTTCGGTGTTCTCAGGTAGGGAAACTTTCCCCTTGTCGGGCTGGTACATCTCCTTGACCAGCTTATCCGCGACCTCTTTAGGGTTCGTACCCATGGAAGACAGTGCTCGGGACACTACCGGCGTCGAAAGCTCGCGGATGATGCGCCGGCGGACATTCTCGATGAATTCTTCGTGTGCGCCCATAATCATGCGGACTAACGTCGTCTTTCCGGCTCCGCTGGGGCCGACCACCACGACGAGTTCGCCGGGCTCGATCCGTAGGTTCACGTCCTGAAGCGCGTACTGCTGAATCTTCCGATGAAGGACCCCGAACGCCTCGAGAAGCTTAACGACGTCCTTGGGCAACCCTTTCACGTCGAGCTCCGTGGAGAACATCTTGTGGAGTCGCTTCACCTTGATCGGTCCGTCGAGGGGCTCTACCTCGAGTTTTCGCAACCTGGATCTGTACAGTCGGCCGCCGTGCTGTCTCGCTATCTTGTCGGTTTTGATGAACCTCGAAACCTTCCTCTTGGCATCTTCCGACAGCGGACGTACGAGGTAAGGTCGGCCGGAGCCGGTATCCCATAGGTATACGAACCCGACGCTCTCGAAGATCGGATGGTACCTGGCCATTTGGGCGATAACTTCGATCAGGTGTTTTTCCGACTTCATTTCCGGGATTCGACGCTCTTTCACCCATCGTACAGCGGCTTGCACCGAGGCTCTCCCAATACCGTCGGCCCGGTACTCTGGATGAACCACGACCCGAGCTATGCGAGCCGCTTTGGTGTCGCAGGCACTTAGGATGTCCTCAATGGTCTTACCTCGCTTGGGCTCGAAGGTAGGGTGGAACCAGTCCTTGCCGAAGACTTTCTCCCTGATGTTTCGCTCCACTTTACCGTCGAGACGTCGGTTGAGTTTAGGGATGGGCGGATCCACACGGACGTATGCCAGGACATCCGGCTCGTACTCCTCGCCGTTCAGCAGCTCCACTACCATGAACCTGGAAGCGGGTAACGAGCCTCTGATCGTTCGAAGTTCGATCCGCGACGAGCCGCATCCGGGGCACTCTTCCGGCTTGAGGTTGGCCCGTATCGAGCGTCCACACTCATTACATCCCCACACTGCCACCACGTCTTTATCGGAGGCGTAATGGTACTGTTCGAGGCCCACGATAGCTTCGAAGTCTTCCCGGTAGATGGCCTCCCTGGCCCGCAATCTGTACTCGTAAACACCACGACCGAGCGTATCCCGCTTCTCTACTTCGGTCTCCATCTCGAACGGTGGCCACACCGGCACCCACTCGTCCTCGTACCTCCGCTCCACCTCCACATCATCTTTAAATACGTCGACGGACTGCACCCCGTCGGCGCCGTGCACCCTGACCCTGGTACCCTTCGTGAGCCAACCTGCTATAGTTCCGGGCATCCGAAGCTTGAGTTTTCCGTCCTCCGTTTCGATCTCGACCTCCCCGTCCCAGTAGTTAGTCCTTCGCTCCCGAAACTCGTTCACGACCATACCCTCGAGCAAAGACTGCACCCCGGAGGAATCCAGCTTGGACGTGCGGGTGGTACTGGTAGAACCGAAGTACGACGGGAACATCGGTCACGTAGCCCGTGTCATGAAAAACTTCGGGGTAAAGGAGCTCTTTTTAGTAAGACCTAGGTCAGAGCTCGGTGAAGTGGCGATAGCTCGGGCGATGCACGCGCTCGACCTGTTGGAGAACGCGGTGATAGTGAACACGTTGGAGGAGGCTATCGAGGACGTGGAGGCGGCCATAGCGACGACCGCCGTCCTCGCCTCAACGCCCGCTAGGAACCCGATGATGCCCTGGGAGGTCAGAGAGGCGTTTTCGGACTACGAGAAGATCGCCGTGGTATTCGGGCCCGAAGATAGAGGTCTGAGGACTTGGGAGGTCGAGCTTTGCGACGCCACCCTTCATATCCCGACAAGCGAGGAGTACCGTTCCATGAACCTCTCGCATTCCGTGGCTGTAGTACTTTACGAGCTTAAGAAGATGGAGTACGTGCCGGAACGGTACGGTCGTGCTGCCACTAAGCGAGAGAAGGAGGTGCTAGTGAAGTCCTTGGACGACCTCATGAAGGCTTTGAACTTCGACAGTACCCGTCGCGAGAACGTGTGCACGACCTTCCGGAGGTTTCTCGCCAGAGCAAGATGCACAGATAAGGAAATCAAAGCACTACTGTGGATATTCGAGAAAGCTAAACGACGTGTTCTAGGGGTTAAGAGACGGAACTAGCGGAATACGAATCTGTGAACGTTCACGTATCTGTACCCGAAGACTTTCACCCTGCGATAATATATTGCGAACTCAATACACCATATCGCCAGTAAGGCTATAATTATGGGCTTCCACCACGCCGTTAACACAAGCACATTACATCGAAAGGGCGAAATTATTAGATATGGTATTATAGGAGCGAATCCAAACAGTATCGATGCTATCGCATACGGTTGAGGTTCTCCCATGTAAATCTCTGCGAAAGTTGCGGGAGAATTGGCGCTAACGAGCGCTAAGAGAAGGACGAAAGCGTTTAAAACCATACCGGGATCGGAGGACAATACGGAGGCGAACGAGATTAGTACTGACTGCGCACCAGCTAGTATGAGCCCGGCGACCCCCCATAGGCACAACGCCGAGAGTAAGTGAACCGCCGGGTTCTTTAGCGCCAACTCGGGTCCCCCCGCCAACCGGCGACACAGCTTCCATCACGTATAAGGGTGACGGAGTCCAGCGACCTTCCATGGGGTGCTGGCGTTGAACGTGGACACATCACTCGTCGAGAACCTGGTGTATTTTATTGTCTCCATTATCCTCTTCTGGCTCTTCATTCGGGTCTACTATCAGGTGGTGCTTTTCAGGAGGATAGAGGGAGAAGTCGAGCGTATACGGAAAATAGACGAAAAAGTCCAGCAGATGGTAGTGAGACGGGCCAGATGCGATAGGGAAGAGGCTGAAACACTCGTACAACGGGCTGCAAACCTATTCGTGGTTCAGCCTGTGCAACTAGATCCTCACGGTATTATTGAACGTCTTGAAAACTTGATTGAGCGGAGTGAGGATAAGTTCCGCTCGTACGCAAGAGTACTCACAGGAAAACGCGATGGCGTCGAAGTAGACAACATGAGTATGGCACTTACGTGCGTGTTCTCCATCCATGTTATTGCCCAATATCTCCGACACCTGCTGTTATCTGCTAAGAAAACCAACAATATACAGCTCTTGCTTCTAATAACCATGCTATTGCCGACATTTAAACAGTTCGTGAAGAGTAACTACGAGGGTGCGAAAGCGTTCCTCAAGTGTGTGCCTATCGGCGACAGCGTTGGCCCTATGGTCGCGGCTCGGCTCATCGGAGACTCACCCGTCCGGGAGGTGGAGAAAGGTACTGTGGCCGCCGAGAAGGAGCTAGAGGGTCGCAGACTGCTGATAGTCAAGGCGCATGGGCCTGGGGGTAACTTGGGCAGACTGGGGCGTGCCGTAAAGAAGCTCGTAAGGGAATACGGTGATGTTTCCAAAATTATAACTATCGACGCCGCCCTCAAACTCGAGGGAGAGAAGACAGGCAAAGTCAGCGAGGGCGTGGGAGTGGCCATGGGTGATCCCGGCCATGAGAGTTACAAGATCGAGCAGATCGCGGCCGACGAAGGCATCGATCTCGATGCGGTAGCCATCAAGATGAGTGCTACGGAGGCCGTCATGCCCATGCCCAAGTCCGTCGTTGACGCCGTGGAAGAAGCCGCCGAACGTGCCCTCGAACTCGCTAAGGAAGCCCCTGAAGACAGTACCGTGATCATCGTAGGGGTCGGTAACACCGTGGGCATTCCCGACAACCGCCCGTACGTCTCGAACGGGGGTGAAGGGTAGCTGATATGTCATCGGTGCGGACGTGAGGTCGATACGACGATAGACGGCCTGTGCCCGGAATGTTACCTTGAAGAGCACCCGATGATCGAGGTACCCGAAGGACTGGAGGTCCGAGTCTGTGCGCAGTGTTTAGCACGTCACACCGGGCTGCGCTGGGAAGATCCGCCTGAAGGTGTCGGGAGTATCGAAGAACTGCTCGTAGAGTACGTCCTCCGGGAGTTGGAGGAGAACCTCCGAACGCTTCCCGATGTATATGTCCGAATAAAACCTCTGGAGGTTAAGGGTGAACCGGGTGGTCCCGGAGCTCGCGTCCTCGTCGAGCTGCTCGCTGAGGGTGAATGGGAGGTAGGAGGGGAAGTTCTCACTCGGAAGTATCACCTCAAGGTCCCGGTAGTATTCGCCCTGTGTGATCGATGCATGAAATTCCGGTCGGGATACTACGAGGCTATACTCCAAGTGCGGTCGCTCCGAGGTAAGCTGACCGAGCGTGAGCGGGAGGAAGTTGAGAACTTCGTGACGGAGGCGGCCGCCTCACTGCTCGAGCGTGATCCCATGGCTTACATCTCGGACGTGGAGTACCCTGAGGAGGGCATCGACTTCTACATCGGTTCACTCAACGCCGCACGCAAGCTCGCCCGCCGCCTCGTCGATGCGTACGGCGGGACCGTAGGGGAGTCGCACAAGCTCGTCGGATTCGACCGCGAGCGCAGTAAGCGCAAGTACAAGGCCGCCATCTCCGTGAGGATACCTCATTTCCGCAAGGGCGACATCCTACTGGTGGATGGCCAACCTTATCTAGTCACAGGTCTGGGTGAGAGGTGTTCTCTGCGTCATCTCATCAGCAGGGAGGTGGTCAAACGTAAGTGGGAGGAGCTGAAGGGCGTCGAGGTTCTGAAGCCCGAACCCGCCGTGGTGATCGAAGACACCCCGCCCCGGGTCGTGTTGGAGCGTACGGGTGAAACGGTTGAGTGTTATGAAAGCGATGTCGACCTTCACGTCGGACAGCGCGTGTACGTGATTCTGCTGAAAGGTGTCGCCGTAGTGGTTCCTGAGGAATACCTTTAACGGACGCAGGACGCCGCCAGGGGGTCTCGTCCGTGGACGTCGAGGAGAGGTTGAAACTCGTAACCCGAAACGCCGTCGAGGTCGTAACCGAGGAGGAGCTCCGACAACTTCTCGAGGAAAAAGAAGAACCCGTAGCGTACGTCGGGTTCGAGCCTTCGGGTAAAGTTCACCTCGGCCACAAGTTGGTCATCGACAAGATGATCGACCTCCAAGAGGCCGGCTTCCACGTGATCATACTCCTCGCGGATCTCCACGCGTATCTCAACGAGAAAGGTACGTTAGAGGAAGTACGTGAGCTGGCGGATTACAACCGCCGATGCTTCCTGGCGATGGGTTTAGACCCGAACAAGACCGAGTTCGTCCTCGGGTCGGAGTTTCAGCTGGACGAAGACTACGCGCTGGACGTGTACCGGATGGCTCGTCATACTACCATGCGCCGAGCCCGACGCAGCATGGATATGATCGCTAGGAGCGAGGAAAACCCTCCGGTATCCCAGGTTGTCTACCCTCTTATGCAGGCACTGGACATCGTGCACCTAAACGTCGATCTAGCGGTCGGTGGGCTCGAACAGCGCAAAATCCACATGTTGGCCCGGGACGTGCTCCCCAAGCTAGGTTACGACTCGCCGACGTGCTTACACACCCCGATCATCCACGGGCTCGACGGAGACGAGAAGATGTCTTCCAGCAAGAACAACTTCATCGCCGTCGACGACGAGCCGGAGGTCATCCGGGAAAAGCTTCGAAAGGCGTACTGTCCGGCCCGCGAAGCCGAAGGTAACCCGATCCTCGAGATCTATCGGTACTTCATATTCCGGGAGTACGATGAGGTCACGATCGAACGTCCGGAGAAATACGGTGGCGATGTCACCTACACCAGTTACGAAGAGCTGGAGCGGGACTTCGTCGACGGCGAGCTCCATCCGCTCGACCTGAAAGAGAACGCCGCGGGGTACCTCTCCGAGATCCTGAAACCCGTAAGGAAAGCCGTGAGCGCACCATCATGAAGGGGTTGATGGCGACTCGCGACTCAGAGGCGAGCTCGTCCTCAAACTGCCCGCTGAAGTAGCCTCCGGAGTTCTGTGGGAGGGTGGACCCAAAGGTTTCCGCCACGAGATCGGTATGCGAGGGGACCGCGTCAAAGTGACGTTCGAGGCGCGGAGTCCCGTGAAGGCGCTGTCCGGTATCGACGCGCTACTGGCGTGTGTCCGCGTTTCCGAGGAAGTACTTAAGCTCGTGAGACCGGCAAAAGACGGGGGTGACGCCGATGGGTAAGCGCATCGACGACGAGACCCTGAAGAAGATCAGACTTCCAAAGGAAGGCGAAATATTCGGAGTTGTGGAGAAAATGTTGGGTAACGACCGCGTGCAGGTGAGGTGTGTCGACGGAAAGACTAGAGTAGCGAGGATACCCGGAAAGATGCGTAAGCGTGTCTGGATCAGGGAAGGAGACGTTGTCCTCGTGAAACCCTGGGAATTCCAACCTGAACGCGCCGACGTTACGTGGAGGTATACTAGGGTACAGGTCGACTGGCTGAAGCGCAAGGGTAAATTGGACGAACGTGTGACCAAGCTCCTTGAGGAGATCATACCGGGCGCCTGACTTTGTCTGAAGATAAATACTTCTCCGCGATCGAGGAACTGGAGCCGAAACCAGGAAAGGTCAAAAGACTGGAGAAAACCCTGGAAGATCTGAAGGTAGAGGAGGAAGTCTTCGACCAGTACACCCTGATGACCCTGTACGAGCTGTCCAGGCGTGGATACATCGACGGGCTCATGGGGTTCGTGAAGACAGGGAAAGAGGCCAACGTCGCCAGGGGAGTCCGTGGCGACGAGCTAGTCGCCGTCAAGATTTACCGCGCCGCCACCAGCGACTTCCGCCGGATGTGGAGGTACATCCGAGGCGATCCCAGGTTCAAGAACATCGGGCGCAAGCGACACCGTATCGTCTACGCCTGGACCGAGAAGGAGTTCAAGAACCTGACCCGCGCCTACGAGGCAGGCGTCAGGTGTCCCGAGCCGATCGCTCACATGAACAACGTGCTGATTATGGAGTTCATCGGAGACGATGAAGGGAACCCGTACCCGCTGATGAAAGATAATCCCCCGGAGGAAGAGTACGCGGAGGACGTTCTCTCGAATATCCTCGATGACTACCGCAGGATGTATCGCAAAGCCGAGATAGTCCACGGCGACCTCAGCGAGTACAACATCCTCTACGGGGGCAAGGGCGACTACAGGATCATAGACTTCTCCCAAGGGGTCGTGCTGGATCACCCCATCGCCGAAGAGCTGTTGATACGTGACTTGCGAAACCTCATCCGATTCTTCGAGCGCTTAAGTGTCGACACCCCCACGTTAGAGGAGGCCCTCGAGTACGTCCGGGGGTGAGCACTTGGCGGAGCTGGCCGATGAATTCTACGAGAGCGCCGAGCGCGTGAAAATCCCCAAAGATCGTATCGGAGTGTTGATAGGCAAGGATGGCGAGACCAAGCGTTACATCGAAGAAAAGACGGGAGTGGAACTGCGCATAGATAGCAAGACGGGCGAGGTCGAGATCCGTCCCACCGAGCGTGTCAAGGATCCGCTCGATCTCATCAAAGCCAAAGAATGTGTGTTGGCCATAGGTCGAGGGTTCTCCCCGGAGCGTGCGTTCCGACTCCTGAGGGAGGAAGACGCGAGTCTCGAAGTGATCGATCTGTACGAGCTCGTCGGCCGCAACCCGAAGGCGTTGGAGCGGCAGAGGGCCAGGATCATCGGTCGAGAGGGGCGCACGCGGCAGCTTATCGAGGAGCTCAGCGGTGCCGACGTGTCCATCCGTGGCAAGACGGTGGCCCTTATCGGAACGCCCAGACAGCTTCAGATCGCGAGGAAGGCGATCGAAATGCTCGCCTCGGGTGCCCCGCACGGACGCGTGTACCGGTTCCTCGAGGACCAGCGTCGTAAGATGAAGCGCGAGAAGCTGCGCCTGTGGAAGGACTCGGAGCCCCCCGACATCCTCTAACACCTCGCCTCTCAGAGCACCCGAGGGAACTACAGGATGTCCGAAGCCCTACAACGCCTACGTGAGTTCGCGAAACAGGTCCTGAAGTGCGTGGAGAAGGACGAACCAGTCCGGATACCGAAACGTACGACGTCCAACATCCGTTACGACCCCGAGCGTGAGATATTCACGCTCGGTCCCGATAAGCTCGAGCGCCGTCCACGCACCCTGAAAGGCTCCAAGAAGTTGGCTCAGATGCTAAGTGTCGCCGCCTTCGCCAAGGAGCTCGTGGAGAAGGGCCGCTCCGCCACCCTCAGGGAGATTTACTACACCAGCGAAGGTTGGGAAGTCGACTTCAAGGATCAGCGCGAGAGCGACGCGATCGTGGAGGACTTGGAAGCGACGCTAGGTCTCAAGCGTGAGGAGTTCGGTGTATGGCCCGAAGAGGACGGCGCCGCCGTGTACGGCGACCTGCTAGTCCGGGAAGACGGCGTCGAGATCCACGCCGAGCGAGCCGGGATCAGCGGCTACAACATCCCGCCCAACGTCGATGCCGTTGAGATACTGGATTGTGGCGCCGAACGCGTGATCGCCGTTGAGACTATGGGTATGTACCGTAGGCTCGTTCAGGAGCGCGCCCACGAGAAGCTGAACGCGCTGATCGTGGGACTGAAGGGTCAAGCCGCTCGGGCGACCAGACGACTGCTCCGACGTCTGAACGAGGAGCTGGGATTGCCCGTGTACGTGTTCACGGACGGCGATCCCTACGGCTGGCACATTTACATGGTGATAAGGAGTGGAAGTGCCAAAGCCGCTCATCTCAACGAGGAGCTCGCGTGTCCTGACGCTAAATTCATCGGCGTCACGGCCACCGATATCGTCGAGTACGACCTTCCCACGGAACCCCTGAAGAAGACCGATTACAAGAGAATAGAGGAGCTGCGCCGAGATCCGCGGTACTACGACCCGTTCTGGAAGAAAGAACTGGATTTATTGGAAAAACTCGGGAAGAAGGCAGAGCAGCAGGCGTTCGCGAAGTATTCCCTGGACTACGTCGTCAAGGAGTACCTGCCTGCCAAGCTCGACGAGCTGGAATGAACGCCAGCGCTACCATCAGCGGCGATACTGGTATCCCGTGCTTCTTGGCAGGCACCTTCTGCAGCCACGCACCCAGTGCGGCTAGGCACCAGCCCGTACAGTACGCCTTCATCGGATTATTGTCTGGTTTCGATGGGTCGTTCATCGTCGGCCAGAACCACGCGCCTTCCGACTGGCTCTTCGTGTTCAGCAGGAACTCCACGGCCTTCTTCACTCGGTCGTCGTTCGGGTCGGCTCCCGTCAGCATCAACGCGAACAACACTCGCGCCGTCTTGTGTGGACACGGAGCTGCGGTTCCTTCCGGACCGTATTCACTGTCGTACACCGACGTGTGAGCTGCGAACGCGCCCGCGAACTCATCGTCCTTATGCTGGAACCCTAGCACTCCCTCCTGCAGCTTCGGTACGAAACTCCGGTAATACTCGTCACCAGAGAAGTAGAACGCCAGCATATCCCAGACCGTGAAGTCTATTTTCGGTCCGTTACTGGAGATCAGCCCGCCCAGCGGCGACTTCTCCAAGTGGTTTTCGATGTACTTCAGACCCTTCGCGATGCGCTCGTCACTGGGTCCGTACCTACCGGACCACTCCGCCAGCCATACGACGAGTCCAGTACACCGTCCCGGGCTCGACCACGAACCCGGACCGAAGTTGCTCCACGATCCGTCATCGTTTTGCATACTCAGAAGTTTCTCCAGGGCTTCATCGATGTACTTACTTACACCGTGCTTCTCGGCGATGTCAGGGAACTTCTTCTCGACGGCGATGAGACCCATCAGCGCGTGAACGGTGTACATCGGCATGTACTCCTCTTTTCCTCCTCCGTCCGGGTAATCCCAGAACATCTTCCTGTCACCGTCCCAGCACTTCAGGATGTACTCGACACCGCGATCCACGGCTTCGCGCACCTTACACTGCTGATCCTGGGGGAGTCTATCGTACGCCTCGCACAGCCCGAGTAGGACTACTCCGGTGTCCATGGCGGAGGACTTGTCACCGTAACCTTCGTACAACCAGCCGCCGTCCGGTTGTTGGTTGGTTAGAAGCCAATCCACGGCCTGCTCGCAACGCTGTTGGACGTCGCTCACGAGGTCCGCCTTAGCGGCGCCCAACAAGCAAAGGGTGGCGACGACGAACGTCAGTACTTTGTCATGAGTTAAGCTCGTATTACCACACCCCCTGATGAGCATGATAGGTGTAGGAGGACGTGGCTGAATAGAAAAAGGAGAGACCATCGGGGTTAACGGCGCCGGAGGACCGCCAGCGCCGCCAGCAGCCCGGCCAATACAACCACCGGGCTCAGCGGGATCTTCCTCTTTTCAAGCTTCTCCACGACGCCGAACAGCTCGCCCACGGCCCAGTCCTTGACCGCCGGTGCACACTCCAGCGGGTTCGATTCGAACTCTGCCTTAGTAATCCCCACGTCCGCCCACGCGTTAAGCTTGTTCAGTACGTCCTCGACGATCTTCGCGTTCTCCTCGATCTTGTCGCACGCTAGCTTGAGGTCGCTCTCGGCCGGTGGGAAGAAGTGTCCGTACTGGTGCACGTACTCCTCGTAGGTCGCCCAGACGTCCTCGATGTTGAACAGGATCGCGAACGCCAGGGCCTCCTCGGACAGCTCCTGTCCGTATATGTCCTTGCCGCTCTTGAACTTCTCAATCACGTCCTTCATCTCGTCCACCGTGAAGCCGCCTTCGTGCGGCTGGTACTGGCCTCCTTCCATGTAGTTCTCCACGAACTTGTCACCGAGCCCGAAGTACTTAGCCTCCGAGTCGATCAGCTCGATCACGCGATCCGGCGTCAGGTCACCGAACGCCGCCTTGATCACGTTAACCACGTCCTCCGGACTCTCACACTTGCTGAAGTCCAGCTCGATCGGACTGTCGTTACCGTAGACGCCCGCCGGTATCGTCACCCTACCCACGTTTTCGGCGATCTGAGCCGCCTTGTTCACCTCGTTGAAGATGGCTCGCCAGTTCTCCGACACGACCAGACCTAGGACCGCCAGCACGCGCGACGCAATTGCTGTCTTCAGGTTCTCGTCACCCTTGTGGTTCTCCCAGTCTTCCCAAGTCTCTCCGACTTTCTCGACCGCTCCCTCCCAGGCATGGGTTTCCTCGTGAACCTTCAGCGCGTAATCCGCCGGCTTCTGCGCCAGATCGGCGACTACCTTCACACGCTCGAACCAGTTCTCACCCAGCTCGTGGATGCCGTAGATCAGCGCCCTGAAGTCTCCCGGGCCGACCTCGGTCCACGACCCGGATTCGGCTACGTCTGTGCCCTGGAACACCTTACTGATGGCGTCCTTATCGTCCTTGAACGCCATGTACGGGTATGCCGTAGGTATCACCTTGAGACCGCACGGTGGCTGGAAGCCGCCGATGATGTTCAGGGACTCCTTGACCTTCTCCCCATATTCCTCTATCTTAGCGGCGGCGGAATACGCCTCCTTGTACTCCTGAAGGTCCGCAGCAGCGCCAGTTAGCAACACCATTGTGGCGACGGCGACTATAGAGTACAACCTAGACACTACAGTGTCACCCCCCGTGCTACCTAAGGCGGTAATATTATTACCTTTTCTCCTTAAAACTGCCGGAATCCTTCCCGAAACTCTTACAGAATTCGGCTAGATGGGCAGACGTGGCGGAGCACACCACGCTAGAGTCTTAAAGTCGGGTTCTCAACCGCGGAACGTGAGTGCGGTAGTGGGGGCTCGAGAACCTCGCCCCGCATCACGGTGGCGACGGTACTCCTAATCCTATCACTCTCGATGCCGGTAACGGCATCGTCGCAGCTCCAGTTCCACACACCCGATGCGGGTGTCAAGCCTGATGTCTATTGGGCCGACTTCTTGGGGTATCCGACCGGAGCGCTGTTCCGCGAGGTGATCATGCCGGACTCCCGCGGCGAGATAGTGACGCCACCCACCCACTTGGGCGGGGAACCGTACCGACAGAACTCCGAGATCGTGCAGAAACTAGTCGAGCGATGGGAAGAACTGTCCGAGAAACCGAACGATAGGAAGGTGATCGCGCTAGTGTACTACGACTGGCCCCCGGGTAGGGAATCGATCCGGGCCTCGGGATTGGACGTCTTCGGGTCCCTCGTCAACATCCTGGCGAACCTGAAGGCCGCCGGTTACAACGTGAGCACGCCTTGGGACGATCAGCTCCTGAAGATAGTCCAACTCGAGCGGGAAAGGCGTTGGGACGAGGCCGCCGCGCTAGTACGAAATCTTTCCCAGGAGCTGGCTCGGATGATCGAACTGTACGGTGTGAACGTGGGTTGGTGGCACGGCGACTATCTCCGCGCCATGTACGATCGTCACGCGTATCTCGCGACCATCCCCGTCTCGGAATACCTGAAGTGGTACGACCAGCTACCCGAGCCAGTTCGTCTCTACGTGGAGTACGGCATTCCGGGTCTCCTGTACGGGTACGCCGAGCCCCTGCACCGACCCTTAGAAGGCGAGGCACTCGAAACGTTGTCCCGCAACCTGAGCGCCATGTTACGCGACATTGAAACGCTCCTGAGCAACCTCGGAGTGCCCGACACAACCGACGCCATGAAGGCCCTGAGGGAACTCGCCGACGCACTACTCCGTTATGCCGCCGGAAAGGCGGGACACGACGAGCTGGAGCGCGCGTTCCGACGCGCCGTCGATTTGGGTCGCAAGCTCGAACAGCGGTACCACACCGGTATCTTCGGATGGGGTCCCCCACCGGGCGACGTAATGGTGGTCGATAACAAGTTCGTCGTGCCGGGACTGAAGTTCGGAAACATCGTACTCTTACCGCAACCTCCACGTGGTCTGCTCTGGGGAATGGCCGCTTACCACTCATTGCTTCTACCGCCGCCCCATTACTACCTCGCCGTCTACCTCTGGCTGAAGCATCACGTGGACGTCATCGTACACGTGGGGGCTCACGGCACGCTGGAGTGGCTGCCGTTGCGCCGCACGTTCTTGTCTCACCTCGATTTCCCGACGGTGCTCCTAGGTGACGTTCCCCACGTGTACCTATGGTGCCCGACGAGCGGCGAGCTTTACAACGTTAAGTGGAGGACGTCCGCCGTGGTCCTGAGCTATCTCCCATCCGCGCCCTCCACGGCCTACGACTTCTACCTTAACACGCTCGTGAAACTGCTGCACTCGTGCTTCCACGTCTTCGAGGGCAATCCCGAGGTAGAGGAGAAGCTGAAACCCGTAATTATGGAGCTCCTCAAGCGCACCCGGGTTTACGAGTGGATGGGCCTCACGTGGGAGGACGTGGAACGGATGGCTCGGACGGACTTCAACCGTCTCGTTTCCGAGCTCCACTCGTACTTGCATATGATGCAGGCCCACGGTGAATCGCCGACGCCGGTCCAGCTTACCCGCCACCTGCACGTCTACGGCCTGGTGACCTCGGAGGAAATCCGAGAGTACGTTTCCGCGCTGCTGTTCCGCAAGTACCTAGAGCTCGTGTCCAAAACCTATGGTGGGGACCTCGAGTCGATACTCTCGCCCGAGAACATCGAGAAGTACGGGGATAAGGCGCTGGAGCTCTTCGATCTGGTATGGAAGGAGTGGCAGTCGCTGATCGACCACCCTTCAGAGCTCCGTTTCCGCTATCCGGAACTGTACCGCGAGATGGAACGTATCAGGGACCTCGTCGTCACCTCCGCCAAGCTCGAAATCGAGAACCTCTTGCGCGTCCTGGACGGGCAGTCGGTGCCCGTGGGTCCGCCGGGCGATCCGACCGTGGATACTTCCGTGCTGCCTACGGGTAGGATGCTCTGCCTGCTGAACCCCGAGCTGATACCGTCGGAGACGGCGTGGATGCTCTCCGACGGGATCACCTTGAAGCAGCGCACTCTCTTCGTCCTATCCGCTGCTGACGTCCTCAACGATCGCGGACTGTCCCTCGCGGTCCTGCTCAGGTCGTCCGGCGTCGACCGCGTTGGTGAGCGCTACGTGCTATCTGGATCCCCTGTCTACTCTCCCGTCTTGGTGTGCCAGGGACTCGAGGCGATATTCGCCCAAACGCCGGCTGGACGGGCGCTCCTCAAGGCACACGTCGAGGCGGTCCTCAGGGCCCCGAAGGACCTCTTCGCCGTCGCCAACCTGCTGAAGACTCTCTCCGATGAGTGCGAGGATCCGGAGCTCCGTGAATCGCTTGCGTCAATACGGTTGGATCCAGGACTCTTGGAGAAGGGCCTCGTGGTGCTTCGGAAGTTCTCGGCTTCTCTAGGTGACGTCGACGTGCGCCCGACGTTCCGACCCGACTCTATCTGGTACGCCGCATGGGCGGTGAAGTTCCTCTACGATGTCCAAGTGAACGGAACACCGATCGAGAAGGCCGCGATCAGGGCGGCGCTCGGCGTCTACTGTCCTGCGGACTACACGCTGGGCGTCAAGGCCGCCACGGAGCGCCTGAAACCCGAGGAATGGGAGATCTTGGCCCGTTCCCTCTCGGCTAAGCTCGAGAACGTCCTGACCCCGGAAGGTTCGGAATCCGCTCCCGGACTTCTCCGCATAGACCTCCTCATCGTCGACGCCGTCCTGAAGCCCGTAACCGACAGACTTTGGGGTGTTCTGGCCGAGGATGCGATCGAGTTCTACGGTGGACTCCTAGCCGTCGCGAGGCTGATCAGGGCAGGCTTACCCGACCCGTTAGTGCTCGACGAGGTGTCCTCGCTGTGCATCCGTCAGCTGGCCGGGGAGCTCTCCCGAGAGTGGCACTCACTGTGGATGAACAAGGACTGGTTACTGTCGCTCCGTACCCCGGGAGAGGCTAACGACTTCCTGGAGCGGGTTTCACGGCTGATGGCGTGGATGATACTACTGGGCCCCACGATAGTGAAGCCGACGACCATGGCCGAGAGGGCCATCGCCGGGGTACTGGGACAGCTGTTCTTCGAGCTCGTTCAGCGGCTTGTTTTCGACCGAGAGGTCGTGGAGCACTTGGAGAAGCTGAATCCCTACGTGGTCGAGTCGATAGCGGGCCGGGTGTTCGTGCTCCTGGACTCGGATTTCGGTCTCCAGCTATTGAGGCGGTCGTACCATTACCAGGTGCTATGCCAGCTCGGAAAGCTCGAGGAAGCCGAGAAGTGGGCGCGAAGGTTTCGGGAGACGGCCCGGCGGGCCTCGCTGGAGACCTTCCGGCGGATCGTGAGCAAGTACGGCCCGTGCGGTTGTCTGGCCATAGTCCTTAACCCGGTGCTCCGCGGGATCGTGGAGGAGTTGGCCCCCGCAGCGGAGCTCCTCGTACCTAACCCGTTCTCCGCAGGAGTGTCCCCGGTAATCTCCACCGTCTCAAACTCCAGCGTGGGACGGAGCCCGGCGGTCTCCGCGGCCCGAGCTCGTGGCTCCACGCCGAAGTTCACATCTTCGGCGGCGGGTACCACGGCGACCACGACGGGTGTCAGGGGTTCCCCTTCTAACCGTCCGAGGCGAGTGGAACCCGTCCCCGGGATATCTCTAAGTGGTGGCTCACCCGCACGCAGCGTGTCCGTCGGTAGTACCGGGTCCGCGGTATCGGCCAAGGTGTTGAAACGACAGGGTGGTTCCGCGGGTTCACCCGTGCCACCGATTCTCAGGTACCTGGTTATGGCCGCCGTGGTAGGAACGCTGGTATGCTGGCTCGTGTGGATGAGACGCGCCAGTGTCCCGATTAAACCGACTTGGTAGCCCTTACGAACTCCGCTATAGCTTCCGGATCCTTGATTCCCGGCTCCTTCTCTACGCCCGAAGATGTGTCGACGGCGTACGGACGGACCTTCTCAACGGCCTCTCGAACGTTCTCCGGGTTCAGACCGCCCGCTAAGATCACGGGTACGTCCAGTCGCCTGACCAATCGCGCCGACGCGTCCCAGTCGTGGCGCTCGCCGGACCCTCCCCCTTCCGCGGATTTGGTGTCCAGGAGCACGGCATCCACGATCTCACAGTACTCCGCCAGCACCTCGTCCCCTATCAGTTCCTCTCCCAACCATACGGACCCTCGCTGATCCACCCAGAACGTCTTGATGACGTCTAACCCGAGCTCGCTGAGCTCTTCACAGGTTTCCGGATCCTCCGTCCCGTGAAGCTGCACGGCGGTGGCTTCTTCCAGCCGGTCGATAGGCTCTAGGTTGTCCATCAGCACGGCGACCCTCGACACGAACGGTGAAACTACGGAGAATACCTCGTTCGCGTGCTCCGCGGACACCTTTCGCGGTGTGGAGACGGGAACTTCTACCACGCAACCGACGGCGTCGGTTCCCGCCTCGTCGGCGGTCGCGGCGTCCTCGGGCCTGGTTATGCCGCAAATCTTCACCCTGACCACGGTCAGTCTCCCTCCCCCGCCAGGAACTCCGTGAGCGTGCACTGCTTCTTACCACCATCGTCCCTCAGCGGTACGGGTTCTAGCTTCTTCCACTCCAGCCCGTACTTCTCCAGGAGACGTCGGCACCTGTCGGTCACGGACGGAGCGACCAGTATCCCGCGCACTTCCTCACCTCGCTCTTCGCGGAAGGCCTCCACGTACCTGCGCAGCTGAGATGCCGCGCTGACACCGGCTCGAGTCCGCTTCAGCTCCAGTACGACGAACCTGCCTTCCTCGTCGTAGCCGACCACGTCCGCCACGCCGGCTCCGCACTCCACCTCTTCACCCACGGGACGGAATCCCGGCTCGATGACGCTGGGGTCCTCTCGGATCACACGTTTCATGTCTTCCTCAGACCTGAACAGGGAGAACACGGAATCCTCGCTTTTAGCGCCTTCCTTCGGTAACGAGCAGGCCAGGAGCACCTTGTGGAAATACACCACTACTTCCTCGGGAACGTCCAGTCTCCGAGATCTCAGCACGACACACCCGTCGCGGACCTCGATCGACTGCCTGGACGGTGCGGGGTTCCAGTTGGTCGGTTCCCGCTTCTCCATCGCGTTGTGGAGGATGAACGTGCCGTCCGGCTTGCACATGGCGATTCGAAGTGCGGGGCCGGCCACCGACTCGGCACGGCCGCGGTACTCGGCCTCACATATCCCCGCTAGTATCACCGGCTGCCGTCCCAAGGCTTCCGAAAGCTGCTTCACCTCCTCCGGATCCGGCTCCACCAGAACCTTCGTCAATCCCGACTCCCCGGGACCTATAATTACGCTCCCGAGCGCCTAGCGCCGTAGGGTGGAAGCGGCGTGCGGAAGAAGTTGCCGGTGGCCCCGTTCGACCGGGCTTTGAGGGCGGTCGGAGAGGATGTACGTGTAAGTCGGAAAGCCTCCGAAACCCTCAGGGATCACGTCCAACGGCTGGCGGAGGAAATCGGCAAACGGGCCGGAGAGATCGCGGCGTCACGGGGCAGCCGGTTCGTAGAGCGGGTAGATGTCGAGCGCGCTTTCGCCGAGGTGGTGTTCGGGATCGACAGTGATTAACCCTCGAACCGATCGATCGCCAGCTCGGCTACGTTCTCCACGGCGTCACCCACGTGGTCGTAATCACCTCCGACGGCGATGGGGACGTTGTCCACGTACACCACGCCCAGTCCGGCCTTCAGGGCCTCCCGAGTGGCCACGTCGACGGCGGCCGCCTTCAGCTCCGTGAGCAGTATGTCCGCATCGTCGATGTACTTCTCCAGGTCTTTGCGGAGCTTCGGACGGTTGCTGAGGTGCGGCGACGTCCCGACGATCTCACACCCGTATTCCTCTTCCAGGTGCTCGACGAGCCTCGAGACGACCTCCTCGGGTGCCGTCGTCACGAACATCGCCCGCTTACCCTCCACGTCCTCGGTGGGTTTAGGTCGGAACACCGAGAGTACTACCTCGATGCCGTCGCCGGCTTCCCGGACGGTGCGCTCGACTTTCCTGATTTTCGCGTCGTCCGCCATCGGTTCCTCGCACATCGTGATGATCGCCAGGTCGCACATCCGGATCCTATAAGGTCCTAAGTACCCGCCGATGTGCTCTAACGGCTGGTTGGCTCCGACGATCACGATACCCGCGTCCGTCTTGATCGGTGGTACGGCCGCGCCACTACCTTCGACCACGACGAAGTCGGCCGGCAACTCGTTAGCTATCTTGGCACCGCGCACGATGTTCGTGGTGAAGGTACGTCCCGCCAGTCCACCCGCGCACCGCCGACATCCGACAGTCGGGATCCTGCTGAGGAGCGCGTCCTCCCAGTGATCGCTCGCCGCGTGCTTACCCTTCTCGGCCTCTTTCAGTAGGTACTCGGGAGTCAGCTCGATCTCGTCCCCACGTACTATTTCGGGCTCCCTCGGACCTCCACGACCCATCACCACTACGCACGGGTTGTAGCCCCGTGCGTTGAGCACACGACAGGTGTAGGCGGAGACGGCGGTCTTGCCCACCCTCTTCCCGGTCCCTATGATCCGAAGCGATGGTTTCTCGAGGACGTCGTGGAACTCCACCGGCTTCAGTCGGAGGTCCGGGCACCAGTACTCCGCTCCCGCGGAGAGTACCGCTGAGGCTATCTCGAACCTGTTGTCGGGGCTAACCACGGGCTCGTCGCTCAGGTCCAGCACCACGTCGACGTCCTCTTCCTCGATCACCTTGACGATCATGTCCACCGGTATCTCGTCTTCCGACTCCGATAGCCAGACCCGTACACCCAGCTCCCGCTTGACGGCCTCGGGCTCGCTGATCTTCTCAGTCCCTCCGATGAACACGGCTCCTACGAGCTCTCCGAGGTCCAATTCCTCCACAGTCTCTAACGCCTCCCGAGTTACGGGGATGTAGTGCTCACCGTCCACCAACGCCAGTATCCTCTTCACGGCGGTCAGTCCCCCAGTATCTCCTCCGAATCGACTACCTCCGCCCCGAGCTTTTCCATGTGCTTCAAAGCGAACCGGTGGGATTCCTCCTCAAGCGACGCCACGCAGTCCCTCACTACGTACACTCGGTACCCTCGCATGAGCGCGTCCGCGCATGTGAAGAGTACACAGATATCTGTGCACACTCCCGTGAGGTAGATTTCTTTCACGTTCCGGGAGCGCAGGTCGTAGTCCAAAGACGTGCCGTAGAACCCGCTATACTTCCGCTTCCGCACCACTAAGTCGCCGTCCTCCGGTTTCAGTTCTTCTACCGGTTCCGCACCCTCCGTCCCCGCAACGGCGTGTTCGCCCCACACCTTGAACTCCGGATCGTCCGGATAGTGCTCGTCCCACACGTGAACGACCAGATCACCTCGCTCCCTGAACTCATCCGCGAGACGGGCGATACGGGGTACGAGTCGACGTGCCTTCGGGACCTCCAGCGGGGCTCCCTCCTCTACGAAGTCGCGGATCATATCGACGATCAGTAGTGCGCGCAATTTCATCTCCCCCGCGACCGGAGCAGTGCGGCCGCGACTCCCAGAAGCGCGGGCGCCCACCACATCGGCGCAGGCCAGCCTCCACCTGCGGACTCCTCGGCGCGCTTCGCTTCCCATAGTGGCTTCGAAGCGGGTTCGGCGTTCGTCAATTTCACCACGGCGAGGGTGACGGTTTCTCCCACCTTCTCCATGTCCTTTGGGTCTAACTTGTCCGCTGTGTTGGACTCACTCCACGGTGGTACTTCAAACGGCTGACTCATTACCTGACACACGGGGACGCGCTTGATCTCGTTATGATAGAACGGGTAGGTGTCGCTCGGGTACGTCGTGTCGCCTACCGTGACTGGATGTCCGAGTTCCTTCGCGCACTCTTCCAGGAGTTTGATGAGCTTTGGATCCCCTTCTACCGGCTTCGGTTTCGCACTCTTCTGAGTTAGGAACACATTCTGTCCAGCACCTACACAGTTAAGGTCGATCACTGCTTCACAATTCTTAATGATCTTTGGATGTTTCCTTACAAAAGCTTCCGATCCCTTGAACCATAGCTCTTCACCACCGAATCCAATTATTAATACGGTTTTCTTCGGACGGAAATTCTTAGCAAGCACTCGTGCCATTTCGACTTGAATTCCCATTGCTGCTGCATCATCTGTAGCACCTTCACAGAATCCTGGTGAGTCAATGTGGGATCCAACAATCACATACTTATTGGACTCGTCCGTTCCTTTAATTTCTCCTATCACGTTATACGTATATTTACCGCCACCTAAATCGACCTTCTCTTCGTGTACATTAAGCCCATATTTCTTCAATTCTGCTTCCATTATATTGGCTGCTTTCAACTCTGCTTCATTGCCTCCATAGCGTGGTCCTAGTTTGCATATATTCTTAGCGAAGTTTAGGGCATGCTTAGGGTCGAACTCCTTGACTTTGTTGGCGGGGTTAAATGCTACTACTCCGGTAGCTAATACTAAGCATACTGCTACTCCTGTGACTACCAAAATCTTACCATTCATTGTCGCTACCCCCCCTAGTCCGTGCGATGTCGAGAGTTCGTCCGAAATGTTTTGAGGATCATAACGATATGGCGTTGGTGGACCCGCCGGGATTTGAACCCGGGGCCACGGCCTCGCAAGGGCCGCGCTCTGCCAGACTGAGCTGCGGGCCCTTCGTCCCAGCCTCTGTCGTCCCCAGGTATTTAATAAAGATTTCGCTGCTGGAGCGACAGCTGTCCTAGAAACGCCACGAACACGGCTCCGCTGATCAAGGCCGCGGCTACGGCGGCTGGATTGGGTAGCTCTCCCTTGCCCTCGTGTTCTCTGCACACTCGTAATATCACCTCTCCTAACGGCTTCCTTCGGGGCACCCTCGGAATTTCGTTGGCCGCTATCGTCTTGCCCATGAATCGGATCGGGTCCGGCTCTCCGCTAGCTCCTCCGAGCAGCGCTCTGCCATCGTAGGAAGCCCAAACTTTGACGCTGCTTGACGTTTCGTCCACCGTTAACTTGTACGTGATTATATCTCGTCGGTGAAGTCCATACGGGTCTTTCCCCGCGATTTTAATGGCGGCGTCGATGGGGTTTTTACCGAACTCTTCGGATCTTCCCCGATCGTAGTACCTTGGGTTGTTCGTCACTTTAACGTACTCACCGTCCTTAATCTTAAACATGTCTATTCTCTCTGGCGAGGAGATTCTATAGTCGTACGATGCTACTCCGACGATGTCGTTTGGGGATTTTACGACGAAGTGTCCCCATCTAGCTTCCTTGAGAAGTTCCCCGGCCTTCTCTATTTCATCCTTCTTGATGCGACCTTTGGATACTATCTCGGCCCCAAGTTTCTCAAGTTTTCTATTCACTTCGGGAATATCTCGTCCTCCTATAGTCACTATCCACCCGTCTTCCGTGATCACGGTGTGGCAGAAGTATCCCCCTTGAATTTTATACTCCTTAATCGCCCTCCGCCCGGCCCATTCCGTGCGTACGATCAGTATTTCGGCCGGAAATTTAGCGTCCCTCCTGTACGCTACTACATCACATCCGTGGTGTACGTGCACCAGTACCGTGCAACATCCGGTATCGTGTTCAACACCGGTTTGGGTGGCTATAAGTAGGGCTAAGAGTGTTTGGAATATAGGTTCCATCTAAGTCTCCCCTTAACCGATACGCTCGGCAACTGCACGCCCAGCGATAACTCCGGTAGCGGCAGCGTTCACGATGTCTCGGGATAATCCGGCACCGTCGCCGGCTACGAACAGGTTCTCCACCCTAGTCTCCAGGTCCTCGTTCGTTTCCACTCGGGCCGAGTAGAACTTGATCTCCGGCGCGTATAGTAGCGTGGAGTCGGAGGCTACTCCGGGTATCACCTCGTCGAGACGTTCCAATCCTTCGATAATGTCCACCGTGACCCGGTGTGGGAGCGCCATCGAGATGTCCCCAGGCGTGACGTCCATCAGAGTGGGTGTAACGTGGGACCTGTTGATGCGATCCCAAGTCGATCGCCTTCCGCGGCGGAGGTCACCGAGCCGCTGGATTATCGGTCTGTTCCCACCGATGGTCGTGGCCAATCGGCCGATCGATCTACCGTACTCGATGGTATTTTCTACAGGTTCGGTCAAGTCCACGCTGACGAGGAACGCGAAGTTCGTGTTTTCGGACTTCTTCCTTCGGTAAGAGTGTCCATTTACACCCACGAATCCCTCGTAGTTCTCCTTCACCACGTACCCGCCGTGACATACGCAGAAAGTCCGTACCGGATCATCGTACGTCGGGGCTCGGGTGCGGAACTTCGGATCAAGCGACACTTCCACGACGGGTTCCATAACTATGCGGGGAACCTCGACCCGAACACCGACGTCTATGGGGTTGTACCTTAACCCCAGTCCCAGCCGCTTCGCCTCGTGCATCATCCAGTTAGCTCCGACACGTCCAGGAGCTGCGATGACGTAGTCTGCTTCTACCTCACGTCCGTCTTCGAGCTTAACTCCCCGCACGCATTCGTCGGCCAAGATCCTCTCAACTCTGGTTTCCGGGACGATCTTCACCCCTAACTCCTCCAGCTCCCGGACCAGGGACCCTATGACCTTCGGCAAGTTGTCCGAGCCGATGTGACGCTGTGGGATCCGGACGAACTCGACGTCGGCCGCCGCCGCACGGAGTGCGATCTCCTCCACCTTCGGGCCTTCGGGTACCTTGAGTTCCTTCGGTGCTCCGTGCTTCAGGAAGACTTCGTCGACGTACTCGACGAGCTCGTTCGCCGATCTCTTGTCCCCTACGATGGAAACCAAGTCGCCCCCGACGTCTGGCCTGAGGTTCAGCACGCCGTCGGAGAGTCCACCGGCTCCACCCACGCCGCGCATTACTTCCCCGCTTTCCAGCCGGTCTTCCAGGCTAGGTCCTTGCTCGTACACCACAACCTCCACGTCTCGCTCGGCTCTAAGTGCCACTTCTCGGGCCGCGAAGAGCCCTGCCGGTCCCGCGCCGACGATAACGACTCGCTCCATGTCGGCCTCGCCCGCACCGATCATCCCAGACGGTCACCGTCCTCAGAATTCGTCATCCGCTCGTTCGGGTCCTCTGGCACACTGGGCGGCGGTTTCCAGGAGCCCATCGACGGCTTCTAACAGTTTCGCGGTTTTCTCCTCCGGGATGCCTTCCTCGCCCCCAATCGGGATTATTTGGAGCTCCACATTCAGCCCTTCGTCTACCTCCTTCAGGGCGTCTTCGACCACACGCGCCAGGTGGACGGCTATCGCGTACGGCTCCTTGAGGCCCGGGTAGCCGCGGATCACGGCGAAAAGATCCCAGTTTTTGTCCTCGGGGTTCTGAAACAGGACCACGTAGTAGACGTACTTGCAATCCTCAGGCACCGGGGGATCTGGCAGCTCATTTCCTTCTCCGCTCGAACTCATCGAACACTTCCCCTATCTCTATCCCTAAGTACGCGAGTAAGACCAACACGTGGAAGATAAGGTCGGTGGATTCATAAACTACACCTTCCCGGTCCCCATCCTTAGCCGCGAGGATGAGCTCTCCCGACTCCTCGATGATCTTCTCGCAGATCTTGTTGATAGCCGGTTTAGTGTCGTCGTCCTCAGTGAGCTCCGCGACGTAAGATCCCTCCGGACGCTCCTCGATACGGTTACGGATCACTTCGTAGACCTCGAGGAGAACCTCGGGGTCTCCCATCCGCTTCCCCCGGGGGGGTGCTCTGGGTGCCCTGTAAGGTCAGGATACGTGGTATATACTCGACGGCGCTCACCAAGATCTGCCTGGATCACGGGTTCATAGTCACCCAGCCCTCCGATGACATTAGGCGGCGGTTCCCCGATGCGGAATTCGACTCCGGTTCGCCCGATGTGGACGTTCGGGACACGAGGAATCGACACGGCATCGAGATCCAGGGTCCGGCGGATGATGTTCGAGAGCTCGTGGACATCCTCCAATCGGAGGTCTGGGCTACAGTTACGGCCGACAAGATCGGAGAAGGGAGCGTGTTCAAGGGCGTGGTCCGTGAAATCGATGATCGGGCCGGGGTTGCCGTCGTAGATCTCGGGAACGGACTTCAGGGTTTCCTCAGCGAGGACGAGTCGGAGGTCGTGGAAGAGGGAGAGGAGCTCGTAGTACAGGTTGCGAAGTCCGTGTCGGACGGCCCACTCAAGCTGACGACGGAGGTCACGGTGGCCGGCGAGTACGCCGTCCTGGTACCCGTCGAGGGGATCAGAGTCAGCCGCAAAATCCGGGACGAACGCGAGCGTGAACGTCTGAAGCGTCTCGGCGAGGCGTTGGTCCCGGAAGGATGGGGATTGATCTGGAGGACCGCCGCCGAGGGTAAGTCCGGGGAAGAGCTGGCGGAGGAGATCGACGATCTAATCGAGGAACGTAAGCAACTGTTCAAGCGTGCCGAGGAGATGTCCGAACCCGGTCCCATCCGAGATGTGCGTGAGATGGAGTTGGAGATCCATTCGCTCGCCAAGAGCCGGCTCGACTCCGTGCGCTCCGAAGTCCTACCGACTATGGTGGGACACCACTACTTCAAGTGTCGCAGCCTCGCCGGTAGCGTGGCCGTGGATACCGTGGAACCGTTCCTGGATGACCTTGACGAGGAGGTCGTTGCGGAGCGCCTGATCCGATGCCTGACCAGGTCGGAAGGACCGTCCGAAGGCGATAGAATCGACATCGTCCACGTGAAACCGGGACAGGGAGTCAAGAAGCTCGGTGGGAACCCTAAGGTAGTAGAGTACGATCCCGTGGAGGGGATCCTCAAGGTCCGTCGTGAGATGCGTGGACCCGGCTTCTACGATGGAATCGACAAACCGATCGAGAAAGGTGATTACGCCATCTCAATACTCCCCGACGGTTCCATGGTCACGGTTCATCAGTATTTCAACAAAGACGGTGAGCTGAAGGGTCGTTACTACAACATAGGAACGCCGCTGGAGGTATTCAAGAACTGCGTGCGGTACGTGGATTTGGAGGTCGACGTCGTCGAACCCGAGGAAGGGGAGCGCGAAATAATCGACGAGGAGGATCTGGAGCGCGCCGTCGACTCCGGTCTTATCCCGGAAGAACTCGCGGAGCTCGCACTGGAGACCGCTAAGAGGGTCGAAAAACGTGGGATGAAGGAGGTCAAGCCCTACCCCGTGTGGAAAGGATTCGAGCACGGTTGAACCTAGGGGAAACGTTGTTGGAATGGGAGCGTGTGTTGGCCCGGTGTGACGGTTGCGGGGCTTGCGAATCCAGATGTCCGAACGACGTACCCAGAAGATTGTTCAACGTGCTCGCTGCCTCGGGTCGATTCGAGGAGGCGTTGAGCGTAGCTTCCGACTGCACGGTGTGTGGTCTTTGTGAGCGGCTGTGCCCACACAACATCCCCTACACGGAGGTGATCACCGATCTGAGGAGGGAGGAACCCACCCCAGAGGCCGTGCGAAGAGTCCGGCGGACGGGTACCCCGTACGGACGGAAGCTCGCCGATGAATCCGAGCCTCTACAGGGCGACGGAGTAGCGATCTTAGGATGCACTATCAGAAGTCGGCCGGAGTGGCTCCGACGGGTCATCGAAATCGTGCGCCGCGCGGGGTTGGCGACCTTAGGCGAGGATGAACCTTGCTGTATGAACTTCGCTCGGAAGCGTGGCGAGGAAGTCCCCGAGGAGACTGTGCAAAGGTGGTGCTCGCTGTTCGATGATTTCGACACCGTAGTGGTGTTTTGCCCGGGTTGTTACGATTTCTGTGTGGAAGTGCTCGACGAGCGTCCGCTGTACTACGCCGAGATAGCGGAGTTCGACGGGATACCGGAAGGTGCCGCTTACAAATCACCGTGCCACCTCGTGAGGCATGGAGTGGATGACCATGTCCTGGAGCGCCTTCCCGACGTTGAGTTACCACCACGTAGGCATCGATGTTGCGGCGGCGGGGCACTCGTGAGGAAGCCTTCGGAGTCCACGGTGAGGGCGTACGAACGGCTCGGAAAACCCGTCCTCACACCCTGCCCTATGTGCGTCACCACACTCGAGGGAGTTATTGACGTAAGGCCGCTGTGGGATCACGTCGTCGATTTATCCCGATGACGAACCCGCTGTCTGCCGACCACTCCTAGGGTGACGAGGTTACGCACTCCCTGAGGGGTCTCGGCTTGACGTTGGACGAACGCGATCTGGAGCTCATCCGGGAGGAACTAGGCAGGGACCCCAACGCCACGGAGCGAGCCATGTTCGAGAACATGTGGTCGGAACACTGCGCCTACCGTAGCACTCGCCACTTACTTCGACAGCTCCCCAGCGAGGCGGATCACGTCATCGTGGGTCCCGGCGATGACGCCGCCGTGGTCGCCATCGACGACGAGTGGGCCGTAGTAGTCGGTATAGAAAGCCACAACCACCCCTCCTACGTAGATCCGTACAACGGGGCGGCGACCGGTGTCGGCGGGATAGTCCGAGACGTTCTGTCCATGGGAGCGTTCCCGATAGCTCTCCTGGATCCGCTTCGCTTCGGCCCGCTGGACGGAGAACGCGTCCCCTACCTCGTCGACGGTGTCGTCCGCGGGATCTCGGATTACGGTAACCGCATCGGAGTCCCGACGGTAGGTGGAGAGCTGGAGTTCGATCCTTCTTACGAGCGCAACCCCCTCGTCAACGTGATGTGTGTGGGTATAGTTCGCAGGAGTGAGATCGTACGAGGTCGTGCGGACCGCCCCGGGGACGTACTGGTACTAGTCGGCGCTCGAACGGGCCGTGACGGGATCGGCGGTGCGGCCTTCGCTTCCGAAGAGCTGGGCGAGGAATCGGAGGAAGAAGACAGGCCGGCGGTCCAAATCGGCGACCCGTTCACGGAGCGTCAACTGATCATCGCCATCCGGGAAGCCGTCGAGCGTGGCCTAGTCAAAGGGTGCAAGGACCTAGGTGCCGCCGGTCTGACGTGCGCCGCGACCGAGATGGCCGCCGACGGGGGGACCGGCGTCGAGATCGACGTCTTTAAGGTCCCGCTCCGGGAGGAGGGGATGGAACCGTGGGAGATCATGCTCTCGGAATCCCAGGAGAGAATGCTGCTCGTCGTGGCCCCTGAGGATGTGGACGAGGTGATAGAGATCTGCCGTAAGTACGGTCTCGAGGCGTCGGTCGTCGGCAGGGTTACTGACGACGGCTACCTCACGGTTAAGGACGGTGACGACGTCATCGCTCGGGTTCCCGCCGAGTTCCTGGCCGACGGTGCTCCCGAGGTCGAGTGGGAGGAGGAGCCTTATTCGTACCCCGAGAACGTGGACGTGCCGGAGCCGGACCCCGAGGATCTAGTGCGCTCAGTCCTGAGCTCCCCCAACGTTTCGCCGGCGCTTCGCGAGTGGGTTTACCGGCAGTATGACCATGAGGTGCAAGGACGCACCGTCGTGAAACCGGGTCACGATGCTGCCGTGATGTGGTTGCAGCACGAAGGCCTGGAAGACGTGGCCCTGGCCCTGACGACTGATTCGAATCCGCGGCACGTGCTCATCGATCCGAAAACGGGTACGGAAGGGTGCGTCGCCGAAGCGTTACGTAACCTCGCCACCGTCGGAGCGGAGCCGCTCTGTCTGGTTGACTGCTTGAACTTCGGAAGCCCGGAAAACCCGCGGGTCTATTACCAGCTTCGCCGGTCGATCGAGGGGCTCGGAAAAGCAGCCCGCGAGTTCGAGGTTCCTGTAGTCGGCGGAAACGTGAGCCTGTACAACGAACACGAGGTCGACGGCCCGGTGAATCCCACGCCCGTGATAGGCGCCGTGGGAGTGATCCGGGGATTGGACTATCTAGAAGACTTCCCTCGAGAGCCCGAAGAAGGCGAGGCGGTGATAGTCTTAGGGGAGACCCGGGAGGAGCTCGGCGGGTCCCTGTACCTCATCGAGTACCATGGTATTAAGGGAGGTAAGGTACCACGCGTGAGGTACAGGGAGGAGCGAGCCCTGCACGACCTGCTCCGCCGTATCGCGAGGAAGAATATGGTTTCTTCAGTCACTGACGTGTCCACCGGGGGACTTCTAGCTGCCGTAGCCGAGCTACTGGGACCTGTCGGAGCCTCCCTGAGCCTGTCCGAAGTCCCGAATTCCGTGTCACGGTGGGACTTCCTGCTGTTGTCCGAGAGCCACGGTCGGGCTATCGTGACTACGGACCGACCCGACGATGTGTTGGGGGCTGCTGAAGAGGCCGGTGTACCGGCTCAGGTGGTAGGGGAGGTCACCGGAGACGGCGTCCTGCGGATCTCGGTGGGACCCGTGGACGTATCACTGGATCGAGAGGAGCTGGAAGAGCTGTGGAGATCCCCGTTGCACTACTTGGAGTAGGGGGTGCTACGACTGCCGGAGTTCCTGGTGTTCATCGATCATCCGTCCAAGAAGGAGGTCCCCGACTCCGAAGTGGAAGTGGCGAGAAGGCGCGTCGAACAATTGGGCGGAAAGATCGTCTGGTCGATCGCCGGAAGTATACGGAAGTACCATCCCGACGTGCGATACGTCGAGCGCCTACGTAAGGAGGGGTACGAGCTGGCCCTTCACCTCAGCCCTGGCTACATCGGCCTCCACCGTACCTCTCTCGCCACCGGAGTCCCGGAGGGTAAGATCAAGGAGGCCGTGTACGACGCACTGCGCATCGTGGACGGTGCTAAGTACCTGACGACCTGCGGCCCTCTCCACACGGCCCTCTTCCGCGGAAAGGTGCCGAGGAGAGGTTGGAAGGACGATCTCGGCCCGGAGTTGCATCCCTCGGTCGTCTATGGTCTCGGTCAGGCTGCGGCGGAGACGGGTTTGGACTTGCTCGTGGGGGCGCGTTCCCCGGAGTGGATTAAGGGCATCCTTGACGAGTTGGAAGTGAAGTATATCGAGGGTATCGGGATCGATAATTACACGATCGACGACGAAAAGCCCGAAGAGGCCGCAAAAATGGTTGCTGAGGGTGAGTGTTCAGCTGTTATAGTCCATCCGCGTAAGGACACGTTCCGTCGATTACACAAATTTATTACATGCTTGAAGCGCATCCAGTAAGGGGGTGGGGGGTTCAAACGTGTATGCCGAGCTGGGTGAGGAAGATCTGGAGGTCCTCAGAGACGTAACTTTATCGCTCCTAGACAGTGAGAAAGGAGTGGACCCTGAAGTCGCTAAGAGAACCGTGGATGTGATACTCAAGCGTGAGGCTATCGACGAAGAGATAGCCGAGGAGTTGGGTGTTGACCCGAGAGAAGTGCGGAAGGTGCTCTACAAGCTCCATGAACGTGGCGTTGTGACGTTCAGAAAGGAGCGTCGAGAAGAGTACCGGTACCCCGTTTACTCCTGGCGGCTCAACCTACGAGAAGTCCTCAGGAGGTGCCTCGAGGAGCGTCGACGGGAGCTCGAAGAGGTCGAGCGTGCACTCAGTAATGACATGTCTCATCCTATGTTTCACTGTGGGAACGATGACTGCCCTAGAATGTCGTTCGAGGAGGCTATGGAACACGAGTTCCGATGCCCTAAGTGCGGTGAAGTGCTGGAAGAGGTGGATCTCACCGAGGAGCGGCGCGAGCTGGAACGGCTAGCGGAGGAACTAAAAGTGGAGATCCGAAGGCTGGAGGAGCTCAGGGAACGGCTCGGTTGAGGGACCCCATTAGGGATTTAGAGCGAGTAGGTTGCCCCGAGCACGTTATCGAGCACTGCAAGGCCGTCTGTCGCTTGGCTGAAGAGATGGCCGAAAGATGCGAAGAAGACGTAGATCTAAACCTCGTACGCACCGGGGCGTTATTACACGACATCGGCAGGGCCCGTACTCATGGCATAGATCACGCGGTCGTGGGCGCGAACATAGTCAGTGAACTCGGTTACCCGAAGGAGGTCGTCCGGATCGTCGAGAGGCACATCGGAGCCGGTATTCCCAAGGATGAGGCCAAGAAGCTGGGTTTGCCGCCGAAGGATTACATCCCCGAGACTCTCGAGGAGAAGATCGTGGCGCACGCCGATAACTTGACGTTCGGAACGGAGCACGTCCCGATCAAGGTAGTCGTTCGCAAGTTCTCTGAACGATTAGGCGAGGATTCTCCGGCCGTCAAGCGCCTGATCGAGCTTCATAACGAGTTGGTCGATCTGAACGCTATACCTCCCGAATTAACCCGGTGGTGATCGTGTGCCCGTTATGGATGTGACTATACTGGAAAAGTTGTACCGGAACAGCGGCGCCGAGGAGTCACTCCGCACCCAGGTTCAAAGCGTTATATCTGATTTCGACGCCGAGCTCGAGGAGATCAGGAAAAACTTCAGGGCTTGGGCAGTGTTACGCATTCGAGGCCCTGAGGTGGAAGAAGCTGCAGAAGAAATCGTGGAAGAGTTCGACACCGTGAGATCGTTGTTCGACGTTTCTCCGGGCGACGTCATCTACGGTCGGATCGTGGACCTGTACCGCGTCGGCTACGGTATCTACGTCGACATCGGAGTAGTAGGTCCCGAAGTCGTGGACGCGCTCGTGCCGCTTTACAGACTCCGTGAGCAACTCCTGGACGGTGAGAAGGCGTCGATACGTGACATCGGTAGGAGTTTCGGCTTCGTCGAGAACATGCCTCTAGAGGTGGAGATCGTCGAGGTGAACGAGGAACGTGGTGAGATCGAAGCGAGACTTACCGATGAGCAGGTCGAATACCTGCTCGAGATGGCGGCCGACCCTTACGATAGGATGATCGTAGCCGGTATCACGCGGAAACGCCTTCAGAGGATACTGAACCGCGCCGGCTTCGGGCGACGCGTCATCCGGATCGAAAGATGGGGGCTTCTGGAGAACGAAGTGGTGTTCGATGAAGGCGTCGACGCCCCCGGCGTCCTGGCTAAAATAGGACCGTACCTGCGAGGCGGCGAAGTGGAGCTGATATACGATGACAAGTTCTTGGAGCGGATAGGGTTCATCCCCAGTCCTGAAGGCCCCATCCTCGAGTGACGTTCAGTCACAGATTCCTTCCCAGAGATCCATGATCGGTTCGATCTCGATCGCCAGCACCCCGAACATTTTCTCCTTCCCACTCGAGTAAAAGCGCCGGTATATCTCCACGCCCTCCTCGATGGAATCCACGTTCGGAAGGACGTTTTCGAGCCCCTCTTCCCTCAACATCTCTTCGAACGAGTCGTACTCTCTCACGTCTATCACCTTCACGAGAAGCCTACGGTTGAAGAGTATCTTATCTCCGGGCTTTATTCTGGCACGTTTGTCGTCCTTCACGCGTCCTTCTACGGTCTTTTTACCTTCTTTGATGAGGTTCAAGTACTCCTCCTCTAACCCCATGTGGTGGACTCGCAGTCGCTTACCCTCTCGGCGCGCCTGTTCCAGCTTCATGGGATCCACCCCCTCGAAGAGTATGGTCCCAAGGATAACGCCCGAAACGCCGGGAGTACCCAAAGCCAGCTTCACGTGCTCCGGATGCCCGACGCCCCCTCCGATCAGGGCCGTAGAGTACATCCCGACGGACGTCGCGGCCTCGTACGGCGGTCCCTCCTTCGAACCGACTGCACCGACGTCGATCACGAGCACGCCCGGATCGCGTCTGTACACTACTTCCACCACGGTGTCCAAGAAGTCGCCCACGCCGTCCCAGGGGCCGAGGATCTCAGAGCCGTTCAAGTCCAGCCCTGCCACAGCACTCTCGTCCTCCTCTAGATCTTCGATGTACTCGCTCTTGTCGTCATAGCATTCCGTAGGGATCACCCTGTGGGCGTGACTCGGAAGGTCGGGTTCACACGCCCCCACGTCCACGAAGACGGGCTTCTCTAATGACTCAAGAGCATCTGAGGTATCTGCGGGCTCGCCGCGTAGAATAGCGTCCAAGTCCGCAACGTAGACGAAGTCCAAGTCGTAACGTTCCACTAAAAGCGTCGCTAACTCGTGCGGGTCGTCCGGTAGATCGTAACGTCGAGAGATCGGTATGTACTCTCGGACGTCGGGGCTCCGACGAACGACGACTTTACCCTCCTTAATGTCCAGTGCGACGCCGAGGCCCAAGTGTTTCTCCTCGGCTTCCAGTAGGTCCCACGCGGCTGCCTTGTACAGTTGGAGTGCTCTCACCTCGAGGTGTTCGGCCTTACCCTCCAACACCCGAGTTAAGTTCCGAAGCGGGCCGACGTGGTCGCCTCTTCTCGCCGTCGCGGCCCCCGCCAATGCTTCGGGATTGATCCCGGTGGTCCGCCTGAGTGCATGTCGTAGCGTCTCGATCGCACCGCGTACAAAAACGCTGGTAGAGGTCTCGTCCCACTCCCTCTTGAGTGACGTTATCCTGGCGTCCGACACCCGTCGCAGCAGCGGTCTCAGCTCCCTTATCAACGTGGGCCCCCCGGTGTAGCTTTTATCACCAAGATCCTAGGAAACTCCGAGGGTTCGTCCGGTTGAGGGCGGCACTCGCGCTTGAGGATGGGACGATAGTACATGGCGAACTTTTCGGGAGTCCGCGCGAGGCCGAAGGGGAAGTCGTGTTTAACACTTCTCACACTGGCTTCCAGGAAGCTCTGACAGATCCGTCCTACCGCGGACAGATCCTAATCATGACGTTCCCGATGCAAGGCAACTATGGGATCTTACCGGAAGTCGGCGAGTCCGACAGGGTGCAAGTGGAGGGCTTCGTCGTGCGGTACCTCCACGATGGTCCCATCCATCCGCGCGCCGAAATCACATTGGACGAATTCCTCCAGGACCACGGCGTCCCGGGGATCGCGGGCGTCGACACGCGGATGCTGACGAGGAAAATCCGGACGGAGGGTGCCATGAGAGGGGTTCTGGTACCCTACGAACCGGACGACCAACCTTCCGATGAAGAACTACTGGAGCGAGTGCGGGAAGTTCCCCATATCTCGGAGATGGATCTGGTGCCGCAGGTCTCGGTCCGTGAGGAATACCGGTTCTCCGACGGAAAACCGGAGATCGTGGTCATAGATTGCGGTGTGAAGCGGAGCATACTGCGTGAGCTGGCCAAACGCGGCGCCGGCGTTACCGTAGTCCCGTACGACACTTCGGCCCAGGAGATAATGGACATCGATCCCGACGGTGTCGTAGTATCCAACGGACCGGGCGACCCCAAACGCGTCAGGGAGACCGTGGAAACGGTCCGTGAACTGATAGGTCAGGTTCCATTGATGGGTATATGTCTTGGCAACCAAATCCTCGGACTCGCCGAGGGGGGCGATACTTTCAAGCTGAAGTTCGGGCACCGTGGCGCGAACCAGCCCGTCAAGGATCTTGATAAGGATAGAGTCTACATCACTTCCCAGAACCATGGATTCGCACTGGATCCGGACAGTCTCAGAGACACGCCCTTGAGAGTCCGCTGGGTTAACGTCAACGACGGTACGGTCGAAGGCGTCGTTCACACGGACGCCCCGGCGTTTTCCGTGCAGTTCCACCCGGAGGCAGGGCCCGGTCCTTGGGATACCAAGTGGGTGTTCGACGAGTTCCTGGCCATGTGTCGCGAACACTGACCTCCGGGGAACCCCCGTTGGAACGCATCGTCGTACTGATACCAGCTAAGCACGAATCAGTGGAAGCTGTGGAGAAACCTCTCCGTTCCGTCTTATCGCAGAAGGGCGTCGAAATCGAGAAAGTGGTGATCGCCGCCGGGACGGAAGACGATCACAGACGGTTCTCGCGGCGGTTCGCCGACGACGATATCGTGGAAGTGGTGAAGGCGGGAGGCAACGTCAAGGGTGAGACGGTTAACAACGCCCTGAAGCGCGTGAGTGCCCGCGCCGACTACGTATTCCTCATCGACGCCGGGGACGAGCTCGGTTCCGACCGCTACATTCGTGAGCTGCTCGAGGAGGACGCTACCCTAGCCTTCGGTAGAATCCGCTACTGTGGAAGGAACCTGACAGGGTTGATGGTGGGGCTTCAGTTCGACGTCGTCAGTTCTGGGATATCATTCTGGGGGAACGTCGTCGGGTCAGCCCCCGTTTTCACCACCGGCACCTTGTTCAAGGCGACGTTCCTCCTTGAAGAGGGTCTTCCGGAAAATCTCGCGGAGGACGTCACACTCGGTCTTATCCACACGTGGCGGAAGGTCGGGTTCGTATACCGACCTGATTTGGAGGTGTGGATGGACGACCCGGCCAGCCTGAAGGAGAACTTCTTCCAGCAGTCACGTTGGTGGGCGGGGATGTACCAAGCCTGTGCGGAGGCACTTCGATCTCGGAACCTTCCCGGAATAGGGTTCGCCGTCTTCGTCCTGGGATCGCTCTTGGCGTCGTTCCTCACCACTTATATTCTCCCGTTGGTGTATCCATGGACGATACTGATCTCTCTCGCCGGTCGCATGATCTACTCGGTCCTTGCTGCACTCGAATGTTCGAACCGTAGAGGGCCACTCTGGGCTCTCGCGGTTATGCCCTGTCAGTTCATGTGGACGTTCTTCGTCGAATGGGCCGCCGTGTACGGCCTGATCTGGCTTGCGATCCGTGGTAACGTTTGGTACAGGACCACTCGCGCCTCGGAGGGGGACGATCATGATTGATCGTAATGACGGTATTTGCACACCCAGACGACATGGAAGTTCATTGTGGAGGGACCGTGCGTAAGCTTTCCTCCGCGGGGCACAGAGTTATCGAAGTAATAATGAGCAAGGGAAACAACGGCGGCGACGAGGAGGTCCGGGAGCGTGAGGCCATCGAGGGTGCCAAATGTCTCGGTGTCGATCGAGTCGAATTCTTGAACCATGAAGACGGCAGGATCTCCGTCGATCCCGAGAGTATCGATGCCGTCCGGGCACTGATCTCGAAGTTCGAGCCAGACGTTGTGTTCACACACTCCCCCAATGACACGCACCAAGACCATCGCCGCACGTTTCGAATAGTAACATCGGCCGTCAGCAAGTTCCCCGAAGTGACCGTGCTGATGGGGGAAGGACCCTCCACGGTGGGGTTTCAACCCGTAGTTTACGTCGACGTCACCGACGTGCTGGAGAAGAAGCTGGAAGCTGTCAGGGTACACCGCTCCCAAGTCGAACGCGGGGCGATCAGTGAGGAAATGGTGATGAAGACCGCGGAGTTCCGTGGGATGGAGATAGGTGTCAAGTACGCGGAAGCCTTCGAGGCCTTCCGGATCAGCGGTTCACTGCTCCTCGGCTAGATCCCTTTCCCGGACCGGCCCTTCCGGCTCCTCTTCCTCGAACACCTGCGCTTCGAACACGTAGATTTCGCAGTCCGGAGAACACCACCAGTCCGGTGGTAAACCCGCCTTCAGGCAGGCGTGAGACAGGAACTCTATTTCGTCCCAACCTTCCTCCACTGGTACCTGCGGCAGCAAGAGCCCCGATCGGGCTCCGCGGCGCACTATGATACCGTGTCTTCCGATCTCGATTTTCTCGACGTACTCTTTCGGGTTATCGACCTCCAGTTTCTTAGGTGGTGTTAACACGCTGACCTCTATCTTGATCTCCTCCATCTCCGAAGGGTCGCGCATAGGCGGGAACCGCGGATCGCCGGTGGCCGCACTGATTGCGGCCTCTACGGTGGCTTCCACCAGGGGCTTGATGGGTTCCGGAAACCCGATGCAGCCTCTCAGTTCGTCGTCCGGGTACTTCTTAAGCGTGACGAAGACTCCGCGCTTTTCTGCGAGTCGTTGAGTTGGAGGCTTTTCCTCGATCTTTTTGCCGGACTCAAGGTAATGTACGATTGCTTTCCGCGCAAGGCGAACTAGGAACTCCCCTTCCTCCAACGTTAATTTTTCACCCACGTAGATGCCCCCTTTGAACTCGGCGTAGGGCTTTCTTTACGCGGTCGATAGTCTCCTCCATATCTCGCCAATGCCCGCCGACCCAGTACTTACGCCGACACTCCGGGCATTCCCACGTCACTTCGAACGGTCCCGGATTTTCAGCTGTCACCCGTCGTACCCGCGCGTTACACTCGGGGCAACGTGATTCATCCGGGTCTAGGAAAGCTTCGTCTCCTAGGAACTCTAACACCTCGGCTATCTGTTCCGGTACGCTATCGGCCGTGATTAGAACGGCCCGAGCCCTTCGGGCGAGCTGTCTGTCCCTCGTGATCAGCAGGGCATCGTGTTCCCGGCAGAATTCCACCAGCACTTCGTCTTCATCCTCGACCTTCGTAGGATCGACCACTTCGTGGGCGGCTACCGTGGGGTATCCTAACAGCCTGAGCCACCTGCACAGGCGCAGGAGCATGTGATCGGTGAGAAGGAGCGAGGACCGAAGTCACCCCGCGAGGCGCTGGTACTCTTCCTTCAGTTTCTCGTACTCCTCCAGCTTCTCCTTGGGGACGGAAGGCGGTACTTTCTCGACGGCTTTCTCGAAGTGTCTACGCTCCACTCGAAGCTCCTCGAGTAATGCTTCCTTTCTGGCCTCAAGTTCTTCCTCGGTCTCCGATTCCTTCTCAATCCTCTCCAGCTCATCGAGCACCTCGCGGAGTGCCAACATCGCCGCCTCCATGCAGACGGCCTCGATATCGGCACCGGTGTACTTCGCGTCCTCTTCGCGTTCTCTCCTTCGGAGTATCTCGACGATATCGTCGACGGTTAGGTCCTCCGCCAGCGGCATGTCTCGGGTGTGGATCTTCACGATCTCCTTCATCGCCTCCTCGTCCGGCGGTGGTACGTACACTATCCTGTCGAAGCGGCCGGGCCTCAACAGCGCCTCGTCGATAATGTCCGGACGGTTAGTCGCCGCGATCACGAAGACGTCCTCGGTGGCCTCGATACCGTCCATCTCCGTCAGCAGCTGGTTGACGATGCGCTCGGTGACGCGTGAACCTCCGACCTCGGTACCGCGTTTGGGAGCGATCGCGTCGATCTCGTCGAAGAATATCACGCACGGGGCGGTCTGTCGGGCTTTCTGGAAGATCTCCCTGATCTTTTTCTCCGAGTTGTGCAGCAGGACTCCCTGGCCTCCGACGAAGTTGTGGCCCAGCTTCACCTCCACGACATCGTACACGTACTCATCGTCACGGTCCAGCGGTACGATCTCCTTGATCTTGTCGAAGTACAGGTGCTCGAGCTCCGCCTTCATGAGACCACCGTCCGCGGCGACGCGATCCGAGATGTACTCGACTTCGACGTAGGTGTAGGGGCTTCCGATGAGCTCCGTCGGAATGTCGGAGCGGCCCCTCGTCCACTTCCTCTCCGCCAGGAACTTCCGGATCCGCTCGTTCTTTTCGGACTGCGCGAACCCGACCTTTTCCACGAACGTGCGGATGTACTCTGACTTGGTGATCATGACGCGGTATCTGGTGCTCCCCTTTGTGTCGTCGCACTCGTACCTGCGCGCCACGATGTCCAGAATCTGCAGCGCGACGAGGAGTTCGTCGGCCAGCCGCTTGCTCACCGTGGTCGCTTCGATGATCGCAGATCGACCGTGCGGCTTCACCGAGAACGATCCGTCGCCGGTGTAGTACCCGCGCAGCGCGGCGGCGAGCAGTTCGGGCTTCAGTGACAGAAGCGGTCCGAGCCGTTTCTCCCGAGCTTTCGTGCCCAGCTTCTCACATAGTTGCCTGAGCTTCCGACTCTTGATCCAGTAGCTGTGATCACTCTCATAGTACCGGCCCTCCCAGCCCTTCTCTCGCACGATTCGGTCGATTTCCTCAATAACTTCAGGGTCCTTATTGTGGATCCTGACGGCGTCCTTCTGGTTCGTCAGGCTACCCTCCGCCACGTACAGGCCCAGCAGGAACGCCAGGTCCTCATCGATCTTGATTCCGTCAATCTCGTCCGAGTCGCCCGCCGGAAGCCTCGCCGGCAGGACTATCCAGTCTCCTTCCGACAGCTCTGAGGTCGGCACGTCTACAATCTTGCCGTCACGGACCGTGAAGACGGAGTGGTCTTCGGTGACGATGACCTCCCGACCCGTGCGCGTGATGATCTTCACGAGACCGGTCCGACGGCGGTGCCGGGCGACTCGATCCACTGACGACCAGACGACACCCTCCTCCGTCAGTGCTGCGACCTCGACGTCCCGGCCCTCCTTCCACAGCTCGTAGAGGTCCTCGATGGGTATCAGCTTAGCCTCTCCGTCGACCTTCGCCCAGACGACCTCGTCGCCCGGGATCGACTCACCTACCCATTTACTGAGAACTTCAGGTCCCCTGACGGCGATGAAGTTGGCATCCGACTCGTTCGCTACGGCCTTGGCGAGTAGGGTCTTGCCGGTACCAGGCGGGCCGTAAAGCAGTATGCCCTTAGGAGGTCTCGTGCCGAGTTTCTCGTACACTTCCGGGTACTTAAGCGGGTATTCGACGGCTTCCTTCAACTCCTGCTTGACATCCTCGAGTCCTCCCACATCGTCCCACGATACGTCCGGCACTTCGACAATGACTTCGCGCAGCGCCGATGGTTCGATCTCCTTCAGCGCCTCCATGAAGTCGCGCATAGTGACCTTCAGCTCCTCCCGGATCTCGGGCAGCTCCTCGGCTTCGAGCACTTTATCCAGCGCGTCGGTGTACGCGACCTCTTCCTTCTCCTCTTCCTCGGCCTCCCTTAGAACGCGGCGGAGTGCGCGTTTCTTCTCTTCCGGAATCCTAGCGCGATCCAGGCCCTTCTCCAGTACCTCCATGAGCTCCTCGTCCGACAGCTCCGAGACCTTGACGGCGACTTCTCTCTCCTCCTTTTCACCCTTTTCGGCCAACTTGGCGCCGATCTTTCGGATTGCCCTGCGCAGAGCCTTCAGTCCAGCGCTCTTACAGAGGGCCTCGAGATCCGCACCTGTGAAACCGTGGGTGAGTTCTGCCAGCTTGTCCAGGTCGACGTCGTCGGCCAGCGGCATATCGCGGGTGTGAATTTGGAGGATTTCCTTCCTGCCTTCCTTATCCGGCACTCCGATCTCGATCTCTTTGTCGAACCGTCCTGGTCTTCGAAGTGCGGGATCGATGTCGTCAGGGCGGTTCGTCGAGGCCAGTACGACCACACGCTCGTCTTCGGACAGTCCGTCCATGAGGGTGAGCAGTTGCGCGACGACCCGCCGTTCGACCTCGCCGGTCTCCCCGCGCTTGGGAGCGATCGCGTCGATCTCGTCGATGTAGATTATCGCCGGGGCGTTCTTACGGGCCTCCTCGAAGACCTCACGGATCCTCGCTTCGCTCTCGCCGTAATATTTGCTCATGATCTCCGGCCCGTTGATAGAGTAGAACTTCGCCCCGCATTCGTTCGCTACGGCCTTGGCGAGTAGGGTCTTGCCGGTACCAGGCGGGCCGTAGAGTAGCACGCCCTTCGGCGGCTTGATCCCTAATTCTTTGAGAAGTTCCGGTCGCTTGAGCGGGAGCTCGACGTACTCCCGGATGAGCTCGATCTCTCGGTCCAGTCCTCCGATGTCGTCATACGTCACGTCCGGGATTTCCGCGGCTTTCGCGAGGTCCTCCGAATACGGTTTGACCTCGATCTCGGTTTCGGGACCGATCACGGTGGCGTCTTCGGGCTCGATCCCGACGACGAGCAGGCTGTCCGGGAACTTGATCAACACGTGTCCCGCGATGGTCTTGCCTTGAACTTCCAGCGGGATCACGTCCCGGTGTGTCGCGGGAATCGGCGTCTGCTGAGCACGTGACCGTAGGTACCGCTTGATCTGCTCCAGGATGTCCTGCTCGTGTTCTCGGGTCAGTTCCTCTTCGACCTCTTCTTTTAGCCCAGCCTGGACCGGAACGACTACACGCTCCGTGGGCATCAGTTCGACGCGCTTGGCGACTTTCTCTTCGGCCCGGTCTACCTCAACTGGCTCGCCTACGGAGGCCCCAGCATTCTGCCGCTCGTACTTGTCCATCCTCACTATTCCTTTACCGACATCCTCCTTCTTCGCCGGCAGGACGCGTGCTACCGTGGTCTTCGACCCGGTGATTTTGACGAGATCTCCTTCTGAGACTCCAATACGATCCCGCGAGGCTTTATCCATGCGTACCGCGCGCTTACCCACGTCCTCGGGATAGGCTTTTTCTACGCGGAGCTTAATTGGCAAGCCTGGCACCCCCGACGTGATACGTTCCTCCGGTCCGAATAGTGAACTACCGTATAAAGAGCGCCGTACCTCCTTAGGGGAGGGTACCCTTTGCGGTCTTGCTTCCCCGATGTTCAGAGTGCCGACCCTCAGATCCCGGCTCACCTCACCCGGGTCGGGATCAGCGGGATAAAGAAGCTCGTAAAAATACCGCGTCGCGGGAAGCGCTCCATCGTACTCGTGTCCACGTTCAACCTGTTCGTGGATCTCCCCGCTCACCAGAAAGGGATCCATATGTCACGCAGTCACGAGGTGTTACAGGAAGTCCTCGAGGAGCTTGAGATGTCGGTTGAGGGGAGTGACACCGTCATTGAAGACCTCTGCTCGCGGATATCCCGAAGACTCCTGGAACGTCATGATTACGCGACGCGATCGGAGGTTTACATGACCGGCGAACTAATACTATCCCGGCGGACTCCGGTGACGAAGCTCCCGACTCAAGAACCTTACAAAATCATCGGTCGTGCGGTGTCCAAGAGGACCGATAACGGCATCGAGACTAGGAAGATGGTCGGAGCCGAGGTAGTCGGACTGACAGCGTGTCCGTGCGCCCTCGAAATGATGCGCGAGCACGGTAAAGAACGCGTGAAGCACAGGTTAATGGAAGAACTCGACTTGGAAGAGGAAGAGGCGGAAGATCTCGCCAAGAAGATAGTGCGTGAGGATGTGCATCCTATGACCCATAATCAGCGAGGAGTGGGGACTATACTCATCGAAGTGTCCGACGTGCATAGGGTGAGCATCAACGATATCATTGAAATAATAGAGGAGTCCATGAGCGCCCCGACCTACGAGCTACTGAAAAGACCCGATGAGCTTAAGGTCACGTGCTCTGCGTGTGAGAACCCGAAATTCGTCGAGGATTGCGTCCGCGAGATGATCAGGCGAATTGTCGAACGGTTCGACTACCTTCCCGACGACGCTGTAGTGATAGTCCGCCAGGTGAACAAGGAGTCCATCCACAAACACGACGCGTTCGCGGAACGTGTGACTACCATGGGAGAGCTAAGGAAGGAACTGGGGAGTTGATCGTGCCCGGCACCCCGATCCACATTCATCGACTCGCCAAGAAGATCATGATGGAACTGGACGCTTTCGAGGGCTCGCGGCCGCTATTGGATGACGTAGACGTCCTCATAGTCCGCGGTATGAGTAGGGGTGAGGATTGGGATCTCGATAATCTGCAGGGGTACCTGGAGAGCGTCCTCGAGCGATGCGACGTTGAGGTGGTCGACCCGGAATCTCCGGAGGGTAAGGAGCTGATAGAAGAACTGGGGAAGTTCGTGGTGGAGCGCATTCAGGCCCAATACGCGGACGAAGAGCCCGTCTCCGTGCGTCCCGTGGAGAACCCCATGGAGGCCGTCGACGCCTTCACCCAGGGTGAAATCTTCCTCGACCCGCTGGGCTTCGAACGTCTTAAACGCGACCTCGAAGCTTTGGGTTGTGTCGCCGCCTACACCTTCGGCCGAACTCCGGACGACTTAGGGGTCTTCCTAGCCGCCTGGGCGGACCGGAGTGGCATCGGACCTAAGTCGGTGGAGCTACTGGTCGCCAACTTGAAGGGGTAGTCCCGCAATGATAGAAACGGAACACGTAGCGGTGGTTAAAGTCAGTGGTCGAGAGCTCGACGACATCCTGGAGGAGGCCGGTACGAGGACACCGGTGTACGTCTACGACGCGGATGCTGCCCGTAAAGGCCGCCCGCGAATATCAGGAGGCGTTTTCTTGGTTCCCGGATCGCGTGTACGTATGCTACGCGATGAAAGCGAACTTCAACCCATACCTCGTCGAACACATCGTAGACGAGACTCGAGCCGCAGACGTGGTGTCGCTGTGGGAGATGAAGGTCGCGGTCAACGCGGGAGCGGAGACAGTGGTGGTCAACGGCAACGCGAAGTCCTCGGATGAGATCCGCGCGGCCGTGGAACGCTCGTGGGTGATCAACGTCGACTCCTTCGAGGAGTTCCAACGTATCGAAAAAATCGCGCGGCATGAAGGTGAGAGGGCCTTAGTGGCGCTCAGGGTCAACCCGAAGGTGAGTCCCGATACCCACTCTCACATCGCCACCGCGGTCGAAGGGTCGAAGTTCGGTGTTGAGCTGGAAATCGCCGAACGAGTCTGCAGGCGGATGATCGAATCGGAGTGGGTCGAGTTCCTGGGGCTTCACTACCATATAGGCTCCCAAATCACCGATTTGAGGCCGTTTTCAGAGGCGTTGAGATCCGTCCGAACGTTTCTCGAGGACACCGGACTGATCGAGGAAATCTCGTACCTAAACATCGGCGGTGGGCTCGGGATTCGGTACCGCCGAGGTGAGGAGGTACCGTCTCCTCACGATCTGGCGGAGGAACTCCAGGAGGACCTGAAAGAGCTTCACTCCGAGTCGTCGGGGTTCGACCTGTACCTCGAGCCCGGTCGGAGCATAGTGGGTGAAGCCGGGATCCTGGTCACAAGCGTCAGACAGGTCAAACGGGGACGTCGGAGGTGGGTTTTCGTTGACACCGGTATGAACGCCCTGATACGACCAGCTCTTTACGATGCTTACCACGAGGTCGTCGTTCACGGTGGCGATTACTCGGCCACCGAGAAGGCCTCCGTGGCTGGCCCGCTGTGCGAGAGTGGGGATGTACTCGCCGAAGACCGGGAGCTTCCCATCGATATTTCGGAGGGCGACCTCGTGGTGTTCCTGTCCGCCGGTGCCTACTGCGAATCTATGGCCAGCAACTATAACTGCTACCCGATTCCGGGCTCGGTGGTCGTACGGAACGGGGAAATCACCGGAGTCCGAAGGGTCCAGGACTATGAGGCGTTCTCGAAAACATGGTGGTGACCTTCGGGAGCGCGTACTCCGCACACTCGCGGAGAAGGGTCCGCTCTCCCGCCGTGAACTCATGGACGAGGTGAGCGGTAACCGGGGTCTCATCAGCAAGACCGTTAACGACCTCCGTGATGAGGGGCTTATCGAGCCGACTCATCGCGGGTTCGCCCTCACCGAGGAGGGGTTCCTGGAGCTGGTACGGCCGAACACCGACTACGAATACCGTAACGAACCCGTTCGATTGTCTACGGACGGTCCGGAAGTCGAGGCGTTCCTCCGCGTGATCACGGGTCGGTCCAAAACGCGGACGGGAAGCATAGTGGCGACGACTAGGTGCGACATGAGGTGCAAGTTCTGCTACTACAACCTAGTGCGAGATCACGTCGAGCTGACACCGGAGGAGATCCTCCGTGAGGCGGAAAAGCGGGTTAAAGCGGGGAATCGTGAAGTCGTAATTCAGGGAGCCTCACCCCATACGCTCGATACGGACCTTGTGGAGGCCGTGGAGCTCATCAAGCTGGAACTAGGGGTCGACGTGGGTGTCGGAACGGGCCCTCTCATCCCACTCGATCTACTAGAAGACCTCCAGCGCGCCGGCCTGGACTATCTGAAACTCAGCCTTTCGGGCCGCACACCAGAGGAATGGGAGGCGATCACGGGGCGTCGTCGCGGATTCGAGGAGTTTTGGCGTGTCGTGCGATGGTGTCACGAACACGGGCTCGAAGTGACGTTCGTGGGCGGGGTCGTCGGACTACCCGGTGTTCCTCCTGAGGCCGACGCGGAACGGATCCTGTCGATTCTCGCTCTTAACCCTCGAAAAAGGATCGTCCAATTCAACCCAGCTCAAGACCCAGCCCGGGGGCCTCTTTCGCCACTGGACAGGTTGGAACTCATATACAAGACAGTGCGGTCGAAACTCCCTGAAGACGTACTGGTAAAGAGCTGCTGTATCTCCCCGATGACGTGGTCACCACTGTACGATATTCGAAGATACTTGGATAAAGTGGTGTGTATGCTCGGAATCGAATGTCGGGAGTACGACGGCTGTCCCTTCACCGGCCGCGTGCTGGAGCAGCGGATCATGAACGAACTCTACGAGAAGGGGTCCGTGAGTACCGAGGAACTCGCCCGTAGACTCCGAATCGCTCGTAGTAGGCTCAAGCGTCGGCTCGAGTCGATGGAATCCAGAGGACTCATTCGTCGGACTGAGAGTGGTTGGACGATCGCTCGGAGAACCTCTTGAGCTCTTCCCGAGGATTGTCTGTCCTCGGGGAACCTTGGAGTCCATGCGCGCGCAGGACTTCCTCGACGGTGTGCTTATCGGGTTTGATCTCGACAACCTCGAATCCCGCGAGCTCCAAGATTTTCCGGGCCTCGGCGTAGTACTTCTTGTCGGTGGCCAGCATGGCGATGATCGGGATCTTCAGAGCCCGCGTTAGACACCACGTAACTATCGTCACCGAGAACACCACGACTTCATCGATCAGGGGAAGCCGTCGGACCTTGCCCTCGATCACCGCGTCGCCCACTACTACGGCATCGACGGAGATCCACCTCCGCGGACCCGTCACACGTAGCGTGTTGACGAAAGTTTTAAGTATGGAAACCGGTAGGTTTCCACCGAAAGTCAACACTATCGGGACTGGTTTCTCACAGGCCGCTATCGCCGTCGTGGATTTCCCCACCCCTGGCTCGCCTACGAGCACGACGTTTCGCCCTTCCCCTACGAGCCGCCGTACCAGCTGGATATACCTCGTTTCCACGACCTCGTCCGGCTGCCCGGACCACGGCTCCGTCCGAAAGGTTTCCGAATGATCTTTATCGGCGTTGACCTCTTCAACGACTGCATCCAGTAGGGTGGGGAGCACCTTCACCATGTACGCGAACATCGAACCCCTACTCTCGGCGTTATCACGTGAGTTCAACGTCAACTTCGACGTGATCCCCGTAGTTGAGGATCGAAGCACCATCCGGGTCTCGTTGCCAGATGAAACTGTCGAAGTTTGCGTCAAGAGACCTTTCATGTCACCCTTCCTTAAATCACTAGCCCACCTGGCTAAAATCGCGGATGATGAACTCTCCGGTCTCGAGAGGTTCGAGGTGGTTGAAGGAGACGATAACAGTTTAGACCTTAAATTCGTGGGTACTTCCGGAGCGGTCGATGTGAAAATGATCGCAGAGACAGCGATCCCGACGCAGTTCATCGCTCAGCTGATGCGATCGGGGATCAGAAAGTTTCGAGTGACGCACAAGACGTTTATGACGAGGAAAATGGACGACGAAATGGCCGTGATAAGTTTCGTGGATGATCGTCACTATGATACGTACAAGGAATATATGGAAAGACTGAAAGAACTTGAGGTTAGTTGCGCGGTAGGTTGGGTCAATTCGCTGGGCTGTGAGGCATTCTTCCCAAAGAGCGTTGAATCCATTTTAGAAAATTGGCATAGCGTAGAGGCAGCATCACAGATGATTCACGCTGGCGTAACTGACGTTGTATTACTTGAACATAATTACTCGAAGTACCTATTCCGTGAGTTCCATACAAAGTTTCGTCGTAGTTGGGAAAAGGAAGGTATCTCGTATCGAGCCCCGCTCGGAGAACTGTATCCAGACTACGTTAATGAGATCATTCTAGCTCATAACTTCCTCAGAAGCCTAAGCATGGACGTACGCGGTATGATTAACGTGAGCTTGCACCGGGATAGGATGGTGGTAAAAACGAGCAGGCGTGAATGCTCGGTATGGTACGAGGATATCCGAGAGGATGCCATGGAAACAATGCAGGCAGTGGAGCGGGCGTTAGTCGGCTAGTCCGATATCATGTCAACGAACTGACGGAGTTTCTCGCGGACACCTTCACGATCTCTCGGATTAACCTGGACTACTCCTCCATCGAATTCTTCTGTTATGCGTTTGAAAATTGTTGGTCCCGTGTGTTCGAATTCGTCCTTAATTAGTAGCGCGTACAGTTCAACGTCGTCACGATCACTTAGCAAGTTTCTGATCCGAATGAAGTCATCGTGCATGAATATTGCGTCCGTTATGTAAATGATCTTGCATTTATCGTAATCCACGTTTTCTAGTGAGTCTAGCACTTTGATCAGCGGTTTTACGGGGTCGGTACCACCTCCGGCGGGTATCCCTAGTATCTTCTCGATGAGCTTCCTTCGATTGATCACTTCTTCGAAGTCCTTGAGTTGATGGACCTCCGATCTGAACGCCCACAGGCCGATGTTTTCTATCCCCACGGTCTCGAACAGAGCAGCCGCCAGTGTCGCAGCTACCTCCATCTTGTCCCCGCTCATAGATCCGCTCGAGTCGAGCAGGATGGCCACCTTCGGTTCGTCCTTGTTGCGGAACTCACGGCGGTACAGCGTGAGTGGGACGTTCTTGAAGTAACCCTCCTCCAAGCTGCGCTCCCAATCCACGTCGGACAGGAAGTCGGCTTTATCGAAACCGTACAGCCACCCGAAGTGCGCCTTCGCTTCTCCCTCCTCGACGTCCTCGAACTCGCGCGATATCTCGTGACCTTCATCCAGGATCTTCAGCGATTCGCTCTGTAGAATCTTGAGGAACTTCTTGCGCTCGGGGAACGATCGGTCGATCGTGAAGGCGGGATCTCCACCCTTGCCGACTCCTGAGGCACTCTCCGTCGGTGTCGGGCCACTCTCCCCTTCGGTTGGCTCTCCTCCGCCTCCTTCCTCGGATACGAACGAAGGGGACTCCGAAGCACCGGCTGAAGGACCTTCGCCGTCACCCTCAGCTTCCCGCTCCTCTGGTCCCTCCTGCAAGTCTTGAAGGAGCTCCTCCATCCGCTCCTTCAGTTCCTCCGGTACGTAGTACCCATGTTCCTCAGCTCGTTTCAGCTCTTCCAGAACTCGTCGCACTACATCCTGTCCTACGTCCTTCGCCCACTCTTCGAGCTCTCCCATCGTGGATCTCAATAGGTTCCTCACCTGCTGACGGAATTGGTCGTCGGAGAGATTCGGGATCGACTTGATCATGTCGTTGGCCTGAACCGTGCTCAGGAGTGGGTTCCTGAACTTGCCACGTCGCTCGATACCTTCGACCACGAATTGAGCCTGTTCTAGCGATGCCGTGTAGTCCGACGGGTCTTGGCCGACTTCATCCTTGACGTGGTTCGGGTCCATGGGGGCTCCACGACGGTACGCCTCAACAGGGTCGGACGACGGTCCTCGTTCGGTGAGTTGCCGCTCTATCGCCCTTTCAAACATTTTAGCGGCGCGCTCCCATCGGTCGTTGGCGGCTTGGATGGCCTCGGAAACGCGCTTAGCGCGCTCCAGGGCTTGTTCAACACCCACCTGTTCGGCGAGTTCGTTGAGCCGTCGGGCGAGCTCCGAGAACATCTGCCGAGCCTGCCGGTTGAACGCCTCGTCCGAGAACGCCTTCTCAAGTTCCTCTTGATCCGTCGAGTACGAGTCCGAAGCGTGAGGTGAGGCTATGGCTTCGACCTTGCTCTCGATGGGTGACCCTAATCGGTTGAGAACGTCTAATCTGCCCTGCTCGGCTAGTTTCTCGATCACCGAACGTGGAACGTGCTGCTGAAGGAGGCTTCCCACCATCTGCTCATCGGTAATGTTCTCAAGCATGCGCTTCTTCTCGGGTCCGAAGATGGCGGTCTTTAGTAGGTCCATGATCGCCTCGTCGGATAGCTGCGAACCGAACGTCTCAAGGACACGTTCGAGATCTTCCCGGTTGGGTTCTTCTCGGATGTCTGCTTCATCAACGTCGACCAGTGACTCTAGCTCTTCACGAACCTCCTCGCTCGCGTGTGGGATGAACTTCCGGAGGGACTCGACGGCTTCTTCGTCAGCTTCCTCCTTGAACAGAATCTTAGCGAGTTCTTCCGCTACGATAGCGCGTGCCACCATCACGCGTTCGTACGCATCGAGCGGCTTCTTGTAGCCGTGCCGGGCGAAGTGTCTAATCGCCATGTCTACGAACGTCTGGAGGTCTACGGAGTCACCATCCGCTAATACGGTCAGCTTCCGGAAAAATCCCTCGGGTAGGTCGGGCGGGGCGTGGACGTCGCCCCTACGCTTGAGTCGCTCCATAAGCTCTCCTACTACTTCGGTAGCCTCTTCCAATCGTATTTCGGTTTTGAAAGTCAAGGCTGCCTTTTCACCCGATTCGGGTTAGTCAGGACTTAAACACGGGTTTGAGCTTCTCCTTGATCTTACGTTCTAGGGCGTTCCTTCGAGCCTCGAACTCCTCGGCTTTTTCAGAGTCTAATAACATATCGCCCAGGATCTTATTAGCCACGTTCCTGGCGACTGTATCCACGTCGTATCCCATTTTAATACCTATAGCGACCGTCTGCGCCACGTCCTTAGCGACGTCGACACCTTTACCCATGTCCTTGATCAGGGACGCTAGATCTTCCAGCACTTCCTCGGCCATCTTAGTCAGCTCGATGATCTGTCGAGCTGACTCGATGGCTATACGTTTGTAAATTTCTACGTCGTATTCGCCCCACGGGACGAGTTCAACGCGCCTTAGAAGAGCTTCGTCGAAGTTAGTAGTGCCTTTACCTTCTGGGTTGAGCGCGCCTATTCGCATTATGGCTCCCGTTTCCCCGAAATCGATTGGGGAGTGCGGGATGTAGATAACTTCGGTGTCTTTTTCGAAGATATGGATGAGCGTTGGGATCATATAACCTGGGAATCGGTTAACTTCATCGATGAAGAACAGACACGCTCCACGGCGTCGAGCGTCGTTCACCACGTCCTTGAGGTAGCCGCCTACGTAAATGAATTCCTTAAGTGCCTCAATGGCCTCCTCGTACTCCATATTTCCGACCTCGGTGTACTCCTCGGCGATCTTATCGGCGACTGGGAGGGCGGCCACGTCGACACCTCCTATGAACTCCTGCTCTCGCGCCTCCTGGTGGCCACGCATGACCACTACTGGAACGTCGTACAGCTCGCCGATAAGACGGACGAGCTTCGTCTTACCCGTACCCGGAGGACCGACGAGCAGGACGGGGGTTTGTTCGACTATCAGCGTCATGTACATGGCCGCAAAGTCGCGCCGATGTTCTTCGTCGAAGAAGTATCCATACTCCTCAAAGTCTTCGATAACCTTATATGGGTCCTTTGGAAGCCTTACGAATCCCTCTTCGCCCTCGAATATTATCCAATCATCTTCGATAGTAACCTGAGGTCGCATGATGATCTTACTCAATATGAAACCCCCACTTCGGGAACCGCCCAAGAGATGTTGGGGGAAACCTTAAAATGAAAGACCCTGGATTAGTGGCTGTGGGAGTGGCGGCCGCCGTTGCGTTCGGGACGGCGCTAGCGCTGGGGCTACCACCGATCCAGCGCGATAAACCCCGCAGGAAGTCATGGGAAGTCTCGGCTGCGTTTCCCACGCCGGTGATAGCCGCCGGCGCGACAGTACTCGTGATCAGGGTGATCGGGTACCATCCTCCGATACCGCTCGCGATCGTAGGCGCGGTCGTTGGGGCGTTGTCGGCGGCCTTCACCGCGTACATCGAGAAGGTGTTCCCCCGACCCGAGGCGGGGTGATCGGACTGCAAGAAGGACTCCAGATTCTGCAGATAGTCGTCGGATCAGTCCTCGCGTGGCTGAACTTCGTCATCGTAGATATACTTATGGGATTGCCGGAAGCTCCAGGTGTTAAAGGCGCAGAAGCCATCGGGCGCTCAGTCGAACGCCGAGGAGGTGACATCGCCGGCGGCTATTTCATGGGCAACATAGTGTGTTCACCCGACGCGTCGGCTGGTACCTTACTGGCTTCCTCAGGGTACTACTGCCTAGGAGGACCGGAAGGTGGGTTGGTCGCGGCTCTAGCGGTGTACTTGGGTAATCGTCTGTGTGCCGACCCCGGATACGCCGGTACCCTCGGGTCGCTCACGGCCACCGTGTTGGTGACCCTCTACGATAAAGTGCTTGGAATGGATCCTGCCAACTTCGTTGCTGGAATGGTGATAGCGATCATGACCATCCACGGGATCGACCACCCTCGAGCGTCCCGGTTGATCGGTGATATCGCACGCCGGATGGGGAGGGGGGCCGAAAAGTGATCTCCGCACAGGCGGTGATGGCGGCCATCGTAATCCTGATGTCACTGCGCCTCCTGGTGGCGAGGGATCTTTACGCTCAAATGCTCTATCTCAACGTGGTCGGGTTCGGACTCGCGGGTCTCGTAGCGACGACGTGGCGCACCGACATGGGTCTGATAGCGGCCCTGTGTGTGTTCATCTTCTCAACGCTCGAGTCCAATGCCGTCTCCTACACGATCCAAAAGATCGAGGAGATCAGAAGGGCGGGCGAGTTGGATTGAACTGGCTCCTCCTCACGTCGCTCACAGCCTGCGTCTTGGGGTCGATCGCCACGGTGTTACGCCGTGACCCACTTCAGAAGCTTCCTTCGATTGCGCTGGTTAAATCGGGTATGATCTGCGCCGTAGCTGCGGAGGGATACCTCGACGTCGCTGCCGCCGGTGTGGCCCTCGAGGCGGTAGGGACGATAATGTTCTGCGTGTACCTGATCCGGATTGAGGAGGTGAGGCGAAGTGCATGAGTGCGAGGCCATCCTATACACCGGTGCTTTCATGATAATCCTCGGCACGCTAGGGGCGGCGATAGGACCTGCTCGTTCAGATCCAGTTGTGAAATCTCTCAACCTGGAACTGGCAACGGTAGGCGTGTGCCTGGTATTCCTAGCGTTCAACCACCTACTCGCCCTGATCACGTTCATCGCAGTCGGCGCCTTTACGACCCCGATATTGATGAGGGCGATATTGAGGGTGGAGGCCAGTGAGCGTGACCGCGAAGTTCTCGAGGGCTCTGAACGCGATTAGACGGCCTGAAAGTATGGTATCAGTGTACTGCCTTCTCCTAGCTGTACTCGCACTCTTGGGTTTGCATTGTGGACATTCGTACCATCGGGAGCAGCTCTACCCTCGGCCCGCGCCGCAGGTTCAGATGAAGGCCGGAGATCCACTCGCCCCCTACGATCGCGGGGGAGTCCCACTCGAAAGTCCGGGAGTGACTATCTCGCAGTACCCCCAGTTCGAACCCGTCCGCGGGTGGGTCACCTCCTACCTGACACCGTTCACCAGGTGGCTGGCCCATAACTCCAGGCACTGTGGTACGACGATCGTGTCCCATCCTGGTGGCATCCTCGATGAGATCCTCTACTACACGCGGGGCTTGGATACTGTCCTGGAATCGTCCATCATGTTCGTGGCTTTCGTGACGTTCTCGTGGATCGTCCGAACCAAGACGATCGGCGAGGAGGAAATGGAGAGGGAGGGCGGCGAATGATAGTCCCTCACGTCGTCCCAGAGATCACCGTGAAAATGTACCACGTGGCCGTAGCTGCCGGAATAGCGGTGGGTCTGATCGCGGCAGTCGACATCGCGGCGGATCGCAATCCGCTCAACAGGCTGACTATGACCGACGCACTGGAAGTCGGCTCGTTGACACTCCTAGCCTCCGTCGGTACCGACCTAGCGGAGTGCTTGATTCTACCCGGACTGGTGGTCGGTCTGGCCGAGTTGATAGCTACGGCGGAAGTACTCGTCGCCCGATACACGGATGGGGATTCCCTACCCGAGTTCGAACCCTTGGACATGGAGGTCCTCCGCACGGCGCCGACGGCCATCATGATCGGGCTGGTGGTCTACGGGGTGCTACTTACGGGCTTCACCGGAGGAGCCGTGGCGGGCTCAGGAGCGGCGTTCTACCTGTTCTCCAGGGCGAACCGACCGCACTACGAGGAGTGGCGCGGGATGGAGTCAATCTCGGGGATCGGTTGGGCGTTCTGGGTCGCCGGTTTCAGCACGTTCTTCCTACATCCCAAGGCGTGGCTCCTAGCCCTGATCTTGGCGGGTACTGGTGGAATACTCGTCAAGGTCGGTCCCAAGCTCACGCTACTGGGCTACGCCATGGGTTACGATGTGAGAGCGGGGGCCCGACGACGTGTACCCGAGCGGTAAGGTACTTTTCATAATACCGCTGGGCGACATAGTACCATACCTAAGCACGATTAACATGATCATATTGGCGGTCCTTCTCGCCGTTCTCGCACTTCCCATCCTCAGCAATACCGACGTGTACGTCGAAATAGACCACCGCAGGCCCCGGATTAAAGCCAAGATCGTCAGCCCGCGGGAGGATAAGATCAAAGCGGCCCTGGCTCTAGTCTCGACCCTCGCGGCCACCGGCGTAGTGACCACTGGAGACGTTTTCAACTTCACCCTGTTCCTTTCGCTGCTCGGAATCTCCAACATGGGGCTGATAGGCACCACCGTCGAGGACGAGTTCGCGCTGGAGTGTGCTTTCAACTACGGTCTCATGTGTTTGATAGCCAGTTTACCCCTTTTCGGAGGTGCGGCACTAATACTCGCCTCTACGGGTACTTTGAGCGTCCATGAGTTGATGAAAATGCCGAAGGGAGCGGGAGGTTGGACATTAACTTACGGTAAGGCCCTGTTAACGGCGGGGGTCATCGGAGAGGCCGGAGTCGGTCCCTTCTACGCGGTTAAGGTGGACTCGTTCCGGCGGATCTGGGGCCGATACGCCTTCGTGATACACCTGACGACGCTGTTGACGTTCTCCCGCTACCTGGAGTTGCTTGCGGCCTTACCCTAGGGGGGCGGTGGCGTGCGGTGGGTACCGGTAGTAGCGGTACTGGTGGCGGACATGACACTAGTGTGGGCTGATGTCGCCAGGCCGTGGCTCGTGGACAGATATCACGGAGTGTTCTCTGCTCTAACGATCCTGGCGATCGCCCTCACGATCTTCGTCCTAGGATGGGCGCTCTCGCCTCGAGGTGATCGGGATAGGACACCTTTCCTGGGGTACTGAGCGTTGATCGTGCTCGAAACGCTGGTGGGGATCACCGAAGCCTTCTTGGTCGGAAGCGTGTTCCTCGGACTGCATCGGAAGGTAATGGCGCGCATTCAGCGTAGGCCGGGACCGCCGATAGTTCAGGAGTTCCTCCACACGTTGAAGTTTATGCTCAAGGAAGGATACGCCCCACTGACCTCGGCGGAGTTCCTGTACTGGATGGTGCCGGTTTTCAACGTGATAATCTGGTCGGCTGCGGTCACCATCTCGGCAGTGTATCGGGGTAATTTGCTCCCGTTCTTCGCCCTGTACGCGTCCTACAAGGTTCTCTCCCACGGTGCCGGAGTGTCCTCAGGTTCCACTTACACCAAGATCGGTGGTGTGCGACACGCCATTATGCCCGCCGGCGAGCTGGCGCTGGCCTGTTCTCTGATATCGGCGTACTTCGTAACAGGGCACATGGATGTAACCGGCATACTGGCGTGGGAACACGCTCACGGCCCGCTGATAGAACACATCCCGTTCTCGGCCTTGGCGTTCTTCACCCTCCTGTGGGTAGACTCACCTTACTCCCCGTTGGATCCTTCGAAGGGATACGACATCGTCGAGGGTTACCTCACGGAATATCCGGGGTTCCTGCGTGGGCTGATGTACGTGGCTGAAGCCATCAAGTACTACTGTGAGCTCTGGGTCTTCCAGGCGGTGTTCTTGGGGATATCCGACCCGGTCTCTCACCTCCTGACCATGGGGGTCCTCACGCTACTCCTGGCCTCGATGTGCGCGCTGACGCCGATACTGAATCCGTACCAGGCCGTCGGGTTCCACGTGATAATAGCCTCAATGATGTTCCTGGACTTCCTGGTCCTCGGATAGGGGGGTCCCGTTGCGCTCGCACCTCTGCGTACTGTCGCTGTCCCTGGTCGGGATGGCCGCGATCCTGCTCCTCGAGCACTCGATCTACGCTAAAGCCGGAGGAGTGCTGCTGCTAGCGTCATCGGTCATCTTCCTCGTTTGCGCCAGGTTGGAGCACGTATTACACAGAACCGAACAACTGGCGGTGGTGGCAGCGATCCTGCTGATCCTCGGTGTCTCGATACACGCGCTAAGGGTGGGTCACCTATGATCGGTTTCGAGGGCAGGATGTTCGTCGAAGCAGTGATCGCGGGCGCCGTAGCGATGTTCCTGGTGGGATCGTTGGTGGGTCTCGAGTACAGCTACCGTATGTACCCCGAGATCTTCCGGGAGCGGAGAGTGGATCCGATCAGTCTACTGCTGGCGGTATTGGGATGGACACTTCTGGCCGTCTCCTGGATGCGATCGGTGCCGGTAGGGATCTGGATAGCCGCGTTCCTGATCGGATATGTGGTGAACATGCGACCAGGGTACGGACGAATTGAAACCGTGTTAGGAATTGCGACTTTTCTCGCCGCTCTTACCTGGCTTGAGGGGTTAGGACCGCGATGATGCGGTTCCTAATAAGACGTAAGAATATCACTGAAGAGGACCTAAACGAGCGCTACGCTGAAGATCCGAATTTGGTACTCCGCATCAAGAAGTGGATTCTCACCAGTTACGCATATCGTCGGGATATCGTGCACCGTCTGGCTGAGCTCCTGAACGTCGACGAGGACCATGTGATCGACGTGCTGTCCAGAGCACGGTCTTGTTCCGGGCTCTATGGGTTACACTCCGAAGTTGAACAAGCTGAGCGACTTCTGGACAACGTTGACGATGAAGTGATCACTTTAGCGGTGCTTATGGATGTGGTTAGTGATGGGAAACTTAGTGAAGCTCTAGAGGATGAACTACTGCGAATGTTTGAAGGACGAAAATCCGTGCCGATAGACCGTAAGGAATTAACAAAGTTCTTCACTTCTCTCCGTGAGAGGGGGATTATATGAGCCTGAAGTCAGCGCTTAAAAAATTGAAAGGGTTTGTGAGATCTAGGTCTATTCATGTGACAGTAGTGAACACTGGTGGGTGTAATGGATGCGATATTGAAATTTTAGCTTGCTACACTTATCGATACGATCTAGAACAGTACGGTATCTATTACCACAATAATCCGAGGAAATCTGACGTTCTAATAGTTACTGGACCAGTTACGTATCAATGGCGAGATAAGCTAGTCAAGCTGTACCACAAGGTCCCCGAGCCCAAGGCCGTCGTCGCTGTGGGCACCTGCGCGTGCTCTGGCGGCATCTTCAACCAGCGAGGAGGCCGCGTATGTGGGCCGGTACGCGAGGTGATCCCCGTAGACGCTGAGGTTCCAGGATGTCCACCACGGCCCGAGGAGATAGTCTCCGCGGTCGTCGACGTGCTTCCTGCTTTGTTCCGCAGTTGGGAGTTCCGTAGGGGTGGGGCCCGTGAAGCGCAGGAGGCGTGAGATCCAATCCAACGTCCAAGTCGTGGACGTCGAGACGGGTGAGATCGAGCCGATATCACACCGTGTCCCCGTGGGTCCTAATCATCCGATCCTCAAAGAGCCCCTCCGGATCAAGCTGGCGGTCCGAGGAGAAGAGGTTGTGGACTGCAAGGTGGAGATGGGATACTGCCACCGTGGTATCGAGAAGATCATGGAGGGAATGCCCTGGCAGAAGGCCGCCTTCCTCGCTGAACGAGTCTGCGGAATCTGCTCCCACGCGCACAACATGTGCTTCATCGGAGGTGTCGAGAAACTCGCCGAAGGAGATCCCGCTCCGCGTGGATTGTTCCTCCGCGTCCTCGTGCAAGAGCTAGATAGGATTCAATCCCACCTCATCGCCAACGCCGCCTACTTCTACTCGATAGAGCATGAGACTATGTTCGTGTGGAACATGAACACTCGTGAGCGCGTCCTGGACTGCATCGAAGAGATAACCGGTAACCGGATCCTGACGGGTTGGAACGTCGTCGGTGGTGTTCGAATGGACGTCACCGAGGACCAACTGAACAACGTCCTCGAAACCCTGGACGCAATCCGTGACGACGTGATAACGTACCGACGAATCGCCAAGAACGATCCCTTCATCAAGCTCCGATCGCGTGGTGTCGGGGTGATCACTAAGGACCATATCAGGAAGTACCGAGTCGTTGGGCCGCAGGCTAGGGCTTCCGGAGTCCCCGAGTCTGACATGCGTCTCCAAGAGCCCGTTTATCCGGAGCTGGGCTTCAAGCCCGTTTACAGGAAGGAGGGGGACAACCTCGCCAGGATCTTGGTCCGATACGACGAGTGTTTGCAGTCCATAGAGCTCATCGAGCGGATCGTCGATGAGTTGCCCGAAGGGAGGCATCGACGGGAGCTGGAGGTGAACGCGGGACACGTCGATAACCGCGTCGAGGCCCCACGAGGGGAACTCGTGTACGATATGGAACTAGCTCCTGGAGGAGTCGTGAAGCGCGTTACGATCCGCACACCTTCCGTCCCGAATATCCGAGTCCTGGAGGCGATAGCGCCTGGATCTCCTAGCATCGCAGACGCCGTAGCCACATATGCGAGCTTGGACCCGTGCGTCGCGTGCAATGAGAGGTTCGTGGTGATCGATGAACGGGAGGGTAAGGTTCTCTTAGAAGGGAAGGCGCGGGAGGTGATCCGCGCTTGCTCCAGGACTTCCTGAACCACATATTGAGCCGGGAAGGATCCAAGCGTCTGCTCGACGCTCACACCTCCCGAGAGATCATGCAAAGACCTCCCAGGTTCCGGGACTTCCCGGACGTCGACCTGGATCGGTGCATCTTGTGTGGGGCTTGCGCCGACGCTTGTCCAGTCGAAGGACGGGACGGATGTCCGCCCGCAATGGAGATGTCCGAGGAAGGACCCGTCCTGCACAAGGAACGGTGCATCCGCTGCGGTCTCTGCGTGGAGGTCTGTCCCACCGGAGCCATCGAGATGGGTACGCTTCACGAGGAGGTCGAGGAACGAGTTCAGCCGCCCAAGCCCGCCCGCATCGTCGTTGACAGTGACTTATGCGTAGGTTGTGGTAAGTGCGAGAGTGCCTGTCCGTCCGACGCCATCACCGTGGAGGAGACTGCCGAGGTGGACGAAGAGCGCTGCGTGCTATGCGAGGTGTGTCTGGAAGTCTGCCCAGTTGCGGGTGCCATCAAGCTGGTTCCTACAGACACCGACGAGCTAGTGAAGCGGTGGAAGGAGTACCTCGAAGCTTCGCTCCGGGGGTGACCGGTGGTGGTCGATCTTCACTTCTCCTTCGAGGATCGTCTTCGTAACGTGACCATCAACATCGTGGAAGTCGAACGGCCCGACGAGTGCGCGGGATGTGGCCTCTGTGCCGAAGTCTGCCCTACCGGAGCGATCGAGGTGGACGAGCGGGTGCGGCTCGATGAGGATCGGTGTGTTGCATGTTCTTTCTGTGTACAGGCGTGCCCTCGGGATGTATTCAGGTTTTATGAGGTATCATTCACGGAATTAAAGCCGAAACGTAGACCCGTTCGTGTCCCTAAGGCAGATATTGAAGTGAGGTTCATTGGTGTTGATCTCCGTACATGTGATCGTTGTGAAAATAGGCCCTGCATCGAGGTATGTCCCACCGGAGTTATGCGTGAGATCATTGAAGAACACAGAATAGACCTGGACGCATGTCATGGGTGTTTAGAATGTGTAAAAGTTTGTCCTTATGGTAGTGTCACGGTAGAGTTGGAGGTACCTCAGCTCAAACGTCGAAGCAATCCACGACTGAATAGGGAACTGTGTGTTGAGTGTAACCGTTGTCACGAGGTGTGTCCAACAGGTGCCGCTGATAACGTGCCAGATGGAGATCCGGACCCTGAACGGTGCCTAGGATGTTATAATTGTGTGGCATACTGTCCCACGGAAGCACTGAAACGACCCGATCATCGTCCACGACCTAAGTGTACTGACGAAGTGTTTTACATACAACCTGACATGTGCATAGGATGTCGTATATGCTACGATGTCTGCCCGGTGGATGCGATACGCATCGAGGAGATAACTCGGATGCCTGTGATCATGCCCGACCTGTGCGTGCGATGCGGCCTATGCGCGGACGCCTGTCCGACATCGGCCGTGGACCGCGTACCTACGGAGGAGGCCGAGCGTGAAGTGCTGCGGTCTCGGATCTCCGATGCGTTCCTCGGCATCTTAACCCGAGAAATGCTGGAAGCGGCTGAAGAATTCGGCTCAACTACGAGGACTGAAAGAGACGTCGAGGAGAAGCTTTCCGAACTTTTAGAACGCAAGATGTCTGAGGAAATGATACGCCGTGTCATCGAGTTCGAAGTGAAGAACGTGATAGAGGAGCTCATGGCTGAGGTGGTGAGTGGACGTGATAGTCGAGGTCCGTGAAGTTGTTGTGATACACGAGCTATGCCGCGCCTGTGGTCTTTGTGAGAAAGAGTGTCCCACAGGCGCGATTGAGGTGGAGGATTCCGCTAAGATCGACGAAAAAGACTGTGTGCGGTGCGGCTTGTGTGTGGAAGTATGTCCTTTCGATGCCATACTCCTCGGCCGTGCCACATGTGAGCTTCCCAAAGGAAGTTACCGAATCGAGGTCCTGACAAAACGTCCCGAAGTGAGCGTGCGGATATCCGAGTCCAAATGTGTCGGTTGTCAAGCGTGCTCTTCTTCCTGCCCGGTTGAAGCGCTCTTCGGAGCGAAAGGGTCTCCCCCTAAGTTAGACGTTGATCGGTGTGTAGGATGTCTCGAGTGCGTTCGAATCTGTCCGTCCCGTGCTATCGAACCCGTGGGGGGATTCCGGGGATGAAAACGCTTGAAATTTCGATCGATAAGGTAGTTGAAATGGTGTTAGATCGTGTGGAAGACGCTGATGAAGATACAGTGTTGGAAGTACTTTCTGAGACACCAGCCGTACGTCGGGAGTTCGTGACTATAGACCCCGAGCGATGTGTAGGGTGTAAGACATGTTACGAAGAGTGCCCGGTAGACGCGCTAACAGAACCGGACAGCACCAATCCTCCAGAGGTTGATCACGACGCATGTGTGAGGTGTCGGTTATGTGCTAAGTCTTGCCCCGTAGATGCCATCAAGGTGGTATCCGGTGAAGCCCGAGTAACTAAAGATAGCATTGAAGTAAAGCTCGAGGAAGTTGATGTAATACGACGTAAGTTCGTACTTAGGAAGGCAATTCTGAGAAAAGATCGATGCATAGCCTGTCGTCTTTGTGAACAGATTTGTCCTGTCGAGGCACCAAATATTGATAAGTTAAGGATAGACGAGGATAAATGTATAGGTTGTAAAGCTTGTGAACATGCATGTCCCGTCGATGCCATCGTTATTGAGCGTACCTTAACACCGCCTGAATTCGAGCGTGAAATTGAGTTGGATCAGGATATGTGTATAGGGTGTGAGGTCTGTGTAGAAGTCTGTCCAGTGGATGCCGTCGAGATGGAAGGGGATGTCGCCAATATTTCCTACGACCGGTGCATAAGATGCGGAGAGTGTGCTCGAAATTGTCCGACTGGTGCGATAAAGATCAAGGAAGTTAGGGAGGAGGTGTGATGAGGGCCGAGATGTGGGCCACTAAAGAGTATCCTAGAGTGAAACCCGAGGACAGTCTCGAGCAGGCGGTTCGAGAGCTCACGAGGTACTCCGAGTACACGGCTGTCGTAGTGAACGGTTCGGACCGTTTGGTCGGCTTAGTGACGTCCAACGACATCGCTCGAGGACTCACCGCTGGCGCCGAGACAGTTGAAGAGGTATGCCGATCGCCGGAGTCGATCTCTCCCTCCGACCCCATCACGAAGGCCGTGGAAATTCTTACGGACTCCGACCTCACGCTCGTCCCACTGGAGGAAGACATGCGGGTGGTCGGTGTCGTTACGCTCAGGACTGTCGTCGAGCTCATGTCGAATCTCTACGACACACCGGCGCGGGACCTACTGGAGAAGATTCACGAGAACGTGCCTGGGATATCGTGGGATGAGTTCATCGAAGCCGCCACGATGGTATTCAACCGTGAGCTAAATCGAGATCTTACGCCCGAGGAGTTCGAGCGTAAGATAAGTGATAGAACGTTCGGATACGTACTCTGGCTCATGGGTGGTCTAGAAAACCTCTTTATTTACTTGTTCAGGCTCGGGGAGGCCGTGGTCGCCAGGAAGGTCGCCAAGCGCAGACGCGAGCTCAGGGGTATGTAACGCCCTACGGCGGCGTGGAAAGTTAAAATCCTCGAAACGTTATAGGGGACGGAACGGGGGTGATCCCGACGTGGCGCGTGACGACGAGATCGCCGTACTCACGCAGTCCAGGCTGGAGCGCGTCGCGAGGAGTCGTCCCAGAGGCGATCTGTGGGAGTTCTTGAAGCGAGCGTACGAGAAAGGCGTGAAGATAGACGCAGGTCACCTCATCATTCTGTCCGTGTTGGAGGAGGCGAACAGGCTGCTAGATCAGCTCTCAAAAACCGTGGGCGAAAAGCGTGCGAAACAGATACTGAAAGAGGCCGGTATCTACACCAAAACCGGCAACTACGTGAGCGGCGAGCTGCTTAAGGAGTACATCAATCGAGAGAGCCGCGTAGCCGTCCACAATAGGGTGAAGGACCTCCGTAAGATGGGTTTCAAGATCGACGGAAAGCCCGGTCCCGACGGGGGTTATTCACTGATCCAAGTTCCGGAATGGTACCGGAAGAGTTCGCGTGAGGATTAATCCAATACCTCCACTTTACCGAACCCCTTCACGGTTCCTCTCACGGTTCCCAGGGCCTTCTCACTGACCTCGAGGAACACCTCAACACCGTCGTTCGACCAACGCTCGTCCAGCACGTTTCCGAGTTCATGTAGTTTCGAAACAACCCGCATGGTTTCGTTCCTCATCGGTAGCTCGATGCGGACGTTCTTCCAGTACCTGGAGAGCACCGTACGCATCTCGGCCTTGAGGTCGTCGAGGCCTTCCCCTGTCTTAGCGGAAACGACCACCGGATGAGACACGTACCCTTCTAGTTCCCGGAGGCGTCGCTCCGCTTCCTCCCATCCTATCAGATCCGCCTTGTTGAGCGCGGTCACGATGGGGCCTTCAGCGCCTATCTCCTCCAACGTCCTGTGGCACACCCGGAGTTTACGCTTGATCTCCGGTAACTCGTCACTGACGTCTACCACCAGCAGGACCAGGTCGGCTTGGGCGGTTTCCTCAAGAGTCGATTTGAAAGACTCCACGAGCCAGTGGGGTAGGTTATCCACGAATCCGACGGTGTCGGTGAGGAGTACGCGGTGTCCGTCCAGGTCTACGGCTCTAGTTTTGGTATCCAGCGTGGAGAACATCTTGGAGTCCACGTAGACCGTCTCGTCGGTTAGGGCCCGCATTAGGGTGCTTTTACCCGCACATGTGTACCCGGCCAACGTAACTAGTTCGAACCCTAACCGATGTCGGTGCTTCCTCTTTAGCTCTCGATCTTTCTCGATCCGTCGGAGTTCACGCTCTATCTTGGCGATCTTCCGTCGGATCATTTCCTCGTATTTGTCGGCTTCGTACTTACCGAGGCCGCGGAAACCCGGACGCTCCTCCTTTTTAGCTAGGTTCACCATCTCACGTGCCCTGGGCAGTTCGTACTTGAGCTGCGCGAGCTTCACCTGCAGTTTGGCTTCGCGGGTTCGAGCTCTCTGTGCGAATATCTCGAGGATCAACTGGAATCTGTCGATTACCTCAACTCCCAGCTCACCTGCAAGGTTGAACGCCTGGACTGGCTTGATCTCGTTCTCGAAGATGACTTTGTCCACGTCGTTCTCGCGCACGAACTCCGCCAGCTCTTTGACCTTTCCTTCCCCTATATGGTATCGAGGGTCTTCGTGACGGACCTGTCTGAACGAGCCGACGACGTCGTAGCCGGCAGATTCGGCCAGCTCTTTCAGCTCATCAATGCGGCTCTCCTGTCTCCACTCCAACCGTTCAACCAAAACCGCCCGAGGGCGACTGGGCAACCTTCAACCCCATCTTCACGCCTCTGTAGACTCCGTAGGCGAGCTTATGCGCCATTTCCACTACCTCTCGCTCGGCCACGGTCTCGGCGTACTTGAACGGGGCCCCTAAAAGGGCCGAGACCCTCCACTCCGGTTCTCCAAAGAACTCACCCGGTTCCGCCACCACCATGTACTCATCGTCCTTGTCCAGGCCGTTAAGGGCCCGGGAGACTTCCTCGGTCAGCGTCCGCAAGTTCGGGGGCTCGCGAGTACATACGACGAACACGTTCACATCTCTGACCGTAAACACATTGAACCCATCCACCTCGGCCGACACGCAGGCCGTGATCCTATTATAATGACCGTCCTCCTCCGCGTGTCGGCCCGAGACGTCGACACCGACGATATTCACCCTGACGCCCAGGTTAAACCCCCCAGCATCGGGAGAGCGAGGGGACCGAAGCTTGTTCGTGGTGATCAGGTCGGATTCTTACGAGAAGATACTCACAAGCTTGTCGGATATCGAGAGGTACGCGGGTATTAAAATCTTGGGCAAACCGAGAATTATGGATCCGGAGGTCGCTGACACGATAGTACGGGAGCTTTTGGGTGAGGTGCGGAGAAGGTATCCAGTGGCCGCGGTCGCTCGTGTAGAAGGTGAACCGGCCGAAGTTATTCGGAAGATCTCTGAAATCCATCCCCCGGCCCATTTGATCGTTATAACCCCAAGGCACGGTGACGTGTACAGGGGAATAGCCCGCAGGTTCGGAAAGCTCGAGGAGCTTCGCGGATACCACTCGCCTAAGCGGAGGATCGAAGATGATAGGGAAAAGGAAGGTAGAGAGACTGCTCGATGAGTTCCCGAACGAGGTGGAGTATCACCGGAGCGACGACCACGTGGTGACGTGTCCAACGGAGCTATACCTCGTACCGACACCCATCGAGATCGTGGTTGAGATCCTTCGAAAGCTGGAGTTAACTCCTAAAAATAGAGTGGTGGATCTGGGCTGCGGAGACGGTCGCTTCGTGATCTCGGCCGCCTACCTGTATGGGTGTGAAGGGATGGGGGTGGACGTACGGGAGGATGTGCTCGAGTTAGCCCGCGCAAAATCCGAAACACTTAGAGTAGACGATAAAACCATCTTTATACATTCTGACGTCCGGGACATCGACCTGCGGGAGTTAAATCCGGACGTCGTATTCGTGTATTTAATGCCGTCTCTCCTCGAGGAAATATCAGAGGAGCTGGTATCGTGCGGAGCTACCGTCGTGAGCTATACCTTCGAGGTTCCGGGGTTAGGCGTACCGGAGGTGCTGCGACTGGACGATTTACGACGCGCTTACGTGTACAGGGGAGTCTCACATTGAACCTCGTAGCTGAGGCCGTCAGAAGGTTCAAGTCGGTTGATCTAATACGTTCTCAAATCCTCGGCCTTAAGGGGTTACTGCCGCGGAAGGATCGGGCGGTAGAGGTGTCCACCGGCGCGAGACTTGTGGAGGAGGCTATCGAGGTCAGGAACGCGGTACGTTCCGGCAACCGGGAAGCACTCATTGAGGAGCTGGGTGACCTATTGATAGAGGTCGAAGCGTTCCTCACAGCCCACGATATCGACCTAGAGGAGATCGTAGAGAGACAGCGGACCAAGCAGCGAGAACTCGGACAGATGGAGGGATGATCGCTTGCACGTGGTCGCCGTAGACTTGGGTACCGAGGTGATCTCAGCCGCCGTAGGGCGACTCAGGAGTGGTAACCTGATGGTCAAGGGGTACAGCGAGCGGTACATCCTCGATCCCACGATCATGGAGCGAGGAAACGTCAGATACGTGAAGGGTGTGAGCCGGATAGTCAAGAAAACCGTAGAAGAAGCACTTCGTGATGCAGGGGTCAGTCCTTCGGACGTAGAGGGTATCGGATTGTCGATGACGGGAGACCGGTTCACTATGGTGGAAGCGGAGGCGAGCGTGAGCCCCGAAGGAAAGCTCCGCATAGAGGACATAGGATACACGCTAGCGCACCGCTTGGAGTTCTCGCCCGAAAACTGGCCTATCTCCGTCGATATAGTGGATCTCAAGGTCGACGGAGCAGAGGTAGACCCAAGGGAACTCGGGGCAGACCACCCCGACGGTCTCATCGGTTCTCAAGTCACTCACTTGCAGTTCAGGGCCATAGTATCGAATACAAGCTTGGGGCTCATTAATAACCTAGAGCGCATCGCTAGGCTCCTTAATATGAAGTTAATCACGATATCGGTTGAACCCCTCGCCGTGGCCAAAGCGATCAGAGATTACAAAATCGAGAACTGCCTCCTAATTGATTCCGGTGGAGGTACTACGGATATCTCCGTTGTGCGTAACACACTTGTGGAAGTGTGTCATTCTATTAAAGTTGGCGGACGTGATTTTACCTTAGCCATAGCTAATGATTTAGGACTAACATATGAAGAAGCGGAAAATATCAAAAAGAAGATCAATTCGCCGATGGCCGATTCGGAACTCTCACGGTACGACCTTACCCGCCGTGAGGTGTTGGAGGCCATCGAAGAGGTCGCGGAGTACGTCCGGGACGCCGTGAGGTCGGCCGTTAAGAGTATCATCAGGAGCTTAGACATGAACGTCCCGGAGCGGGTCGAGTTGTACGGAGGCGGAGTCTTGCTCGATCAGGCTGAAACGGCCGTTCGGGAAGCTATTCTTGATGCCTATCGTGATTACCTAGGGATAGTACCCAGAGTGGAGATGCTCGAAGCTTCGAAGATACCACACATCGGAAAGCAACTCGCGGGACCCATGCGTGTGGTGGCGGTCTCCGTACTCCGCGATACCGCCCTATGTCAGCAGTGCTCCGGTCGTGATGTGAAAGTGGTCATCGATGAGTTCCGAGCCCCCGAAGGTCGGTATTACCTCGAAGTAGGGGGCCGGATCGAAGATTCCGTAAAGATCCCGAGGAGGACGGGGCTGAAGGAAGCCATCATTAGTGCCATTAAGGAGATAATCCTGATGCAACCAGCGCCCGTAACAGCGGAACTCCGTGGCCGGGCGTACGCTGGTACGGTAACTATCAAGTTCGAGGGTGTAGACAGCACGGACGACGTCGATGGCGTTAAGGTGAACGTCAGTGGGTCGGAAGTGGAAGATACCGTGGACACGCTCCCGAAGGAGTACAAAATAGTCCAAGTTAAGGAGATGGGGCCCATCCTCATCCCGGTAGACGAACTCCAAGAGGTCGAGGGTGGAGTAAGTGAGACGGCGGGCAACGTTACTGGTCTTAAGGAGGGGCTGGACGATTCCGGAGGTAATGAGCCTCGTTAAGTCCGCGAAGAACGATGTGGTGATAGTGGTCGGTGAGGACATCGACGAGTTCAACAAAGGTGTCCTTTCTTCGGTGTGCAAAGAAACCGGGAAGGTGATCCTGTTCGGTAAGGATTATCTCAATAAATTCTCCATCGATGAGAAACTCGAAACTTCCGAGGAATCGCTTCCGATCAAGCGTTGTGATGTGGCGATAGTTGATGAAGACACGGAGGTCGATGGGAAGCTTCTCCTGGACGTTCCCGCGGACGAGTACACGATCAACGAGGTGCTCTCCCTGGTCAAAGAGCAGTTCAAAGAAGTGTGCGACTACGAGCGGGGTGTGGAAGCGGACGTTCTCCTCGTCATCGACAGCGATCGTGGTCGGCTACGAATATACGCGAACGGTGACGAGGATGAGGTTGAAGATAAGGCTCGGGAGCTCTGCATGAAAGTGGCAGAGCGCGTGGTGGAGGAGCGTCGGAGCGCGCACATCGACATTCGAACTTACGGATTCGCCCTGGTCTCGGTTGCCCTAGCGATCGTCGTGGTTACGCTGATACTTCGCACGTCTCCGGTGTAACGCTCACTTCTTCCTAATCTCCACTACATCACCCAGCGTCAGCTCGCCGCTCCCGATCCCCACGGATCCGGTGTCCTCTTCACTCACCCGCTCTAGGAGCTCTATTTCCAGGACCCTCTCCAGCTTGCGCGCCAGCTCGACGTCCGGTTCCATCTTGCCCGATTCAATACGCCGGATCACCGAAACCTTCTCTCCGATCTTCTTGGCTAGGTCCTCCTGGCTCCAACCTCTACGTTCCCTAGCCTCGCGGACACGCTCGTCGTAATCCGGAACTACCTCCAGCCCCTCGCTGAAGGGATCGAACCCTCTCGGTCTTCGTCTCGCGCCGGTGGGTCTGCGCCGTGGGCGGCGCTCACGCTGCACCCGTCCGGTCTCACGGCGAGGTCGCGGCTTGACCACCTCACGACCGAACTTGGCACACTCCTCGCACACCCGCAGTTCCGATCCTTCCACCTTCACGACCTTAGGTCGACCGTTGATCACGCGTCCGCATATCTCGCATCTGATTCGCTCTTCCAACGGACTACCCCTCCGAGGGCAAGTGTCGCAGGCTATCCGGAATGAAGAACCCAAATAAGGATGCCGGTCCCGAGCTGACGGGGGAACCGACTTGCCGACACCGGTGCTGCGAGGGGAAACCGTGCGCGGCAAGGGTAAGGTAAGCGGTGAGGTCATCCACATAACCCACCCGGACCGCATAGTCGAGATCGAAGAGGGACAAGCAGTCTTCACCCAAGACCTCGGGGGAGCCTACGACACGTACCCCGAAGTGATGGGTGCCGTTGCCATAATCTGTACCGGAGACGTTCGGACGCTCTCCGAGGACGGTACCATCCCCGTTGTAAGGGAGGCGAAACCCATCGACGATGATGTAAAGGACCTCCTAGTAGAGCCCGAGATCCCCGAGGATGCACCCTGTCACGGCGAAGAGCATGAGCACCTCATGCCCCCAGAGGGTAGCGAAGTGGAGGTGGATCTGGACAAGGGTATAGTGTACCTGCTGGAATGATAGTGAGGGAACGACGTTGCGGCCGGAGGAAGCTCTCCTCGCACTTCGGAAGGTCTTGAAAGAGGAGGATCGGGTGATCGTGGACTTAGGCGATCACACCATCGCCGCGGCCAAGGTAGGCTTGGATCCGGACGGAGGCACTGGCGCGCTGGGCGGCTCGATGTCCGTGGCGTTGGGTCACTGCCTCGGAACCGACGGTGGGAGGGTCTACTGTATCGTCGGCGACGGTGGCTTCTTCATGCATTTACACACTTTGGCTACCGTGGCTCAGAACCGCGATCGCTTCGAGAACTTGACGGTGGTGGTCGTGACCGATGCGGCGTGGGGGATGACGGGAGGCCAGGAGAACCCGGCCGTTCACACCTCGCCGGCCGATATAGCCCGTTCCATGGGTTTCGACCCCGCCGAGATCGCCGAAAGCGTCGAAGAGGCACTGGAGGTGCTGAAGCGGTGTCGGAAGGAAGGACCGAGTCTAGTGGAGATGAGATGTCGACCGATTACCTTCCTATAGGGTCACACGAGGTCATCCGCGCCCTTCACGACCTCGAACCCGACGTCGTGGCGTACCTGCCGGGATTTCCGCTCAACGAGGTCGTCCGCGCACTGGAGGAAAGTGATCATCCGTTCGAGGTCGTACCCGTCGCCTCCGAGTTCGACGCGGTCGGGATCGTGATCGGTCTCGCCCAAGCCGACGGCTACGGTGTCGCCGTGCTCAAGGATAAGGGTGCCTACGTCGCCGCCCAACTCCTAGCCGAGGAGGGTGACTGGCCCGGACTCCTCATCATCGGCTTGGATGCCGATGGCCGCGGTTCCTACACCTGCTCCGTCGAGCTCCCCGACGTCCTACGCGACCTGAAACTCCGCGTCGAGATCCCCGAGACTCAAGATGATATCTACGAGACCATCCTCGACGCCGCCGAATCCTCCCGAGATGAGCACAGGCTCGCCTGCGTAGTCCTCACCGAGGACCTTCTGCTCTCGAGCCATCCGCCTGGAAAGCCTGAGGTCGAACCTACCGGCGAAGCCGATTGGGACGAGCTCCTCCGTGCCATTGATTTCTACGACACCGTCGCCGTAGTCGTCGGTAAGGGTGTGCTAGGTGACATTTCGAGGGACCTACCGGCGTTCACGTCTTCCCTCAATGACGACCGGGATGCACTGGACCGCCTCGTCGAAATTCTCGAAAGCTTAGGCCTCGACGTCCGCTTGTACTGCACCAAACACGCTTCCAAGTTCCTGCCCGGGATCCCGCCGACGGGTGTCAACACGGGTAACGTCGTCGAGGAGGAACTGCTGGTCCTCGTCGGCGCTTCTTACGACACATTCGCCGTCGACTTCCGCTCCGACTTCGTGGTCTCCGTCAATCCGGATCCCGACGCGTACGCTCACCGCGTCGCCGACGCCCGGTTCGTGATGACCTTGAGCGATTTCGTCCGCGAGCTCGAGTACCGGTCTCGGAAGTGAGGATATCCCGACACTCTTCATGTCATCCGTCGAACCCGCATGCTCAGGTCCAAGGCCGGCGCGGAGTGTGTCAACCACCCGAGCGAGATCACATCAACTCCGGTTTCCGCGTACTCGGGTGCGTTCTCGGGCGTGATGCCACCGGAAGCCTCCAGGATCACATCTTCACGGACTTTCCGAACTTCGTTCACCGCCCGCCGGATCTCCGCCGGTTTCATATTATCCAGCAACACGTGGTCCGCGCCCGCCTTCGCGGCCTCAACGGCGTCTTCGATCGACTCGACTTCCACGCCGATTACTTTGGTGAAACCCACCCGCTCCCTCGCCCGCCGCACGGCATCCCGGACCGACCCGACCAGCGCCAGGTGGTTATCTTTGATCAGAACGGCATCGTCCAGGCCGAACCGGTGGAGGTCTCCGCCCCCATCCGATACCGCCTTCTTCTCGAGAAATCCCGTGATCGGATGGACTTTCCTGGTCGCGGCTACAATAACGTCCGGATTCACCTCACGGACTCTCTCGACGACCTTCCGCGTAGCCGTCGCGATCCCGGACAGCCGCATGAGGAAGTTGAGCGCCACTCGCTCCGCCGCGAGAAGGGCCGTAGCCTCCCCATAGGCTTTCAGCACGATGTCGCCGGGTTGAATTCGTTCGCCGTCTTCCACGAGCACGTCGACTTCGCAGTCTAGGAGTTCGAACGTCAGTCGGGCCGGGAGCGTTCCCGAAACGACGCCCTCCTCTTTTGCCACGATCTCCGCCTCCGCCCGCTCACCTTCCACAATGGAGGAGGTCAGATCCGCACGGCCGACGTCTTCCGTCAGTGCTAGCTCCACGATCTTCCGAACCTTAACCTCGTTCAGGAGCACGACCGACCGCCCCTATCGTAACGACGGATGGGAGGGATCAAATGCACAGCGTCACTCGACGTCGGTGTGGATCTAAACCTCCACGATTGTACTTTCGGCAGATAGCGTCGAATACGAGGAAGGTCGCGGTGCGTCACTCCGTAACTGAGTTCAGCGCTCGGCCCGCTCACGCTCCCAGTCGAGCTCGGTTTTGATGCCGAGCTCCTTCCGGATGCGTTCGTGGGCTTCCTCCACGCTCTCGGTGCCGTCCACGAGCTCGCATAGGATACTACCACGCGCGACGACTTCCGGGTCGAAGTAAAAGGTACACACCGATGCCGGCCCGAGCTCCACGGTTCTGTACCCTCCTCGAATCTCCAGCGGTCCGAGCTCGCCCTCGACAGCCGCCCTGAGGGGGATCAAACTGGCCTCCGTCTCCACCACCTCTGCCAATTTCTTCAGGAACTTCACATCGCGTCCGGTGAGTCCGATCGCCCCGAGGTAACCGCCCTCAGCCGCTATCTCGGAGAACCTCCGCCGGAGCTCCTCTCGGGTCAGCTCACCGTCGGACCCCCACCCGAATACCCCGAGCACGGTCTCCTCGAGCTTCGACAGCGAACAGGTCATGATAGAATCGGCCAGTGGGCTCTCGACTCCGGGCTCGTCACCCCTCGCTAACGCGTCCCCACCGACATCGATCCCGAAGACGACGTCCAGCTCGAAGTGTTCGATCAGCGCCTTGAGACCGTCCACGGTCCCTTTCACGCCTCCACTGACGTCCACCAGTACGATCTCCACGTCGCGGTGTCCCATCCTCCTCAACACGCGTCGGACGCGTGACTCCGCGAACTCTTGACCCCGTCTAGGCCTCGCCCTTCCGCGTAGTATTCCAATACGCTCGTGGATCCATTCGACGTCTCCCACGATCTCGTCGCGCGATCGAGGACCGGGCTCCGGATCGACGACGGCACGCTCCCAGGTGAGCCCTCCGAGGACCAAGCGCTCCGGCTCGATCCCTTCCCTTATCCATCGGTACGTGTGACAGGCTCCGACGACATCGCCACCGCCTCCGATACCCAGGACGGCGACGGCACTAAGCTCCTCGATCCCGGCCACTTCGGCCAAGTACAAGTCACTAGGACCCCGGGGTGATCTGTTGAGCAGCCTCAGCCGACAGGAGCTCACGGCACGCGTGTTCGTCGAGTGGGAGGAGACGCGACGTTCGCTCCGTGAGTGCGTTAAGAAGGTGCTGCTGAACGAGGGAGTCCGGGACCATCGCGTCTGGGGCACCATCCACGCGTACTGCTTCGAGCTGATGAAGCGCCTCCGCACGGTCGACGCGTTCCTGGAGGCGACGATACGGAACGCGAAGCTTTTCGACCTGGACCCGTGGGTTAGGAACGCCCTCAGGGTCGGTACGTTCGAGATGAAGTTCAACGACGTGAAGCCCGCGATCGCCACGAACGAGGCCGTGAAGATCGTCGTGGAGTGTGTCGGGGAGGGCCCCGCCCGGTTCGTGAACGCCGTCCTCTACGACGTCGAGCGGCTCGAGCTCTCCGACGTATTGAACCGGGCTAAGGACACCGTAGAGCGCCTGGCGATCGAGTACTCCCATCCGGAATGGTTCGTCAAGCACCTGATGGACCTACTGGGTGAAAACGAGCTGACGAAGTTGATGGACGCTAACAACCGCGAGCCCGAGCGTTACCTCCGCGTACATGCCCACATGGTGGACCCGGACAAGGCTATACTGGCGCTGGAGGACGACGGGGTGGCCGTGGAGGAAGATCCCGATCTGCCGTTCATGCTGCGGGTGGTGGATCACGATGTACCGCCCGTCAGGACCGAGCCTTACCGCCGAGGTTGGGTGGCTTACCAAGACAAGGCGTCCGCGGCCGCCGCTTACGCGCTGCGGCCGGAGCCCGGAGATCGTGTGCTCGACGCTTGTGCGGCCCCCGGTGGGAAGTCGGCGTACCTGTATGCGCTGACGGAAGGCGAGATCGAGCTCACGTGTGTGGACGTGAACCCCAGGCGCCTCAGGGAGATGCGTCGTAACTTCCGCCGATGGGGGATCGAAGCCAGGCTCCGCAGGGCGGACTCCTCCCGGCTCTACCGGGAGACCGACGAGACGTTCGACCTCGCCCTCGTGGACCCACCGTGTTCGAGCTCCGGGGCTTACGTTCGGGCCCCCGAGGCCAAGTGGACCGTCAAGTGGAGACACGTGAAGAGGTATGCCCGCGGCCAGCTCTCGATCCTACGTGGCGTCGCGCCGCTGGTGGAAAGAACCCTCGTGTACTCCACGTGCTCGGTCACCGTAGTGGAGGACGAGTCCGTGGTACGCCGCTTCTTGCGCGAGTTCGACGAGTTCGAGGTGGAGGAACCTTTCGGGTTCGGCTCGCCCGGCTTCGACTCCTGGATGAACGAGAGGTACCCGTGGGCGGATCGAGTACGTAGGTTCTGGCCGCATCGGCACCGTACGGAGGGGTTCTTCGTAGCCCGGCTGGTCCGGAGCTAGCGCGATGATGGCTTATCCCGGTGGAGGACCTTCACCATAGGGGGACGTCCGTGTCCGAGATCGAGAACCTGCGTGAGACCATCGAGAACATCCGCGAGGAGCTCGACGCGTTGGACGAGGCCAGGGACGAGGCGCAGGTGATCCTGCGGGACCTCCACAAGCTGAGCTCGGAGGCAGTGTACGAGGTGCACCGTGGGAACTTGGAGGAGGCCCGGGATAAGCTGGACGAGGCCGCCGAACTGGTCTCAGAACTGCACGATCTCCTGGGCGACTTCCCTGAGCTGCTCCGCACGGGATTCGCCGAGAACCACCTACAGGAGTACGCTGAGGCGGAGATCCTGTACTCGATCGTGAAAGACCGTAGGGCACCCTCGCCCGAGGAGATCAACGTGAGCCCACGGGCTTACCTGCTGGGACTGCTGGACGCCGTGGGCGAGCTCCGGAGGATCGTGGTGGACGCGCTGCGGGAGGGTGATCTGGACAGGGCCGAGGAGTTCCTCAACGTGATGGAGGAGATCTACTCGCTGACGATGACGTTCGACTACCCGAGGGCTGTTGTCCCCAACCTCAAGAGGAAGCAGGACGTGGCCCGGTCCCTCCTAGAGAGGACCAGGAGCGAGGTCACCATCGCGGGTAAAACCGAGGAGCTAAAGAAGACGCTGGAGCGGGAGTGACTGCTCCGGCCATCGGACCATCGCCGCCAGGATCGAGCTGTAGTACGTGATGACATCGCCTCCCGTGTCCTCCGCGTTCTCCGCGTATAAAGCGACTTCGAGGACCGGCGATAAGGAAGCCGCTACGTGAAAAGTCAGGCGACGCATCAAGTCATGTGGATTCAACGACCTTTCCTTGAGGGAGTTGAAGAGAGCGTCCAACGCTCCCCAGAGCATACCAGTTTCCCACCACGATAGCCCGCACGTCCGCATGATGACCCTGCGCAACCAGGCTTCGTACCATTCGACCGTTAACCAATAGATCCCCGTGACGACCCCGCTGCGATCGACCGTCGGTGCCACAGTTCCGATGAGCTCCCCCGTTCGGGTGACGATCGGCAGGAGTACTCCCCACTCGAGCACGGGTATCCCCACCACGGTCTCCACCACCGCTCCCAACCACGCCCACGGACCACTCCATAACCGAGGTGGCCGGACTTGAGACAGTGTATCGACAGTGAGCCCGGCTAGCGTCGAGTAAGCGCACAGGAGCGCCGGACCCAGGTCTATCGAACGTTTCGAACGTTTGACAATCTCCTCGACGACGTCCTCCAACTCGGACCGGTACGATGTCAGGGTCCGCCATACCAAGTACTCTCGGTCCGGCCACAAGAGGTCGTTCGTACCCTGTCCAAACACGATCACGGGACACTTGTTCAACAGCGCCCAGGACGTCCCCGGTACGAGTATGGGTCGCTTCTCCCCTATGAGCTCACCCTCCCCGTCCCATTCGACGGAGAGGCCGGGAGGTCGTAGGGAACCCCGGACGACGAGTTCGCCCCCTCCGGCTTCAAACTTCGCGGAGAACGTACCGTTATCGTATAGCGTGAACTCGGAGAGCCTTTCTCCCAGGTCCAGTGAGATCGGTACCGGTACGCGGACGAGCTCGTGCAAGTTCAGGGCTATTTCACACAGGGCCACGTAGGCCCGACCCGTCGCGACGTCTCGGTAGCTGATCAGTGCGTAGTTCCTACGCCCGTCCGAGAAGAACACAGCAGCTCGGGGTAAGTCCCTCGGTAATCCGACCACTGGTAGGCGCGTTACCATCAGGTAAGGTCCTCGGAACTCGACCACCGTCCGCGCGCCGTACTCGCGGCTGTCGAACAGCACCTTCGATCCCGAAGGTAACACCTCGATCCGCAGCTCGCCTTCGGGATCCATGGGAGGATGAACCTCTATACTTTCGGGTCGGGCCAGTACGTAACGGAAGGGGGTGGGGTAGGGAGAGGAGAGTCGAAACGGTGGAAGGTGGGTTTCCAGTCGGTCGGCTTGCTTGTTCAGATCGACGCACAGGCTCAGTACCGAGACCGTGAGGATCGCAGCATCCACGCGAGAACGACCCCCGTCAGCGATGCCACCGCGCCCACTGGGACTCCCCGTTCCTGCCTCTCTTCTCGTCGCTCCTCTTTGTCGTAGTGCCACGAAATGTCCAAGACCCTAAGGACCTTTCCGCTGTTCGAAGCCGCCACTTTGACCCTAATCCGTGCCCACCCTTCCGCGATCCAGTGCACGACGACGTATTCACCTTCTCCACGTTCTACCTTCCATCTCCGACCGTTCACACCTTCTACCATTATCCTCAGAACTTCGGATTCGCCGTCTTTGACACCTTTCCCATACGAGCACTGTTCGGCCGTCCTCGGTCCTGATGATTGGGGCGTCGTCCCCTTTTACGTATACGTGCACTCCGTCGTTTCCATCGTAATCGAAGTGCACCGTGAACGTTTTCCTCATCTCAAGCCTCAGCTTCCCGTCGTCGTAAATGGCGTTCAGTATCACCGTAACACGATCCATGAGTCCCTCCCAGACTCTCGGTTCCGATTTACTTTCCAGGCCGTCCAGGAGCCAGCCTACGAACACGTTACCGTTCTCGTCCGCGATATCGACGTCCAACATCAAGTGGTTCGGAGCGTCGCCTTCATAATTCAGGACGTACGTGTCCACGCTGACTTCCGTCCGTTCCCACGCCAGTGCAGGACTTGCAAGGGCGACCGCACAAGCTACGATCAGAGGGAGGGGCCTCACCGCCCCACCCTCGGTTACCCTTCGGAAACCGCGTCCATATTCTTTCCGGTTCCGTCACGTTAACACCTCCGGGAAAAACCATGACCCGGCCCGCAGACCCGGCATGTGAGGGGCACTGCGGATGCCGTTCGACCGTGACAAGCTGGAGGAACTGAGGTCCCTGGCCCAGCGCGATTTCGATCGAGCCTGGAAAGAGGGTGCTAAGCTGGTCCGGGAGCCCGGCCTCCGGGACCGGTACCCGAGGCTTAAGGTGGAGACGGGCGAGCCCCATCCGCTGTTCGAAACTATTCAGCAGCTGAGGGAGGCGTACCTGCGTGCGGGCTTCAGAGAGGTCGTGAACCCCGTCATCATCCCGGAGGAGGAGGTGTACAAGCAGTTCGGTCCGGAGGCGGCGGCCGTGCTGGACAGGTGCTTCTACCTCGCCGGACTCCCGCGTCCGGACGTAGGATTGGGTGCGGACAAGGTCGAGAAGTTGGCGGAGGTGCTGGGTCGGGAGCCATCCGAAGACGAGGTGGAACGACTGAGGGAAACCCTGCACGCGTACAAGAAGGGCGAGATCGACGGTGACGAGCTGACACACGAGATCGCGGAGGCCCTGGACACGGACGACGGGACGGCGGTGAGGATACTGGACGAGGTCTTCCCCGAGCTCAAGCGCCTGAAGCCCGAGCCGCTGGAGCCTCCGCTCACCCTCCGATCGCACATGACCGCGGGTTGGTTTATAACGCTATCCGAGATACTGAAGCGTGAGGATCCGCCGTTGAAATTGTTCTCCATCGACAGGTGCTTCCGACGCGAGCAGCGGGAGGACGAGAGCCACTTGATGACGTACCACTCCGCGTCGTGCGTCGTGGTCAGCGACGACGTGACCGTGGACACCGGGAAGGCAGTAGCGGAGGCGATCCTCCGGCAGTTCGGGTTCGAGGATTTCGAGTTCGTTCCCGATGAGAAAATGTCCAAATACTACGTACCCGGAACACAGACCGAGGTGTACGCTTACCACCCCGACCTGGAGGACTCCATCGAGGACGAGGAGCTGGGACCGGGTTGGGTGGAGATAGCGACGTTCGGGCTGTACTCACCGGTGGCGCTGGCGGAGTACGGGATTGACTACCCGGTCATGAACCTCGGGATCGGCGTGGAGCGGTTGTGCATGGTCCTCCACGGTATCGACGACGTGCGTTCCCTCGCGTACGTCGAGTACGAACCGTGGGAACCTTCAGATCTGGAGCTGGCCAGGATGATCGACTACGAGCGGAAGCCGGCTACGTCGTTCGGGGAACGGCTGGTTCGTGAGGTGGTGCGGGGGCTTCACGAGCACGCCGACGAGGAGGGGCCCGTGGAAGTCGAGCTGTTCCGCGGGGAGTTTGGCGATCGGGAGGTGGTAGTCCACGCCGTCGAGGAAGAGAAGGGAGAACCTCTCGCGGGGCCCGCGGCCTTCAACCGCGTTTACGTCCTCGATGGTAACCTCTACGCCGTCCCGCCCGAGGGCGACTTCGGCCGTGAGATCCGCGAGGAGGGCGTGTACTCTGGGGTGTCATTCGAAGAAGGACTGGCGGCGCGGTTGGCCTACGAGGTGGAGGAGCTGCTCGCGACTGGAGGAGGGGAGACCACCGTGTCGGTCCGTAAGGTGAGTCGCCCCTCGCAGGTCAACCTGAGTCTTCCTCGGAAGCTGTTACGCTACGTAACCAAAAAAGGAGGTGAGATCGAAATCAAGGGGCCGGTGTTCGTGACCCTCAGAGCCGAGGTCAGGTGACTGGGTCCCTCATCATCACATTTCCGCAATCCGCCGTACTCATCATCCGGGGGTGCATGCATCGGTGGGAAGTCCTTGGCGCTACATCGTGACGGTAGCCGACGTCTTCCTTATTTCAGGGTTCCTGGGGATGATCGCGTACTTCATGTTCCCCTCTCTCCCGGACATTATCCTTAAAACGACGTGTCAGAAGGTAGAGGCCCTCGCACGCCTTCTGCCCTTTCCGATGGAGCGGTTCATGCTCTCCATTACCCTATGGAACACTATGACGATACTCATAACCACCTTCGGTGGCCTGATAGCGCTGACCCTGGACCGACTGGTGACGAGGTACGCTCCCGACGTCCTCCGCAGAAGCATGAACAATCCTCCGTACGCCCCGATTCTCGTGAAGCTAGCTCGTAAGCTCGGGTTCGACGTACGGCGGTACAAAGAGGCCGACGTGATACTGACGTTGAAGCTCGGACCGCTGCTGATCCCAGCGATCAACGGGTTCGCCGCTGGGGCCTTCGGGATGTGGGTACTGCAGAACTTCGGTCCGGTCTTCCTGCTGGGTGCGGCTTTACTACCTCACGGGGTAATCGAGTTCCCGACACTAATCATCGCGGGAGCCATGGGCGTGCATCTGGCCGATTACCTGATCTACAGAGTCCGACTCCATGAGCGGTGGCCTCATGGGAACTTGGAGGTACCGAGTTGGGTAATCCGTAACACGGCCGCCTGTATCGCAGGCCTGACCGTCGCCGCGTACTTAGAAGTTCATATAACACCGATAGTGGCAGGGTGTGTGATGAAGTGCGCTTGACTGTAAGGGAGCTAGATATAGACAGGTCTCCCGACGAGGTCTACGCGGCCTTGAGGACGCTGTCCTCACACACGTTCCTATTCGAGTCGGCCGAGATCGGTGCCAGCGGCCGGTACTCCTTCGTAGGCTTCTCACCGGCGCTTAGGATAGAGTGCGTCGACGGTCGAGTCCGCGTGGACGTCGGTGACCCGGAGTACGCCGATTTAGTGGTTGAAGGTCGAAAGGAAACGGATGAGGACCACTTCCAGCTCATGCGCCGCGTGTTCTCCCGAATCCCGAAGGTCGAGGGGTCCGGCTTCGTCGGCGGTCTCGTGGGCTACATATCGTACGACGTCGTCGAAGACTGGCTGGACGTCAAATCGACCACCGTCGCCGACCCGGAGTGGCCGTCCTTCGAGCTGTGCCTCTACGACTCGGTGGTGCGCTTCGACCACTACGAGGACAGAGTCGAGCTGATCTCCGTCCATCCCGACGACTACGAGGTCGAGTGGACGGCGGAGGCGATCGAGGAGTGTGTCCGAGAGGTGAGCGGACAGACGGCCCCTAAGGTGCACCGGACGGGGGAGCTGAAGCGGGACCTGGAGAAAGAGGAGTTCGAGGGGATCGTCGAGCGGGCGAAGGAGTACATAATCTCGGGGGACATCTTCCAGGTTGTACTCTCGAGGCGGGTGGAGGTGCGAGCGGTCGCGGATCCGCTCGAGGTGTACCGAAGGCTCCGCGACATCAACCCGTCCCCGTACATGTACTGCTTGGAGTTCGGCGAGCGGAGGATCATCGGGTCCAGTCCCGAGACGCTCGTCCGGCTGGAAGGTGATCGCATCATCACGAAACCCATAGCCGGCACCAGGCCCCGTGGTAGTACCCCAGAAGAGGACGAAGAGCTGGCCCGTGAGATGCTCGAAGATGAGAAAGAGCTCGCGGAGCACGCGATGCTCGTGGATCTCGCCAGAAACGACGTGGGTAAGGTCTCGAGACCCGGAACGGTCGAAGTCACGCGGCTCATGGAGATCGAGAAGTACAGTCACGTGCAGCACATCGTGTCCGAGGTGGTGGGTGAGAGAAAGGAGGGAGTTACCCCCTGGGACGTACTCCGGGCGACGTTCCCGGCCGGAACCGTCTCCGGGGCCCCGAAGGTGAGGGCTATGGAAATCATCGACGAGCTGGAGGTGTACAAGCGAGGCCCGTACGCCGGAGGCGTCGGATACGTCAGCTGGACAGGGGATATGGACTTCGCGATATCGATCCGTACCATTTTCTCGACGGGCCGTCGATGGTTCACGCAGGCGGGTGCCGGTATCGTGTACGACTCGGTGCCCGAAAACGAGTGGTTCGAAACTGAAAATAAAATGAAAGCGATGGTGGGAGCTATCCTTGAGGAGACTAGTTCTGATAAATAACAAGGATAGTTTCGTGTATAATCTCTACCATTTGTTCGCCTCATATGATCTCGATTTGAAAGTTGTCTCCAACAAGGTTCCGCTCTCCAGGCTCGAGCGGCTGCGTCCCGACGGTCTCGTCGTCAGTCCCGGGCCCGGACACCCGGAACGAGACGCTGGAGTGTCCGTGCCAGCTATCCGGAGGTTCGCGGGAGAGATCCCGATCCTGGGGGTGTGCCTAGGTCACCAGTGCATCGGAGTGGCGTACGGAGCGCAGATCCGCCGGGCTAAACGCATCGTCCACGGGAAGACGTCGCCGATAGAACACGACGGGTCCGGGATCCTCTCAGGGCTCGAAAGCCCCTTCCAAGGGATGAGGTACCACTCACTGGTCATCGAGGAATCCTCCTTGCCCGAAGAGCTGCTACCGTGCGCATGGTCGGGAGACGACGGAGAACTCATGGCCGTCAGGCACGCCGACTACGACGTGTACGGGGTGCAATTCCATCCTGAAAGCTTCATGACCGAGGGCGGGGATCGGATCGCCCGCAACTTCCTAGAGCTGCTGGGGTGAGACCGTTGTCGGAGCTGGATCCAGAAGAGCTAATTCGATACATTTCCGAGAGTCCCAAGCGTACGATCGCCAAATTCTACGTCAAAACGGACGATCCCGAAGGACTGGCCGAGCGCTTGGAGGAGCGCCTGGAGGATGCCAAGGTGTTCACGGGTGTCGACCACGTCATCGTGATCGGCGAGCACGACGATGTTGTCGAAGTGCTCGAGAGCGAGGACTCGGTGGAGTACTATCACAAAGAGCTGGATCACCGCAACAGGGCCGTGCCGTTGGCGGATTACTCCGAGTTCGAGGACGTCAGGATCGAGCCGGGTGCGATAATCCGGGAGAAGGTGAAGTTGGGTAAAGGAGTCGTGGTGATGATGGGTGCCGTGATCAACATCGGTGCCAAGATAGGCGACGGTACCATGGTCGACATGAACGCGGTCGTGGGTTCCCGGGCGGAGGTCGGGAAGAACGTACACATCGGCGCCGGCGCGGTCATCGCCGGTGTTCTCGAGCCCCCTAGCGCTAAACCCGTCGTGATCGAAGACGACGTCGTCATCGGGGCGAACGCCGTCATTCTCGAGGGGGTGAGGGTAGGAAAGGGAGCCGTGGTCGCGGCCGGCGCCGTCGTCACCGAGGATGTGCCGCCGAGTAAAGTGGTGGCCGGCGTACCCGCGCGAGTTGTCAAAGACGTGGACAAGAAGACCGAGGCTAAGACCCAGATAGTCGATGCGCTCCGCTGCCTCTGAAACCCTGCCACTACCTGGGGGAAGTACCATGCAATTCTGGAAAGTCCATGGCGCTCGGAACGACTTCGTCTTAGTCGATGAAACAGAGGAAGAAGTGGTTCCCGAGAGTGATAAGCCCGACTTCGCGAGGTGGGCGTGTGACCGGCGGTCCGGCGTAGGTGCCGACGGCGTGGTGTTCATACGTTCCGATCCTCCGAGCGTAGAGATGAGGATATTCAACCGGGACGGCTCCGAGGCCGAGTTCTGTGGGAACGCCGCGCGGTGTGTCGTGAAGTACGTGACGGAGGTACGGGGAGAGAACGTTAAGATCTTGAGAACGTTATCCGGAGCCCATCGGGTTGAGGTGCAGGGAGGTTGGATCGCCGTCGAGGTGCCCGAAGCCGAGATCAAGAAGGTGGTCGAGTTAGGTTACGAGGTGGACGCTGGTGTCCCCCATTTCGTCCGGCTCACTGAGCGGGACCCGATTCATGATTTCGGAGGCCTGACCGACGAGGCCAAGACTATTTTTTCCGAATATGAACCGAAGGGAGGCGTTAACGTAACCTACGCAGCACCTTCGGTGGACGAGCTGAGAGTCAGGACGTTCGAGCGTGGCGTCGGCTGGACGCCGGCTTGCGGGTCCGGAGTCGTCGCGGCTTCTCTGGTGTACTCAGAGATCTTCGGACCGTTCGAGGAAGTGAGTGTCCGGACGGCCGGAGGCTGCCTGCGCGTGTCGCTTTCCGACGGACCGCTGCTGATAGGGAGGGCTGAGATCGTGTACAAGGGTGAACTGCGGGGTGATTGGCGTGAGAATACTGATCACCAACGACGACGGCATAGCCTCTCCCGGTCTCCGAGCGGCCGTCCGCGCCTGCAGGAGTGTCGGTGAAGTTACCGTAGTAGCTCCCGCGACGCAGCAAAGTGGTGTAGGGCGCAGTATCTCTTTACTCGAGCCAGTGCGGGTGGAAGAGATAGAGGTAGAAGGCGTCGACGCGCTCGCGATCTCCGGTACGCCGGCGGACGCCGTCCTCATCGGAGCGTTCTCTATCATGGATGAGCCACCCGATTTGGTGGTCTCGGGGATCAACCTCGGAGAGAACGTCAGCGCTGACGTCACGACCTCGGGGACCGTCGGCGCAGCGCTGGAAGCTTACGGGAACGGCATTCCGGCCATAGCGATCTCGCAAGAGGTCCGTGACGCCAGAGCACGCGTGGACAACAACGCCAAGAACGTCGACTTCACCTTGGCCATCAGAGTCTTGAAGGCCCTGCTCGAAGCGATTCGAGGGGCGAATTGGGAAGGTGTCTTGAACGTCAACGTGCCGGATCCGGATCGCTGGAACGGCGAAATTAAAGTGGTTCCATTAGCTTTCACGATGTACCGGCCCAGAATAGAAAAACGATACGATCCGCGTGGGCGTCGATACTACTGGATCGACGGCGAGATTATCCAAGATCCGCCCGAGGGAACCGACCTGTACGAACTCCAGCGGGGCTCCATAGTAATCACACCTCTGACGACCGACGTCACCGGAGACTTGGACGCTGCGGAAAACGTTATCAAGGAGCTCCGGCGTGCCCTGCGGGGATAAAGGTTGCTCGCGGAGGTCCTGCTGCAACCTATGGTCGTCTCCGTACTCATCGGCTCGACCGCGGCCGTGATAATAGTTCTCATAGCCCTCAAAACTTACTCGAAGAAGCTACGTATCAGGGAACTCGAACTGAAGGTCGAACGTGAGAAGGTCGAGCTCGTCAGGGCGGACCTCGAGCGTCGAAAGCTCTTGGATCTGTTGTTTTACCTCCCGGAAGACACGCGTCTGATGAAGCGAGTGGGTGAAATCCGCTCGCTGCTCACACGCTTGGCGGAAAAATATATGGACGTTGAGACTCGGTTGACCGTGGTCGAACTCGAAACCGAATTAAAGCGTCTCGAGAAGATCTTGAAGGACCTAGAGCGCGTGGAGGGAGATGTTAGAGGCGGTGAGAATGAATGACGATAGCCGAGTTCGTAGCAGTTGGCGTACTCACGCTAGCTATTATCGTTGCGATCGCGCTCATAGTTCGCAGTCGGGAGGTTCCTGAAGGGGAGGGTCTCTCGATGCTTCGCGACAAGATTTCCTTGACTACTAGGTCAGACGTCATAACCAAAAAGGTCGACGAGCTGATCGAGTGTCGCGTGGAGGAGCTTATCGACAGCTGGGGCTTGGCCACGACCGAAGACGTCGAAAAGGTCGAGAAGCGTGTCGACGCTCTCGACCGTAAGCTGAATGAACTAGAACAGAGGTTTAACGAGTTCCGTAACGACATCCGTCGCAAAATCGAACGGTTGGAAAGCCGATTACGGGAGCTCTCCTCCGAGTAAACCCTCTCAGGGGTCCATACGCGTGGAGAGGGAAATCACCCCTATTGTTCTTAGGGAAGGTTATGAATTCATTAACGATTGCTCCGAGAGTGACGTCATCGTAGTAGGAGCAGGGCCGGCCGGACTGACCTGCGCCTACGAGCTCGCGAAGAGCGACGTCGACGTTACAATAGTGGAGCGGAAACTGTACGTGGGAGGCGGCATGACCGGCGGAGGAATGCTGTTCCCAGCGGGCGTTATCATGGAAGAAACCGCTGAGGTGCTGGAAGAAGTCGGAGTCGAACTCCGTCCCGCTGAGGCAGGTCTCCTAGCGTTCAACCCCGTCGAAGCCGCCATTAAGCTAGCGAACGCGGCCCTTGAGGCCGGAGCTAGGATCCTAGTAGGTATAGAGGTTGAGGACGTCATCGAGCGCCGCGGAAGGGTGTGTGGGGTAGTGGTGAACTGGACGGCGGTGAAAGCTGCCAACATGCACGTCGACCCGCTAGCTCTCGAAGCCGAGTATACTGTAGACGCGACCGGACACGAGGCTGCAGTCTGCAAGCTAGCGGGCATCGAAGTGAAGGGCGAGGGGCCCATGTGGGCTGAGCGCGGGGAAGAACTCGTAGTGAAGCATACCCAGGAGGTGAAGCCCGGACTGTTCGTCGCCGGCATGGCAGCGTCGGCGGTGAAAGGCGCGTACAGGATGGGGCCCATCTTCGGCGGGATGCTCGAGTCAGGGAAGAAAGCGGCGGAGGAGATCCTCGAGCGGCTAACCGAGTAGTTCCAGCAACTTGCGTGTCTCCTCGACCGTCAGCTGCCCTGGTGCCGCTTTCTTCCTCACAGCGGCGTAAGTCGCGAACCCGCCGATCAGAACACTCACTACCCTGGTGTACTTGGCCTCCTCTCCCATCGCGAATCCTATAGTGGGTGCTTCTGCCGTTCGTACTACTTCCAGGATCCGCAGTGCGTCTTCGTGTCCCCTGGCCATAGTGACGACCTTCGCAACGTCTCCTAATTCGGCGCACCGGTCCCTGATGCCGATCAGCTCCTCCTTAGGCGGCGTATTTTCGAAGTTGTGGTACGACACGATCGTCTCACAGGACGGGCTTATGATCTCTTCCTCCGCTACGTCGAGCTCCAAGTCCACGTAGTCGGCCTCGGAGGACACCCGCTCCAGGATTTCGAGCCTCCGATCTTCATCGCCTTTGTACAGTCCTCCCTCCTCTTCGCGTCGGAGCGTCGCCACTACGCGTTCGTACCTAGTACACTCTCGCACGGCTCTGAGCGCCGTCGACATGTCTAAGTTCTCCAAGTAATCGAGCCTGACCTCCAGAGCGTCCGCACCCTGCTCTACGGCTTCTATAGCCAGTTCCACCATATCCTCGATGGTTCTGCCTGTAAGAGTGGCGATGATCAAGCGGAGGCCCCGGTTATTCCTCGCCTAGCGCCTCTTTGATCCTATCGATGACTATCTCGGCGATTCTGGGATCAGCCCCGAGCGGCTCCGCGTACACTATTTCCGCGTCTACGTCTACGGGCGTGTAGTCGCGGTGATGGTGGTGATGATGGTCGTGGTCGTCTTCGTCATCGTCCCACTCCGGTTCCAGCCCTAGCATCTTCGGGATATCTCTCTTCGTATGCACACCGTGGGCCAGGAACACCGGTACGACGACTATCTTGTCGACACCGGACTCTGCCGCCTTCTTTACGGCTTCCTGAACGGTAGGCTCACATAGCTCCATGAAACCTACTTCGACGGTCTCGAAGTCGCCCATCTCTTCGACGTATTCAGCGATTTTTTCGACGACTTGCCGACTGTAGGGAAGCCGGCTCCCGTGCCCGACCAACACCACCGCTACCATGGTATTACACCTCCTCCAGTACTGTATTAACGACCACGAGTACAGCCTGTATGGCTCTATATTCTCCTAACTCCCTTAGCTCCTCGGAGAGCTCCAGTTGAACGCCTTGAACACGCTCTCCGTCGCAATGGTACTCGAGTATGTCCCCACCTTGGAATTCCTGTTCGAATCCTACGTCGAAACCGGCCTCTTCCAACCGCTTCACAATCTTGGATACGAGCTTCCCTTTCGCGGATCGGCCACCTAAGGTCCCCAAGTCTACGTCCGGTCGCACTGGATCGGACTCCATCCCGTGCACGTCGATTATGAACCGAACGCCGTACCTTTTGATTAGCTCGTCGATGCGACGCCGAAATGGAGTGTTCCGGGCCCACTCGCGGTTGTAATCCGCCGGGTTCCCGTCTTCCAGCTTGGCTCGCCTGCTGACGGTGGCCACTAAAGCGTACGCTCCGGTAGCTTGGGCCACCTTCCACGCGATCTCACCCGTAAATACATCCGCACCTGGACCTTGAGCGTGAGGTGCTGTTATCAGCACTGGCCGCGTCCCGGTGAGTTCTATATATCCGTTAATACCCATCTGGGCGCTGACCTTCCCATCTTCTAGTTTCAAATCAGGAGTAGTTCGAACTATCTTTAATACCGACTCTGAATCAATTTTTAACTTCTTTGAAATTTCATCGACAGTTATTGGTCCATCATGTAAAACTAACTCTATAACCTTTGTACGAAGCAATCTTCACCGCAACCCCAATATATTTGCAGCATTTTCCTCCAAGATTTTATCGTGATTAACATCCGCTTCTTTTACGATTTCAAGTTGTACTGATGGGCTACCATAAGGTGAATCAGACCCGAAAATTATCCGATCATCACCCACACGTTCGGCCGTCTTCTCAATTACTTTGGGGTCTTTTACCAACGATACTTCGAGGTAAACATTCTCGTAGTTTTCCGCTACTTCAATCGCCGCATCATATCCTAGCTCCTTACCCATATGCGCCATGATCAGCTGAACGTCAGGAACTTCCTCCGCTAACTTACCGACGCGGACGGGATCGGAGAACGGTTCACCGCGTGCAGTGTGGAGTATCACGGGTACTCCCAGGTCTGCGGCTTTTTCAACGACCTTCACGGCCTCGGGATCGTCGGGGTAAAACGACTGGCTCCGGGGATGGAGTTTTACGCCTTTAAGCCCCAGCTCCTCTATGCATCTTTCCACTTCTTCTACGGCGCGTTCCTCGTAGTTCGGATCTACCCGACAGAATCCCACGAACTCATCGTACTCTTCGCACGCCTTCGCGATTCGATCATTGGCTTTCGAGAAACACACTCCCGGATCGACGTCATTGAACGGAAACACTACCGCGATGTCTACGCCCGCCGCTTCCATCCTTGCCAACAGCATCTGGGGTGTTTGAACTGTACTGTCGATATCCTCTCCTAGATGGTTATGCACGTCTATGATCATTTCACAACAATCCCCTCATCGAACGCATTAAGTACTCCAGCTCTGACATTACGTTTACTATTCTGTCACTCTCGTCTAAGGGAATTTCTACACCGTTTCGCTTTATTCCGAGTGTTACAACGCCCTTAATTATATCCTTAACAAAACCCTTGTTATCAACTCTGTACTTGTAAGATGCCATCGGAACTAACTTACCGATTACTTTAGTACCTTTCGGAATTGTGTACCTTTTCCCTTTAATTTCAACAGTTTTATTCGACCCTAATATAACCTCTGCGTAATTTCCGATATACTTTATGACATCCTTATGTACATACTCTACATTTAGTTTTGGCCTCTCTTGTAACTCTACTTTTCCATTCTTAAGAGGAGATACGAAACGTAATCCCAAATGCTCTAAAAATTTATCTACTCTACTTATAATTTTTAGTAAGGCGTCTTCAGCATCAATTTCCCTACCGTTAATAACGAAAGTAGCGTTAATACCTTTCTCTATGGCTTCTCTTCTATTATCAAAATGATTAGGATCATTTGGCGGTAATTTACCCTCTACTTCATATATATATAGTGCTTCCAAAGATAATCCTACTATAAGCATTACCACATCATGTAAATATTTCATGGACTTTTGATTATCGATTACCCGCACCTCAACTCTGTTCCTAGTCGGGCTGTCGTTCTCGTCTCCCGTGACGTTCGATGCGGGTCCTCTGGGGGTTATGTCCACGAGCCTTCGACCGTCGGGGTGCGCTACGACCCGCTCCTCGAACTCAGTATCCTTCCTAAGTCTCAGTCTGTACCTCAACCTTCCATAATACTGGGTTTTCGTCAAGTATGGGCGCTTCTCCAGACGCTTTATCGCTGCGTAGTAATTCGGTTTGAGTACCCTGCTTTTGAGGAGGCGACAACTAGCTGCGAGATTTTTTCCGCCACAGCAATATGGTGTGTTCGCAGTTGCTGCGATTATAATTGGTAAGTTATGCCACAACCAATTGTAAACTACTAATATCTGCTTTGGAGTCATGTACGGTTGATCCTTAAGTTTCACCATCACGTTGATGTGGGTTCCGTTAATAGGTAGCGGGTCGCTCTCGAAAGGATGCATACTTTCTAACATAACCTGTAGTCCCAACTCCTCGGCGGCTTTCTTTATGAGTTCCCTGCCTATCTCACAGGCCTCGATCACTTCATCGGGAGGTAAAGGCTGGGTCAGGTATTCGATTTGGGCCGGATTGGGTTCGGGATCCAACCCCAGAACGGTTCGCCAGCAATCCTCTAGGAGATTCGAGTCTGACTCCAACAGCTCCGCCGCCTTCACGATTACATCGTCTGCAGCCCGAGTCAGTGATCCGTCCCGGTCGATGAGGAAAAGCTCCTCTTCCACCCCTACCTTGACTTCGATTCTCTCCGCGAAGGATTCCACGCTTCGTCGCCTGAAAAACAGTCTTGTCACCCCCGGCCTATCAGCTCGTCGAGTGTGCGCTGGACGGGCTTGCGACTTCTGGGCTCCTCGCGTTCCGATTCCTCTTCCGTGATTATTTTCCCGTACTCTCCGCCTCCACCCGGTCGAATGTTCACGGTTCCCTCCCTGAACGATTTCAGCAGTTCAGCAACCCGCTCATCGACTTCTGCTATCTCCTCGATCGGTGTTTCGATTAGTACGTCTATTTCACTACCGAAGCGTCGGACCAACGAGTTCCAAACAGCCCTGACCTTCTTGGCGGTTATAGTCGAGAGTCCGAGGGCTTTCGCGATTATTTCGGCTAGAGGGATAATTCTGAGGTAAGGTGGTCTATGGTTCGGATGCTTCGGCTTCTCGAGGTCAGCCAGTTCTAAGACCCTGTCCCGGACGCCTTTTTTAATCGTACCTCCGCATTCAGGGCATCTCCAATTAAGGCGTTCTGCCTCCTCGAGCTCGAACTGGCGCTTGCACCGAGCACAGGCGGTTCGGTTGTACTTACCCAGCTCGGGGATGAGTCCCACGTTGAGTACCACGCGGCCACCCGGTTTCCTTCTGATCGCCGCTTTGAGAACGTCGTACGACGGCTCCTCTAGCTCGAACCTCACGAACTCGCGGCCCAGACGATGCGGGTATGGGGAATGGGCATCGGAGCACGTGAGAAACGTGTACTCGTGAAGTTCCGATATCCGGTCCGCGTAATCGGAATCTGCCGAAAGTCCGAGTTCCACGAAGTCCACACGGTCCATGGCGCTACCATAGCATTCCCTCAGCGAGTCGTACTCTTTGAAAACGCTCGTCCACGGCACGAAGGCGTGGGCGGGTCCGAAGAGGCAATCGTGATCTTTGAGTAAATCCGCCAGCTCCGCCCCAGTCATGCGCAGATGCGGCCGGCCTTCGGCATCGATGTCGTCGGAGTACCTGGAAAGTTCTCCGTGCAGTTCTTCGGCGTGATCGAGTGATGGTAGGATGATTAAATGGTGCACGCGGCGCTCGTCTTCAACCTCTACCGTCGGGACGAACAGTACACCGGTTTTCGGCTCCTTAAGGAGTCCGTATTCGTCTTCCACGAGCTCCCTCCGCACGTGGCGCCTCCATTTCGGGTGCAGTATGTCGCCCGTGCCGACGAGATCTAGGCCTTTCTTGGCGGCTCCTCGTGCTATCTCCCGTATCACCATTCTCGGTGAGGTACCGCCCGAGTACTGGGAGTGTAGATGTAGGTCCGAGTCGTATTGTTCTCCCACTTCACTCACCCGGCCAAGGGATTATTTCACGGAGCTTATCTTCGGTTTCCGGCACGATATAGAACGCCACCCACGCCGCTAGTATGACGATGGCGAGTCCCACCAACTGACCGATCACATCGTGGGCTAGTCGGAACCCTACTCCCCACACCTCCATCATGTAGAACATGCTCGCCAGCCTTAGCACGTTGCCGGCCGTGAGCAGTGCTACGGACGCGGCGAGGGCGGCGATTTTCCGGAGTACGGATGGGCCGGGAGTGGCGACGATCAATCCTACGAACAGCGAGATAGCGGGCCAGACGACGCATCCCTTCACGATCATCGCACTTACGGTTCCGACTTGGAACGTGTAGCCGGCCTTGGGAACGGTGAGCCCCATTAAGTGGAGCACACTTTCCACCCACTGGGCCGTCACGTACTGGAGCGGCTCTGTGTCTATGCCCGAGTAAACGAACAGCGATACCGAGATGGCGCTGGTTAGGTACCTTAGGTCCACCCCTCACCACCCCGGCATCAGCCCTAGGAGCCGCATTAAGCCCGAGACTCCGAAGGTTTGGATCACCCACGCCGCCGATAGCATCATGAGCAGGTCGTCTCCTTTGTGGTGGTCTTCGACTCCGGTAACGTTCGAGAGGATGTCCGCCGCGGTTACGGCGATACCCATCACTAAGGCACCTTGAGTGCTTCCGGTGATCAGCCATCCTAACCCCAACGCCGCTAAGAACTCGAAGAACGTTCCGATCGGGCTGATTCCCTCCTCAACCTCACGGATCCGAAACCCCTTGAGCGACACTACGGGATTGATCGATCCCGGGATGAACTGTGCGAGACCGCCGGCTCCATCTACGCCCTTAGCGACGAGGAAGGCCAAGCAAGAGTTCTCGAGACCTACGAGCGGTGCAAGACCGTATATCATCAGCGCGGCCAGGACGATCGAATTCCACGGGTCGTACCGTTCCCGCTTCTCGTAGATTATGGGGGCGAGTGGGGGCCGGATGAAAGCCGTAAAGAGTGTGAGTCCGAAGATCAAGGCGTGAAGGGGAGTTAACGTAGCTCGGAGTACCAATGGAGCTACTGCGGCTCCTCCCACGGCGGAGTACAGCAGGGTTGAAACGGGATTTCGTGGGAGCTTCCTGCGAAGCGCGGCTCCCACGGTAAATTCGCCTATTAGGGCAGAAACCATTGCGAATATGGGGTGTCCGGTGATAGCTGCTGCCGTGATTCCTGAGGCTACGGCTGTGAGAGGCGGACCGTACTCTTCCACACATACGGAAACCAAGGCGATCCAAGGGGACAGTGAGGGGGGGATGAAGGGGGAGAGTGCCGAGGAAATAGCGCGGACGGCGTGTCGCCAATGTGATCCCAACGAGGCTCACCCGATGTACCTGAGGTCTTCTTCCGGCTTACCCTCCTCCGCCTCCTGCTGCGCCTCTTCGAGCGCCGAAGGCATCTCCTCCAGCTGTGCCACGAATTCGCGCTCGAATCGCTCGGCCCGCTTCTTCAACGAATCGGCCTCGACTTCAACCCCCAGAATCGTGGACAGTTTCTCGACGACGGCCATCGCGGCCCGTGGGTCGATAACGTGCCCCGGAGTTACACCCATCAGGCAGACTCCTTTCATGCCCATCATCTTCCCGAAGCCGAGCAGCAGACCGGAAGCTCCTACGATGTTGCCGCCTTTGTCGCCGCTGCGGACTTCAATACCGTGCTCCTTCAGCAGGTCGATAAGCTCCTTGTGCGTAGCCGCCCCAACGACCTTGGGTTCCGTCGGGACGGTCCCGGTTCCGAGGCCTCCGAGTGTGAAGATCATTTCCGTTCCGAACTCCTTAACGGTTTGCAGTATGCGGATGGTGACCTCATGCTGTCCGAGCTCACCCTGCGCCTGCGCCTCGCCGATGAGGAAGATGATGTCCGGTTCATCACCTTCGGATTCGTACACGTAGAACTCGTTCCTCATTACTTCCACGATGCCATCCTCATTCACGGATACGTGTGGTGGGAAGTACGGTGAGTACAGCTCCGCGAACTTTTCGGCGCCTAAGTCCTCGATCATCGCCTCGGCGGCTAGCTTGCCTACGTGCCCGATGCCGGGAAGCCCCTCCACGAGGACCGGCTCCTCCACTTCTGGCTCGAAATCGAACTTGATCACGGTGTTTCCGCGGGCCAGCTTCAGCAGGTCCAACTTTTAATCCCCCTCGCCGGAAGGCGGGCCGAATTTCTCGGCCCACACCCTTTTCTTCAGCTTCCTTCGATATTTACCGTACGGGTCTTCCGGGGAGAATCGGTGCGGGTGCGGCACCTCCAGATCTCCACCGCAATGCGGACATTTGTCCCTTTGAAGCGTGTATTCCCCGCACTCCTTACACCTGCGTAGTCGTTTAGGCACGCTTTACCCCTCCTCGATCTCCCGGTGGAACTCGCCCTCGCCTCCGTGCTCTTCCACGTGGTCGATCGCGGCCTGAGCTGCCTTCCTGACCATTTTCTCTGCCGTTCGGTAGTCCGGAGCGTCCACGGTGATCCGGTACCGGGGAGCTCCTACGTACTGTACTTCCATTTTCACGTCGCCTTGCTGGAACTCTTCGATCTTCTCGAGTGCCTCACGGATTATCTCCACACCGTTCGGAGCCGGGCATGTGAGATCGACGTACGCCTCGATCTTCACGCGACCCGGCTCGATGTTCTCAATCGCCAGCTCCGCGAGCTTTTCGGCCCATTCTTCCGGTACTCCGGCCTTGAGGAGTGGTTCCGGCCCTTCCTCGGCGGCCGCCCTTTCCAGTGCATCGTAAAGGGATCCGTATTCTTCGATCAGTTTGTACCCAGCCTCCTCGTAAGCCTCGTCCAGATCCTTGCCGAGCTCTTCTGCGGCCATTTCTAGGAGCTTTTCGGCCCTCTGCTCACGCTTCCACTCCTTCAGTTTCTCCTTGCGCTGGTGGTCGGTGACCTTCCTGAGGGATAGGTTGGCGTACTTGCGCTTCGGGTTCACGCGGATAACCTTGGCGACTACCTTCTGACCCTCCTTGACGTAGTCCCTGATGTTCTTGACCCAACCGCTCGCTACCTCCGAGATATGGATGTACCCGTCCACTCCCGGGTACTCGTCCAGCGTGACGAAGGCTCCGTGGTCCTCGACACGCTCTACCGTGGCCATCACTATCTCGCCTTCTTCGGGAAGATCGCGTAACTTCCGGGGCATTACTCGAGCACCTCCTTGATCTTAGTGAGGATCTTGGCCTTACCGCCGGTCGGCTTGGCTAGGGTGCGGCCGCAGATGTGGCACTTTACCTCGGTGCTCGCGTTTCCGAATATGATCTGCTCGTTACCACAATCCACGCACTCCACGCGGAGGAACCTGCTACGAGGCTGCGGTACGAGATCGGACTCGGTGAACCTCTTCAGGAATCGCTTCTCATCCAAAGCGATCTCACCCCCTACTCCTCGGTGATCTCGAGGGTGCCGGCTCGCCAACCCTTCCGGGTGTGAGCTTTACCACACTCGGTGCACCGGTAGCGCAGGTCCACTTTCTTCGTGGGTTTCTCGCCCGACGGCTTGGGACGTGGGAATCCACCGTATCCTTTCAGGACGCGCTCGAACTGACGCTGTCCCCACGACATCTTTCTCGCGGGGTTCTTCTTGGCGCGCTCTACCTCGTGGATGGTGTGTTTCCGGCAGTACGGGCAGTACGTCCGGATTTTCTTCGGGATCTTAGCCAACGACTCACCCCCTCCACCTCCGGACGTGTTCCGCGAAGGGACCGCCCCATCGACGCCCCCGTTCCGAGAGGATCCGCGCGGCCGTCTCCCCGACCATTAATAAATCTCCCTCCTTTGAGGGCGGCACCTCCGCGCCCGTATCCGGATCCACAAAAGCGGGTAGCTTCCCGCGAACAACGCACACCTCGAGCTTGGGTTCCGGTTCTAAACGGTCGTCTTCTTCTTCGGTTCCGGCTCCGACCTCCTCCCCGATAACCTGGATCGCGTCCTTCACCGCTTCACGTAGGTCCTCTACATCCGGCGTCACGGGGTAGATGAGTTGGGCTTCCTCCGCGAACAGGTCCATTCTACGAAGCATTCCCACGAGCTCGGCGACGTCCGCCGTTCCGGCGCTCAGGCTCCAGTACAGTCGGACTAACAATCGCTGGAGCGTGTACGTCCTGCAGAACATGTACCTGAGGAGGGCCCGACGTACGTACAAAACGTCCTCCTCTCGATCGGTGGAGCGCTCGATCTCTTGGAGTAGTTCATCCAGTTCTCGGTAACTTCTGATATCCTCCTTGGCAATCTCGCACGCCTCACGGAGCACTTCGGCTCCTAGGTTCTCGAAGTATTCCCGTACCATCTCACGTAGCCATCCTCTGGGAGTCCGACGCTCCATGATCTGCGGGTTGATCCTGGAGAAAGCCTTGTTCACGCGTTCAGCGAACTCCTTCAGGTCTTCCAGCAAGCGCTCGGCGGATCTGACGTCCACTGCCTCCGAGCCCCGACCGATCCTTTTCTCCCCAGATCAACTTGCGTCCGAACTCAAAAACCTCGCCGCGCGCTCAAACTTTATACGGTCGGACCCGTCCCGCCGGAGCCGAGAAAACGGCGGAGGATTGGGGGAAACGGCCGATGGGACGCGGTGGACGCAGGAATCCAGGTAGGCCAAGACGCGGTTCTCTGGCCTTCAGCCCGAGGAAGCGTGCCTCACGGCCCGTTCCTAGGATCCGAAGTTGGCCGGACGAGGAGAGAGTGCGCGTGCAAGGATTCGCGGGTTACAAAGCCGGAATGACCCATGCCATCATGATCGACGACTGGCCCAACAGTCCGACCGAAGGTGAGGAAATCTCGGTGCCCGTAACGATCCTCGACGCTCCTCCGATGTACGTCGCCGCTATCCGTGCTTACGCGCCCACGCCGGACGGTTACAGGTGCGTGACCGAGGCATGGGCCGAGATTCCCGAGGAGCTGGAGATGGACCGGGTGTTCACGGTACCCAAGGACGGCGAGGCTGGAGACCTGGACAAGATCGAGGAGCTCGTCGACGAGGGTATTGTGGAGGAGATCAGGGTCATCGTGGCCACACAGCCGAAGAAGGCTGGAGTCCCGAAGAAGAAGCCCGACGTTATGGAGTACAGGATCGGCGGCAAGGACGTACGGGAGCGCTTCGAGTACGCCGTAGAGATCCTCAGCGAGGAGATCAGGGCCAAGGACGTCTTCGACGAGGGCGAGATCGTGGACGTCTCTGCGATCACGAAGGGTAAGGGCTTCCAGGGCGTGGTGAAGCGCTGGGGTGTCACGATCCAGGACCGTAAGACCCAGCGGAAGCAGAAGGGACGACACATCGGATCGATAGGTCCGATCACACCCTCTAGGGTAAGGTGGACTGTCCCGATGGCGGGTCAGGTGGGTTACCACCAGCGCACCGAGCACAATAAGCGCATCCTCAAGATCGGAGAGGACGGTGAGGAAGTCACTCCACGCGGAGGTTTCGTTAACTATGGAGTCGTCCGCGGTGATTACATCATGATCCACGGCACGGTTCCCGGACCGAAGAAGCGGTTGATCCGGGTAAGACCCGCCGTACGACCACCGAAGAACGCGCCCGAGGGAGCGCCTGAGATCCTGTACATCAGTCGGACGTCGCAGCAGGGTGTCCGGCCGAAGGCCTCCGAGGATGAGATCGTGGAGCAGCTCGGAGGTCCCGCGAGTGCCTAAGGGGGTAGTAGATAGTGGAGGCTCCCGTTTTCAACCTCGAGGGTGAAGAGGTCGACACGGTCGAGCTACCGTCTTTCTTCGAGGAGCCGGTCCGTAAGGACCTCATCCGGCGCGCGGTGCTGGCAGCTCAGGCTAACCGCCGCCAACCCTACGGTACCGACCCGCGCGCAGGTTTCAGGACGAGCGCCGAGTCCTGGGGTGCCGGTCACGGCGTGGCGATGGTCCCGAGGGTCAAGGGACGGAGGCACCCGGCGGCCGGTAGGGCTGCCAGGGTCGCCCAAGCGGTCGGAGGACAGAAGGCCCACGCACCGACACCCGAGAAGGACTGGACCCAGCGGGTTAACAGGAAGGAGCGACGTGCAGCGCTCAGATCCGCTCTGGCGGCGACAGCCAAGCCCGAGTTCGTGAAGGAGCGCGGCCATGTGATCGACGATGTTCCACACCTCCCGGTGGTGGTCGTGGACGAGCTGAAAAGCCTGAACAAGGCTCGGGAGGTCCGGGAATTCTTCAAGAGCGTCGGGTTGTGGGCCGACGTAGAGCGGGCCAAGAGCAATCGACGCATCCGGGCAGGTAAGGGTAAGCGGCGCGGTCGACGGTACGTAAAGCCGAAGAGCGTGCTCATCGTGGTGGACGAGGACGAGGGTATCAAGTTAGGTGCTAGAAACCATCCAGGTGTCGACGTGGTCGAGGCGATGCACCTGGGCGTCGAACACCTGGCTCCCGGTGCGCATCCCGGGCGACTGACTGTGTTCACACCCGGAGCCCTGGAGGTACTGGAAGAGCGTCTGGGGGAGTAAACCGTGGCCAAGAGATACGGTCCTAAGATCGAAGACCCACACGACGTCCTACTGTACCCAGTGGCCACTGAGAAGGCGATGCGGTTGATGGAGGCGGAGAACAAGCTCACGTTCATCGTGCGGCGGGACGCTAACAAACCGCTCATTAAAAAGGCCGTCGAGGAGCTGTTCGACGTCGAGGTGGAAAAGGTAAATACCCTAATAACCCCGACCGGGGAGAAGAAAGCTTACGTCAAGTTAAAGCCGGAGTACCGCGCCGAGGACGTCGCGGTCGATCTAGGGATCCTGTAGGGGGTTCCCGAGATGGGCAAGCGTATCCGCCCGCAGCGGTTGGGACGTGGCGGGCCTACGTACCGCGCTCCATCTCACCGTTACCGTGGTCGTATAGAGCACAGGCCTTACGATGAACAGGAAAAGAAGGGCAAGGTCGTCGGTAAGGTAGTCGAGCTGCTCCACGATCCGGCACGCAACGCTCCTGTGGCTAGAGTGAGGTTCGAGGACGGAGAGGAGCGACTCATACTAGTGCCCGAGGGAACCAAGGTGGGCGACATCATAGAGTGCGGTGTGTCCGCGGAGATCAAGCCCGGCAACACGCTTCCACTCGCGGAGATCCCGGAAGGAGTCCCAATATTCAACATCGAGGGACAGCCGGGTGACGGCGGTAAGTTCGCGCGGGCGCCCGGATGCTACGCCACCATCATCGCCCACGATGTCGGACGTACCTACGTGCAGCTCCCCTCTGGTAAGGTACGTACGTTCGACCCACGGTGTCGGGCCACGATCGGCGTCATGTCCGGTGGTGGTAAGCGCGAGAAGCCGTTCGTGAAGGCGGGTAAGAAGTACTACCACATGCGCAGCAAGGGTGGTAAGTGGCCGAAGGTACGTGGCGTCGCGATGAACGCCGTCGACCACCCGTTCGGTGGAGGTAACCACCAGAGCCCGGGTAAGCCCACGACGATCGCCAGAGGTGACCCGCCGGGTAGGAAGGTCGGTCACATCGCGGCCCGGAAGACAGGTCGTGGTGGACGCCGCTAACGCCCGCTTACATGCTTCTTCAGGAACCACTCGAGTTCTTCTGCACTAACTTCTATCTTCACGACGAAGCTCCCGTGGCACGGTTTCGTTATCGGTAGTACAATCCATTCATCCCCGTACGCCACCGGGATTTTCCCGTATCCTATCGCTCGAAGTCCCGGCAGAATCTCCTCACCAGGCTGTAACTTGACGATGTTTCCAAACTTCGATTCGATGTATCTCGCACAGTCGTCGAACGGCCTTCTCGCCATTAGTATCTCGTACTCCCGCTCCTCGAGGCAGAACGTCATCGACTCGCCCCCAGCACGTCCTCGACCGCCTTAACCCATCTCTTCGGGTCGTGCTTCCACCGCCGACCAGTTACCGGTGCGGTAAGGAACCCGCAGTCCTCGAGCCGATCCTCGAACTCCTCGGTACATACCGCCCTCGCGTCGTCGGGTTCCGATACCTCCTTCAGGGTGACCGCTATCTGTAATTCCGTATCGTTCGTCACGAACGCGAGCAGGATACCGGCGGCATCCGGGTCCTCTAGGTATTTCTCGTACGTTCGAGTTTCATCCACGTACTCCTTCTCAGGGTCGGCGTACTCGAGGAGCTTACATCCCGCCTCGGTGCTGAGTACTAACGCTCTATCGTCATACCGGTAGCACGCGTAAATCGCGGAGGAGATCTTCGGTGGGATCTTCGGACACCCCAGGGAGACGACGAGCAAGGGAGGTTCCCCCTTGATCGCGGTGCTGGTGGACGACGGGTTTGAGGAGCTCGAGCTCGGCGCGGTCGTGAGTGTACTCTCACGCGGCGGGCTCGATTGGGATTTGGTGGGGGTCGAGGAGCGTGCTGAAGGGATGGGAGGTATGGAAGTGGGCGTCGACTCCACGGTGTGGGACGTCGAGGGGGACGATTACGAGGGTGTGGTCGTGCTCGGCGGATCCGCGCCCACGACGCTGATCGGTTATCGGCACTGCTTGGACCTTGTCCGGTCTGTAGAATCCGACGGTGGTATGGTAGTGGGCTTATCTTCCGGAGCATTAGTCCTCGCGGAGGCTGGGGTTCTACGGGGAAGGAAGGCGACCACGTACCCCGGATTTGAGGCGGAGCTCAAGGTGAACGGCGCGGAGCCCGTGCCTAAAGGGGTGGTGAGGGACGGGAACGTGGTGACTAGTAGGGGCCCAGCGTTCGCAATCGACGCCTGCTTAGAGGTAGTTCGAGAGCTCTGCGGCGATCACATGGCGAACTCCGTCGCCAGGCAACTCATCCTGAAGTGACGACGAACGTCCCCGCCAGGAGGTCGAACGCCCGTTGTCGCGATTCGGTCAGCAGGATCAACGCACCGTCCACGTAGCACACTACGGGTAGGGCCTTCGAAACGTTTCGAATGGCCGCCTCCGGAAGACTCACGGCCTCTCCTTCTTCGTTGACGACCTTGAGTCCGAAAACCCGTTTGCCTGGGCTTTCTCCGTAGGTGCCTTCGAACATCGTCCAGTATATCCACGAAATCAGTGACCAAGTGCTGAGGAATCTCACCGGAGTCACCGGACGTGCTAAAGCCAGACATATTAACAATGACATCACGGCCGTGATCACGCAGTCAATAGCGTAGGCGCCGAACCGCAGCTCGGAAGGTGCCGGATTCACCTGAACGGCCCCCGCAAGTTACTGAGCTCTACGGTCTGATAAACCTAAGAGGCCTCCGGCCGGGTGGTTTCGGACGTGATCGTAGTAGGGATCGACATCGTCCGGTCCGAACCCCCGGAATATGCCGTCGCGATACTGGAGGATGGTGAGGAAGTCCTCAAGAAACGTCTCTCCAAGCGTGAGCTCTTCGATCTCATTCTCTCGCTGAAACCGGACGTGGTCGCCGTGGATGACGTCTACGAACTCCTGGACGGGGCTTCTGAGTTCTTAGAACTCGTGAAGTCGCATCCCGAGCTCAAGTTAGTTCAAGTCACGGGAAAGCCCGGTGATCAACGGTCACTCCAACGTTTGGCGCGTGAACACGGCCTCCCGACGCCCGATCCCCGGAACCCCGAAGAGGAAGCGCTGACGTGTGCGCGCCTGGCGGAACTCGGGGTTGGTGTGGAGGCGTTCGTGCTGGAGGACGAGACGAGGGTCCGAATAGGTCGTTTGCGAAGGCCCGGTCAGGGAGGGTACAGTCAGTCACGTTACGCCAGGAACCTGCACGCCGCGGTGAAGAGAGCCACGAGAGAGCTCCAACGGCTCCTCGAAGCGGAGGGGATGGAGTACGACCTTCGGGTCAGAAAGGCCGAGGGAGGGTACGCCAGTGCCGAGTTCACCGTGTACGAGCGGTACGATCGCGTGAAACCCGTCGTGAACAAGGTCGACGCGCGGGAGATCAAGATCGACGTCGAGCCCGTACTTCGCGACCGGATCACGTTCCGGGACACCTCCCACCGCCGTGAGCTTCTCACCATCGGCGTGGATCCCGGGACGACCACGGCCTTGGCAGTTCTCAACGCGGACGGTGAGGTCGTACACCTCGAGAGTTCCCGTGAGCTGTCCTTCAGTGAGCTCACCGAGCGGATCGAGTCACTGGGTAGACCTGCGGTAGTCGCCACCGACGTCACTCCTGTCCCTCAGGCCGTTCGACGGCTGGCCCGATCCCTGGGAGCACGGCTTTACGTGCCGGATCGTCGGCTCTCGGTGGACGAGAAACGTGAACTTGTGAAGGGACATCTCGCCCGGCGAGACCAGAATATCAGACCCAGGGACACCCACCAACGTGACGCGCTGGCTGCGGCGGTAAAGGCATACCACGCGATCGTGAAGCCGGCTCTGCGTAAGGTCGAGCGCAAAGCTTCGGAAGAGATCAAGCGCCGGGACGTACTTCGGGCCGCCAGCTACGTGATCAAGGGACTCCCGGTTGTGGACGCCCTCCGGATAGTGGAAGAAGAGCGCCAGGTGGAGCGTGAACGGCGGGAAGAGCGCGAGAAGATCCATCGATACCGTGAGCGTATCGCCTCGTTGAAGAAAGAATTGCGCGCGTACGAGAAAAAGGTCAAGAAGTACGAACATGAGATTGAGCACTTAGAACGTCTCGTTGAGCGTCTCAAGCGCGAGAACGAAGAGCTCAAGGAGAAGTTGGATCGGATGCGCGATAGGATGGAGGAGCTCGTTGAGGAAAAGATAGGTCGTAAGCTCGAGGCTAAGGAGCGTGAGATCGAGCGCTTAAGACGTGAACTGATCCGCGAAAAGTCACGTCGGGAACGCCTAGAACGGGAGTTGAGACGGGCCGAGAGGCTCAACGCCATCCTTCGGTCGGGTAAAGGAATACCGGTAGTCGAGGTGGAGAAAGCGTCGCACGAGGCGCTCGCTGGGTTAGAAACTCCGCCGGTGTTCGTGCTTTACGTCGAAGATCCCAGCGGCATGAGTGAGTCGAACGTTAGAGAGCTCTCCGACCTGAGTCCTGAGGCCGTGATCGTACCGGAGGATGCGTCGATACCGGAACACGCTTTGGAGGAGTTTCGTCGCCTCGATCTGCCACTACTCCGTGAGGGTGAAGACGTGACCGTGAAGAGGGCAGGTACTCTGGCCCTCGTGGAATCGGACGAGCTCCGAAGGGCCGTGAGAAGAACTCGGAAGCGGTGGGAAGAACGCGAGCGGGAGCGGGAAAAAGAACGTATACTGCGTTGCATCGAAGAGTACCAACGCAGGCGGAGAGGGAAGTTCATCCGGTGATTCGGGAAAGCAGTGCTCGATATCGCGGTAAGTCCTCTAGCTCATCCAGGTCCGTCGCCGGTACCTCCAATTCCGTGGATCCTATATTCTTCAAGAACTCTCTAACGGTGCGGTGTTCCGGTGCGTCCTCCGCGCGTACCAGGAACGGGAACAGGGTCCCGCGGGTGTGACAAGGGGGTTCGGCGACTTCTCGAAATATTCTGGGGTCGAACACGACGTCGCATGACGTCACGCACACTATTTCGTTCGGGAACTCTCGGAACACCGCCCTCACGCCCGCCATAGGTCCTGATCCCTTACTATCCCGCAACCATGGCCCGTCCCAGCGTCCGTCCCTACGGGGTGAAACCGCGTAGACCTCCTCGCAACCGATCCTACGCAGCATTTCCGTCGCCCATTCTACGATCGGCCGACCGTTCACCGTCAGCCAAGGTTTGTCGCCGCCGAGCCTTCGGCCCTTACCTCCCATCAGTACGGCTCCTATCATCTCCCTCCAGCACCCGTTCGCACTCGGAGCATAGTGGCACGTTCGTGCGGAGCGGTTTGCCGCAGCGCGCGCACCGCGGCGGCGAGAGGAGGATTTCTTTGATCTCCCCTTCGGAGAGGTCGAACACTCGGGCCAACACCTTTATCCGTACACCTGACTCATAGAGCTCCCTCACTTGATAATCGCGGTATCTGCGAAGTCGTTCGAAGTAGGATCTCCGGACGGGCTCGCACGTGGGAGCCCGAAGACCACACCGGCTCAGTTTGATCGTTCCGGACACGGGGACTGGCCCCCTTGACGCTGATAGCGCAGATAGCGGCCAGCTTCGGGGCCTTGCTCCTGGGTGCCTGGCTGTTCACGAACACCGTCGAGTGGATCAGTTACCGGTTCAAGTTGCCGTCGGGATTCACCGGGAGTTTCATAGCCGCCGTGGCCACAGCCCTACCCGAAACCTTAGTACCTATCGTAGCGATCATCGCGGGATACCGAGAAGGAGTGGCGGTAGGTGCCATTTTAGGCGCTCCCCTGATGTTGTCGACGGTCGCTATGGGGATAGGAGGTCTTTCGGTGCTCGCGGCGTACTTGATGGGCCGTCGGCGGCGGCCCGTGATAAAGACCTCCCACTTCAGCTTAGATGCTCGACATTTTCTGGTGGCTTACTCCTTAGTGCTTGCGGTATCACTCACGGATTTCAAACCCGCCCATTTCGCGGTTGCAGCCGTGCTGTTCCTGTTGTATCTGGTTTACGTGCGACGGCTCCTGAGAACCGGGGACGTGGTTGAGCAGCCTTCCATCGAGCTCGAAATGGCACACCCAGTACTGGCGGGTCTGTTGGCCGCCGTGTTCCTCGTCGGTTCGGTCGCTCTGTTGGTGGCCGGGGCGCACGGGTTCGCGGATGCGGTGGAACGACTGGCGGAGAGGCTCGGGGCCGACCCGTTCACTGTGTCGTGTCTTCTCGCACCGATCGCCACGGAACTCCCTGAGAAGCTGAACAGCGTGATCTGGTACCTGAAAGGCCGCGACGACCTAGCCCTGGGTAATGTGACGGGTGCAATGGTATTCCAGGCGACGTTTCCAGTCGCCGTGGGACTCCTGTTCACGAGCTGGCGTCTCGGTTCGAGGGAACTGGCTACCGTTACCGTGCCACTCGCGGCGATGGTACTGCTGTACCTTTACAGCCGCCGTAACGGGCTGGACTGGAAGGTGATGTCCGCGGTCGCCGTCCTGTACCCCGTTCCGTTCGTTCTTACATGAGGGATCTTCCCGAGGGAAAGGTTATAAATTACATAACGTTTTCAGGGTGGGCCCGCCGGGATTTGAACCCGGGACCACGGGGTTATGAGCCCCGCGCTCTAACCGGACTGAGCTGCGGGCCCGACTACCCATGCGTGTGACGGAAATGCGAGGTCGTAAAAGCTTTGCGCGGAAGGAGGGATGATGAGTTCAGCCTTGTGGGACCCCTAAGGGATGACCGTAGGCGGACTTCCCGACCCCCCGTCCATTGTCGGAGGTTTTCCATTATCTTCACGTTCATCCCTCGACTCACGGGGGTTGACAGTTGACGGCTGAACACACTACTGAGGAGGTAATTTCGGACCTCTCGAATCGCGTGAGGGAAGAACTGGACCCCGTCGAACTTTCCAACGAGGTGAAGAGGGAGCTGGAGCGTTTCGCCGTCAACTTCCGCAGCCGGTACTACAGGAGATTACGTGACGCCGGGATCGACGTCGACGAGTACCGCTGGGTCGTAGAGGCGGTGTGTAAGACTGTGGAGCGGGCGCTAGAGGACGTCGACTGGAGGTTAGGGTACGTAGCCGAACGCGGCGTTCGCAAAGTTCTGGAGGAGCTCGAGAAGCACCTCAAGTTAGGGGAGGAGTGAGCGTGACCCGTCGCGTCATCGCCTCGGAGAAGGCGCGCGAGAGAATCCTCAGGCTCTGGCAGGAGGTATACCTCGCGGAGAGGCTCGAGGTCGATCGAAGCTCGGTGAAAGAATCCCTAAGTTCGGAGTTCTACGAACGGTTCGTCCCTTCGCTATCCGACCGCGCTTATGTGCATCTAGAGCGGATGTTGCAGGACGAGCTGAGACGCAGAAAGCCCGAATTGTCGGATCCGGAGGAGGCACAGAAGGTTATCGAGCGAGCCTTGGAGATCGCGGATGAAGTACTCGAGGAGGAGGCAGAGAGAGCACTGAGCCGGGCGGCTAAACGGCTGGCTGCGAAGCTCAAAGAAGCCGCCGGTAAGTCACTCAGAGGATGATCTTCGACGGTACCCGTCCCGGGCACCCTCCACCAACTCCTTCGCGAGCTCTCTAACCCGCTCTTCCGCTTCCGCTATGTCCTCGGACCGGTGTATCTCCTTGATGAACGCCGATCCAACGATCGCCCCGTCAGCGCCCGCGGCTATTACCTCCTCCACGTGCCAACGTTCCGAGATCCCGAACCCCACGGCTACCGGTACGTCGACGTGGTCACGCACCCAACGAACGAGCTCCAGGGTATCTTCGGAAAGATCCCGTCGGGCTCCGGTGACGCCGTACCTGGAGATCACGTACACGAACCCTGAGGCTCTTTCCCCTATCTTCTTCAGCCGCTCATCGGTCGTGGAAGGGGCTACCAGGTAGATCACGTCGATCTCGAGATCTCGAGCGACGGAGTGGACCTCGTCGGATTCCTCGACCGGCATGTCCGCCACTATGATTCCGGAGACACCGGCCTCCGCCGCCGCCGAGAGATATCGCTCAAATCCGTTGGCGTGGAGCGTATTGTAGTAACATAGGAGCACGACGGGGACGAACTCGGACACCTCCTCTGCGACCTCTAAGCAGTCCCACGGTGTAGTGCCCGCTCGTAACGCCTCGTCTACCGCCTTCTGTATCGTCGGACCGTCGGCGATGGGCTCGGAGAACGGAACCCCGAGTTCCAGGATATCCACACCTCCATCACGAAGCGCCCGAGCCAGTGAGACGGTCTCTTCGAGTCCTGGGTGTCCACAGGTCAAGTACCCGATCAACGCACCACGTCCTTCGCCTTCAGCTTCCTCGAAGATCCTTTCTAGGACCAAACCGGACACTCCCTGGACTGGCGACTCGGTGGTCCGTAAAGCGACTTTTCCCATGGGTCGGGGATGATGTGTCAACCGGGTCTACGAGGTGTCACCGATGAAGAGTGGGAGCGGTGGCTGACCCTAGGCTAACCGTCCTGGCGGCCAGCACACCTACAGCGTACGCTACCGCGTTGGCGGTCCGCATAGGCTCGGCCGTCGTCGGTCCGAGGTGTACGAGCACGTCCGCGAGCTCCTTCGCCTCTCGACTGAGTCCCTTAGTTTCCGATCCCGTTAGGAGGCAGATCTGGTTCGCTCCTTCCACCGCTCGTAGGAGTTCACTCTCAGCGTTCGGCGCTGTCGGATGTAAGCCGACTACGACGTCGAACTCTGCTAAGGCTTCTTTCAGATCCTCTTCGATTCGAAGGTCGATAAGCGAAGAAGCCCCCACCTTTTCCTCGGCCCCTCGAACGGCGTCCCGGTTCGGTTCTACCAGTATCAGGCTTCCCAGTCCCAGTGCCGCGGTTATCCGGATTAAGTCGGCGATCTCGTACTCCGTCTCCGGTCGCTCACAGCATACGTGAACGTGCTTAAAGGCGCCGGATGGAAGCCAACTCCGGTGTGGCTCCCTCAGTGTTGCTGGGGTGATCCCGATTAGGTGCCCGTGTCGAGACACGTGGACGTCCACGTACCGGTCCGGACTGTCGAGGTCTACGGACGCACCCGTAACCCGTCGCACCGCTTCGCCGACCTTGATGGCCAGATCGCGGGACGTGTAGGGAAGATCCTTGTCGAGCCTCCGGGCGTCGACGGCGAAGGTATGGTGCGGCAGTATCTCACCTCTCGCGAGCTTGGCAGCCTGCGCGGCGATCCTATCGAGATCGTGAGACCGACCTCGGCGCTTCACGATCACGACTCGAGAGACCTCCGGGAACTCTTCTCTCAGCTTACTGACGATTCCGTCGGGGTCTTCTACACCCTCGATCCTAAGCCTGCGAACCGGTTTCAGGGGATCGGGCTCCGCGGGTAGTTTGAGCTTGTCCTGTATCTTCCGCGCCATTCTCTCGGTCTCCTCCGGTCGAACGTCCGGGGCGAGCGTTAGGAGCAGCTCCATAGGGGGCTACCCCACGTAACTTTTTTAATTCGAGAGGGGAGTTCCCCGCGGGCGTAGCCGGGGCAGCTTAGCCTGGTAGAGCGCGGGGCTCATAGGGCCCGATGACCCCGAGGGGTGACCGGCCTGGGATACCCCGAGGTCCCGGGTTCAAATCCCGGCCCCGGCACCAAGCCAGGAACCGTTACGAAATTCATAACGTTTGGGGGAACCGGCGGCGGTGCCCCGCGCGGCGGAGCTCCGTCTTGTGAAGTGTCCTCCACCCCGTCATTTTCCCGAGATGGTGAAACTATCCAGGGCGTTATTTCGACTTCTGGTGGAGGAGCACGGTACCGACGGGGCTCTGGAGAAGCTCGCGGATCCGAGATGGTTCCAATCCCTGGCGTGTCTGCTAGGGTACGAGCGGAACACATCCGGTAGTACTACAGTCGTCACGGCGGCACTCCGTGAGGCGTTGGATCCCGAAGAACACGGGATCGCCGTCGCGGGTGGGAAGGGACGACTGGCCCTTGAGACCCCGAAGCGCGTGCGGGAGCTCGCAGATCGGATGAATTTGGATCCCCGACAGTTGGTGACGGCCAGCCGTCTAACGGCACGGTCGGATTCCGTATGCCTCCAAGATGGTCACGACCTCTACCACCACGTTATCGTGTTCGATGAAAACGGTCGGTGGGTGGTGATCCAGCAGGGGATGGACGTCGATCGGAAGACCGCGCGACGTTACCACTGGCTCGACAGCGAAGTCTCGGAGTTCGTGGAGGGACATCCGGTGGTGGCGGATGAGACGAGGAAAGTCCTGTCGCTTCAAGGGGATCGAGCCGATAAGTGTCGGGAGGCTGTACTCGATCTGGTTGGGGACGGTCCGGACCGCGTGTTGCGAGAGTGGAGGGCGGTCAGGAACAGCATCTCAGGACCGCTCGACGAATACCTGGGCAGAGAGGGCGGTGTCGAAGTACCCGACGGATGGGTGCCAAGGCGTCTCGATCGAGACGCTCTGCGGCGCCTGTACGAGGTTAATCCGACAGATTTCAAGGAGTTCCTGACAGTGCGCGGCGTCGGACCGAGTCTAGTCCGTGCCCTGGCGTTGATCGCCGAAGTAGTGTACGGAGAAGGGCCCGACCGTCGTGATCCCGCCGAGTACACCGCGGCTTTCGGCTGCAAGTCCGGGGATCCTTACCCGGTGCATCGAGAGCTCATGAGACTCGCGGCCGAGCTGCTGGAGCGGATAAGGTCTCCTCGGCTCCGCCGCTTCTTGGGCCGTGTGACCGAGTCTTAAAATATCTGTACGGATCGTTCTGTTTCGGAGAACGTTCAGGGGGTGAGCACCGGATGCTCATCTGCGTGGTCGGAATGCCGGGGGCTGGTAAAGGTGAGTTCGTCAAGGTCGCCCGCGAGGAGGGTATTCCCGTCGTGGTGATGGGTGACGCGGTCCGTCGCGAAGCCGAGCGTCGGGGGATGGACGTAGGAGAGATGGCGAAGCGACTCCGTGAGGAGCGAGGAATGGACGCGGTGGCTCGGTTAGTAGAGGAAGACGTCGAACGCGAACTGAGACGGGCGGGAGTGGTGGTAATCGACGGGATCAGGAACCCGGAGGAACTCGAGTACTTCCGGGATAGGTTCGGCGAGCGGTCGGTAATAGTCGTGGCTATCCATGCGTCCCCTCAGACTAGGTTCGAGAGGCTACGGATAAGGGGTCGTGAGGACGATCCGGACACCAAGCGGGAGTTCGAAGAGCGGGACGAACGAGAGTTGGGGTTCGGGATCGGTGATGTGATTTCCCGAGCCGACGTGATGATCGTGAACGAGCGCGTTAGTCTGCCGGAGTTCCGGGAGAAGTGCCGAATGGTAATAAGGGCAATCCTGAGGGGTGATCCGGATGATCTCCCGGGTGGTTTTGACCACCTACGTGTACCCGACTGAAGACGAGGAGAAAGTCCGAAAAGCCGTAGGGAATCTGTTCGATCTGGAGATGTTCGAGGAACGCGAGGAGGAAATGGGTGACTTGAGGAGACTGGAGTTCGTGTGTGAAGGTCCGCAGGCACGCCTGAGTCTGGGTCGCATCTACGAGCTGCTCAGGGAGCAAGAGATTCTAGACGCGGCCCGGAGGGTACTGCGGGAAGGAGTCACCGCTGAAGGATCGATCCTGTTCCACCTGAACAAGCAGGCGGCGTTCGCTGGGAGCGTGAGCTTCGCCGAAGGAGGAGAATCCCCGCTGGGCCCCATAGTGGTGGAAGTTTTCCCCGAGCGACCCGAGGACGTCGAGAAGGTGATCGACTGGCTGGCACCCGAGACGATCGACGGGAAGCCGATTTACGAGGTGAAGAAGCCGAGGTTACGGGAGGAAGAGCTCGAGTGACGGTAGGACGCAGGTTGGACGCGTTCCTTAGGGACGTCGGTCTCGCCGAAAGCCGGCGTGAGGCCAAACGGCTGGTGGAGTCGGGACGTGTGCGTGTGAACGGTAAGCTCGTCAGGAAGCCTTGGTGGCTGGTGTCCCCTGGAGACGAAATCGAAGTTGACGGTGTTACCGTGCGGGTGGAAGACAATGGCGGCGAAAGGCGAGTTAGTCGGATCGAAGGTGCTCGTTCGGAATGACCGAGATGCGAACAGACTGTACTCCTCCATGTACGGGAAACCGTCACGTCGCGGTCTGCAATTGTGGCCTGAAGAAGCGCTATTCTTATGTGAGATCGGTAGGCTTGAAGTCCGTAGTGGAAACGTACGGATTAGTCCGGAGGAGCTGATGGATAGGTTCGTGGAGGAGGATCCGAGATTCCCCGTGCGCTACGCAGTATACGCTGATCTCAGACGACGTGGATGGAAGCCCAAACCAGGCCGCAAATTCGGGACTGAATTTCGGGCGTTCCGCGGTGAAGACGAAAGGATAGCCGTCAAAGTACTGCAGGAGGAATTGGATGAATTTACGGCTCAGGATATTTTGGAATGGTTAAAACTAGTTGAAGGTACGGAGTTCGAACTGGTAGTAGCTATAGTAGATAACGACTATGACTTGAATTACTATGTGTTTTCAGAACTAGTTCTCTAGGGGAACTTTCACTTGCGAAAGCGTTTCCAGACTGCTCTCGGTCTCTATCCTGGAATGGGGGATCGACCGCGTCGACTTGGGTCTAGACTATTGTACGCGGGATGTGTGCTACTCACTGAAACAGTGGACGCTATAATGGACAAATTGAAATCTAATTGTGACATCGTGCGCGTACAGGTAGAAGATGTTTCTTTTCATCTTCGTGTTCATACAAATGATGCTGGTGTATCACGAGAACTTCGGCTTCGCAATATTCGTGAACCGAAAGCGTCCAAATATCTTGTTGGTAAATTTCTTAATGATGAAGAAATAGCTTTTGATGTTGGAGCAAATATTGGCTATTACGCTATTCTTACAGCGTTAGCTTCTGAGCGATCTCGAGTGTATGCTATCGAACCCGTGAGGGAAAACTTGGAATTACTTAGGGAGAATATAGCTCTTAATAATTTGGAAGATAGGGTTAAAGCTTTCGAGTATGCAGTATCTGATAAGTGTGGTAGGATTCGCATGATTCTGGAAAATAGATCTAATTGGCATCGTATCGTTAACGCCGAGGATGGTGATTACATAGAGGTTGAGTCGATAACACTCGACGAGTTGTCTGAAAAACTCGGCGAGAGGCCCACTTATGTACGAATGGATGTTGAAGGAGCTGAGTTGGAGGTAATTCGGGGTATGGTTGAGCTACTGGAATCGGATGATCCACCGAAGTTGTTCATCGAACATCACATACATCTGCTGGGGCTCGATGCTACTCTCGACCTCATTGAAACGCTTCTGGACTACGGTCTCGAGATCGCCGCAGCTTTCGGATATCCACATGCATCGCTCCACGACCGAGAGGGAGGGTACCGGCCGCTCGTCGGCGAAGTGGTCCGGTGGCGCGGACTCGATGTGGAACTGTACGAGCCGTCGTTCGAAGAGCTGCATGACGTGATCGTAGAGAAGAGTTGGGACTGCTTCCACGTCTTCTATCGGCCCGTCTGACGCCACAGTCTCGGACTTAAGAATACACCGACGGGTTCGCCCGCAGTCTCGGCGAGCTTCCAGGCACCCGGTATCACGTCCAGCTCTTCCGGCCGCTCGATCGTGAACGCGTGTAGATTGAGGTTTTCCAAGATCTTAGGCGCCGCTTTCCCCATCCCCACCTGTGCCGGGATGTCTTCGAACAGGTAGCCACGGTGACTCATCAACATCAGCAGTGGGAGTCGGTAGGTTAAGGTGAGTGAGCAGAGAGCGTTGACGGAGTTACCGAGACCCGAGTTCTGCATTATCAGTGCGGGTTTCTCGCCCGCGAGGGCAGCTCCCGCGCAGATCCCTACGCCTTCTTCCTCCCTGGACACCCTGACCGTTCGGATCTCTGGGTGTTCTTCCAATCGCCTGATGATCCCGTCCAAGAGGGAACAGGGTAGCCAGCAGGCGAAGGTGATTCCAGCCTCCTCTAGCGCCTCGACGATGGCGTCATCGACGTTCAAGCGTCATTCCCCGTCCAGCGCGACCCGGCCCATGGTCTCCGCTCTGAGACCCGCCCGCAGTGTGGCTAGCGGTATCACCTCCTCCGGCGGGACGTTCGCGATGTTGACCTCAGGACCGAACTTGACGATCAGCTCGAACTGCTGCTCCTTCTCCGGAGCCTCGAACATCACGCGCTGAATCCCGACTCCCTTAACGATCTCCGAGAGTACGCGCACGCGCTCCCTCTTCTCCGCTCCCATCGGACCGTGCTTACCGCTTTCTCTGGCCTCGACGATCACGTACTCGGCACCGGCCTCCACGCACTTGTTCATGCGCCCCACGATGTCGGATGGCGAAAGCACGGAGTACTCCTCGTCTCTCTTCTTACCTTCCTCGGCGTAGACGGTGAAACCCTGCTCGCACGCCCGCTCGATGAGCTCGCACTTCTTCTCGATGGACATTGGGATCATACCGTCTGAGATCTCGATCGCGTTGAATCCCAGCTCATCGAGCTCGTTCAAGTACCCCTCGAAGTTACCCTGAGCAATCGCTATCTCGGCCAGGGTGCCTCCCGGGAACACGTCCAGCCCCGCATCCACGTACATCTCGACCTTTCGCGCGACGATCTCCTTGTCGATGAGCCGGGCCGTGCCCCATCCCAGCTTGACGGCCGTCACGTACTCTCCGGCGACTTTCAGGAACGATTCCACGAACTCGGGTGTCAATCCCTTGTCCAGCATGACCGTCGCGCCGTCCACCTTGGGAATCTTCACGGACTTCTCGAACGCCTTCACCGGGCGCCCTCCGGCCGATCCGGGGGGAACGGCTTTAGTGTATTCGGGACCGGGCGACGCGGGGTCGATGGGCATGAAGCGAATTGAAGCTCTGAGAGTAGTTGCCGACGTGGCCGAGCGGTACGATGCCGTAGTGACGGTCCACCTGGGTTTCCCGGCCCGGGAGCTCTACCGTGTTAACGACCGGCGCCTCAACTTCTACATGTTGGGGGCGATGGGTCAGTCCTGCTCGGTCGGTCTCGGACTGGCGCTCTGTACCGATCGGGAGGTACTGGCGATCGAAGGAGACGGCGGTCTTATGATGAACATGGGGGTTCTCCCTACGATCGCTCAAGAGAGACCGCGTAACTATACCCTCGTGCTCATCGACAACTCCACGTACGCCACTACAGGCGATCAGCCTACGCCGTCCGATCGCATCGATTGGGAGAAGGTGGCTGAGGCCCATGGGTTGACGTACTTCGAGGCCTCCGAACCCGAGTCCGCTGAAGTAGCCTTAGAAGATGCGCTCGCGACGGAAGGTCCTCGTATGGTAAGGCTAGAGGTCGAGCCTGGAAACGCTGACGTTCCCTTAATAGATTTGGATCCGGAGGAGATCAAGGTGCGGTTCGTTCGAGCGCTGCGGGAGGGATGATCGTTGAAAATACGGCCTGAGGATTTGACGGACTTCGTCAGTGAAGCTCTCCACGCCGTCGGCGTGCCGCGTAAAGACGCTCGGACCGCCGCCGAAGTCATCGTGGAGGGAGACCTTCGCGGATTCCACTCCCACGGCGTCCTGAGGTTGCCTGGTTATATCGAAGGGATCAAGAGGGGCGCAATCCGTCCCGAGATGAGGATAGAGGAAATCTCCAGGAAGTCCTCGGTCGTACTCTACGACGCCGATCATTCGCTGGGACACGTCGTCGGGTATCGGGCAACACTGGAGGCCGTCGAACTCGCCCGGAAGCACGGATTAGGTATGGTGGCTGTTCGTAACGCGTCTCACTACGGGATCGCCGGGTACTACACGACGCTGGTCGCCGAACGGGGGTTCATCGGATTCACGACCTGCGGGACGGAACCCGCGGTCGCCCCTTACGGTGGCTCCCAACCTGTGCTAGGAACCAATCCGGTATCCATCGCGTTCCCTCGTAGGGACGGTCCACCTATCGTCGTCGATATGGCCACGAGCGTGGTCGCGAGGGGGAAGATCCTTCAGGCGTTGCGAGAGAACAGGGAGATACCTCAGGACTGGGCCGTAGGGCCCGACGGAGAGCCCACCACGGATCCCGAGGAGGCCCTCGAAGGGGCACTACTACCGTTCGGGGGACACAAGGGGTACGCCCTGTGCTTGGCACTCGAGGTGCTGGCGGGTCCCGTCGTCGGGGCTGCCGCCGGGAAGGATGTTCAGGGGACTACTGATCCCACGGTTCCGTGCAACAAGGGTGATGTGTTCGTGGCGCTCGACCTGTCGACCTTGGTCGATGAGCATGAATACTACGAGCGGCTTGAAAGGTTGATATCGCAAGTTAAATCCGCCGGAGATGATGTTCTCCTTCCGGGAGAGCCGGAGTTCCGACGCCGAGAACGCGCACTTCGGGAGGGTATCGAGCTCCCGGAAGGATCGGTGCGTGCCGTTCGAGAAGTGGCGGAAGAGTTAGGGTTGGAGGACCCGACGCGTTAGTCCCTACGTCGACGTGCCAGCCGATTCACGCCCCGAACGAACGCCTTCACGCTGGCCATCACGATATCCTCGGCGGCACCGCGGGCCGTGGTGACGTTCCCGTCCTCGTCCTCCAACCTCACCGTGACCTCGGCGAGGGCGTCGGTGCCCCCGGTGATGGCCTCTAGGCGGTACTCCTTCAGCTCCACGTCCATACCGAGCTCCTCGATCGCTTCGCGCAGTGCCCGTATCGCCGCGTCAACGGAGCCCACACCGGTCGATGCCGCTTCGTGCTCTTCACCGTCCAGGTACACACGGACCGACGCCGTCGGCGTGAATTTGTTCCCGGTCATCACGGCGATCTCTTCCAGCTTGACCGCAGCTTCGGACTCGGGTACCTCGCCGACGACGTCTCGGGCTATGGCTTCAAGATCGTCTTCGGTGACGCGCTTGCCCTTATCCCCGAGCTCCTTGACGCGCCGAACGATCTCGTCGAGTTGTTCCTCCGTGACCTCGATCCCCATCTCCTCGAGCTTCTTCTTGATCGCGTGCCGACCGGCGTGCTTACCTAGTACTATACGCCGTCTATGACCGACGTCCTCGGGCCGTATAGGTTCGTACGTCTCCGCCTTCTTGATCACGCCGTGGGAGTGAATCCCCGACTCGTGGGCGAAGGCGTTCTCGCCGACTATCGGGGTGTTCGGCGGTACTACGACGCCCGTCAGTCGCTCCACGAGCCGTGAGAGCTCGACGAGCATCTCGGTCCTCACGTCCAACTCGATATCGTACAGCGCTTTGAGGGCCATTACGACCTGTTCCAGCGAGGCGTTACCGGCACGCTCGCCGATCCCGTTCACGGTCACATGAACCTGTTCAGCCCCGGCTTCGACGGCGGCCAATGAGTTGGCCACGGCCATGCCGAAGTCGTTGTGGCAGTGCACGCTGACCGGCACGTCTACGGCGTCGACAACTTCCGCCGTCAGTCGATACATCTCGGGAGGGGTCATAACTCCCACAGTATCCGGGACGTTGACACGATCCGCGCCGGCTTCCACGGTAGCTTTATAGACCTCGAGTAGGTAGTCCCGGTCCGTCCGTGTGGCGTCCTCCGCGGAGAACTCCACGGTGACTCCGTGGTCACTGGCATACTCCACGCCCTCTATGGCACGCTCCAATGCCTCTTCCCGGGACATCTCCAACTTGTATCTGAGGTGGATGTCCGACGTGGCTATGAACACGTGCACGCAGTCCACGTCGGCGTCGATCGCCGCGTCTATGTCCCCCTTCACGCACCTGGCCAACCCGCATATCTCCGCGTCCAGTTCCTCGCCTGCTATCGCCCTCACTGCCTCGAACTCACCCTCACTGGCTACGGGGAAGCCCGCTTCGATGGTATCCACGCCGAACTCGTCCAACTTCCTCGCGATCTCGACCTTTTCCTCCACCGTGAGGCTGACGCCCGGTGTCTGCTCACCGTCTCTTAGCGTCGTGTCGAAGATCCGTACCCGATCGGGCAACCTACGCTCCCAGCAGAAAGGAAGTCCCCTCGACCATTTTCGAGCCCCCGAGGGGAGACGAGCTTGAGGACCGAGGAGTTGAAACTGAAGCTGAAGGAGCTCGTCGAAAGTATCGAAGACGAGGGCCTGCGAGAACTCGTTATGAAGGTTTTGGAAGAGGGGTTCGCCCACGAAGAAGTACCCGATCCCGAGCCCGTCGAGGAGGCTCCGGCTAGCCGCAGACAACATCATTCTTACCCAGGGGGATTGCTCGAACACACAGTGGCAACAACCAAACTCGCCCTCGCGATGGCCGAGGTATTCGAGGAAATCTACGGGTTGGAGGTGGACCGTGACCTCGTGATCGCGGCCGCGATACTCCACGACTTGGGTAAGGCGACGTCCTACGAGCGGCGCGAGGAGCGGTACAAGATCTCCGACTTCGGACGTCGATTGGACCACCTCACACTGATCGCGGCGGAGCTGTACGCTCGAGGTGCGCCGGTGGAACTCATCCACGCGGTGGCCGCACATCACGGTCGCGGATCTCCGGTACCTCCGAACACACCGGAAGCCCTCATCGTGCACCTTGCAGATCGGTCCGACGCCGAGTTCGCCACCGAAGTGATCAAGGCAGCCCGTAACGTGGTCAGGGCTCGGCTTAGGGAGCTCGACGTGGAGCCTACCGACGAGCTAGTCGAAGAGGTCCTAAGACGCGTCGGGCCCTCCGAGATCTTCCTCACCAGGGTTCGAGAGGGGCGAGACGCCGTCAGACAGCTGGTGGCCGAGACCCTCGAGGAGATCGAGGAAGGCTCGTCCCCATAGGCGTCAACCCGTGGATGATCCTTCACGGTAAACTCTTAAGTCGGTGTGGGCCGGCCGCGAAGGGGTGGATGCCGTGTCGATGTACAAGTACCAGCGGGAGGCGTGGAAGCGACCCAAGGACTCTTACGTCGGAGAGCTGTTGAAGGAGCGTCTCCCGAAGTGGCGTAAGGGACCGTCGGTCCAGCGTATTAAGCGTCCGACGAGAATCGAGCGAGCACGTCGACTCGGGTACCGAGCCAAGCCCGGCTACGTGGTCGTCCGCGTACGCGTACCCAAGGGAGGTCGTCGCAAGTCGAGACCGAAGAAGGGTCGTCGTCCCAAGCGTATGGGTAAGAACAAGTTCTCACCGGGCAAGAGCAAGCAGTGGATAGCCGAGGAGCGCGCCCAGCGTAAGTACCCGAACCTGGAGGTGCTCAATTCCTACTGGGTCGGTGAGGACGGTCAGTACAAGTACTATGAGGTGATAATGGTAGACCCGTATCACCCGCAGATCAAGAGCGACCACCGCATTAACTGGATCTGTCAGAAGTCCCAGAAAGGACGCGTGTTCCGTGGTAAGACCGGGGCGGGCAAGAAGGCTCGAGGACTGCGGAAGCGCGGTAAGGGTGCCGAGAAAGTCAGACCGAGCCTTCGGGCCCACAGGAGGCGCGGTAAGTGATCCCCTTCGCCGCGCCCTCATCGGGGTCGTACCTTGACTCTCCCCGTCAACAGTATCTCGGCCCGCGTGATCGCCCACGCTACTGAGGACGAGAAGAAAGTTCTCGAGGCGTTGGCGAACGTATTAGGTGGTGTCCTCGAGGAGGGAGACGTCGAGCCCGAGACGTTCTACGCGGAGGGACACCACGGGAACCCGATCACCATCTTTCAAGTCAAGATCGACAGACCGAAGTACATCGAGCGAGTTCTGGAACACTGGCGTGAGAACATACCGGAGGAGGAGCGGAGGCGCGTGTGGAGTGACATCGAGCGGCGAGTAGACGACAAGGGCAACCTCTACCTGCGCTTCGACAAGCAGAGCGCCTACAAGGGGGAGCTGCGGATATCGGACGCAGACGATGTGATCAGGGTGAAAGTCAACCTGGAGAGCTACCCTGCGAGCCGCGAGGGGGGCATAAAGACGCTAGAGCGGCTCGGTATCTTCTCCAACGATTGAGGGTTTCCGAGAACTTCGCCCTTCGAGTTCACGTCGACGAGGTAGACCCCCTGAGGATGGCTCTGGCCGCCGAGCGTTTGGACTACGAGATCGCCGTCCTCTGTCTGGAGCTGGAAGCAGAGCGTCTGAATATTGACGATCTGAGGTGGCTCATCGAGGAGATCCGGGATATCCGTGAACACGTTGAGAGCGTGCTCGTCCTACCCGGCTGCAAATTGGAGGCGGAGTCTGCGGGGGCTCTCCGTAGAGCGATCCGCCGAACACGACCCCTCGTGTACTTACTCGCCGTCGGCGGCGGCGACCCTAAAATCAATCGAGCTGCTGTCTCCGATACTAGGGTGGATCTGCTATCACATCCAGAGCGCGGTAATCCCCACGCTGGTTTGGGTAAGTACGAGATCGAGCTGGCACGGGAGAAGTGGACTTACGTGGAGATCGACCTATCGAGACTGTTCCGACGGGAGGGCGAGCGACTCGCGTGGCAGGTCTCTCGAATTCGCGATCTCTTACGCTTGCGCCGTAGGAAACGGTTTCCGACGACCGTGGCGCTGGGCGCACGTGATCCACTGGAATTGATCAGACCGAAGCAGGTGGAGGATCTCCTGAAACTTATGGGGTTTGAAGATAGCGAGGTGAAGGAGATGTGTGTCGAGGCTCCCAGGGAAATCCTCCGGTGGAACGCGGCGTGTAAGCACGTTTTCACAGTGCCAGGCGTCGTCTCACTGGGGTGAAACACATGCGTGTGCGTCTGTCCTCCGCACTCCGCCCCAGATGGCGTTATGTAACGTTCAAGGTATGGTCGGAGCGCGTCGAAGCGCTGGACTTCGGGGGGATGAAGGACCTCGTCGTTCGGGCTCTACTTTCGGTGCTGGGGCCCACGGGAACCGGCCGGATCGGACCATGGCTCGTACGTAGTTACCGTGATCTCAACGCGGGTATCTTGAGGGTGCGACGGGGTCAAGAGGAGGAGGCACGTGCGGCATTATCCTTATACCGTCGGGATCCGAAGCTCGGGCGTGTTTTCATCGAGGTTCTCGGTACCTCCGGAACGATTAAAGGGGCGGAACGGTACCTCTCTCGAATCCCGAAATGGGACCGTGAGCGGGTGGGGAACCGCGAGTTCGTGTTGTACGAGAACGGTGAAGTCGACGTCGTGGAGGATGGTCGTATAGTGGCGTTCGCTAGCTTCGAATGTCCACTGCCTGAGGAGAATCGGGGGTAGTGGCCGTGCAACCCGCTCAGACGGCGTATGACCGGGCCATCACCGTCTTCAGCCCGGACGGTCGACTGTTCCAGGTCGAGTACGCGCGCGAGGCCGTCAAGCGTGGCACTACGGCTCTGGGGATTAAAGTGGAAGAGGGTGTCGTCCTCGGGGTCGATAAGCGCGTCACCTCCAAGCTGATCGAGCCCGAGTCCATAGAGAAAGTCTACCAGATCGACACTCACATTGGAGCGGCTACGGCGGGGCTCGTCGCGGACGCTCGTGTGTTAGTCGAGCGCGCCAGGATCGAGGCACAGACGTATCGGTACACTTACGGTGAGCCGATCGATGTGGACGTGCTCGTGAAGGCTATCTGCGACCTCAAGCAGGTGTACACGCAGCATGGAGGAGTTCGACCCTTCGGAACCGCGCTTTTGATCGCCGGGGTGGACACGAAGGGATGTCGCCTGTTCGAGACCGATCCCAGCGGTGCTCTGACCGAACACAAAGCCACGGCGATCGGTGAGGGTCGACAGGAAGCGTTGGACGTGTTCGAAGAGGAATACCGGGAGGACATGACCCTTCAAGAGGCCATCGAGCTCGCGGTGCGGGCGCTGTACGAAGCCTCACGGGAAGAGACTACCGCTGACAACCTCGAGATCGCCGTCGTCGATAAACAAGGGTTCCGGAAGTTGGAGCGGAAGAAGATCGAGGAGATGTTTGAACGTGTAGTCGGTTCGGAGGAAGACGAGGGTGAATGACGATGGCCCGAGTCAGTCTAGAAGACGCCGTGGTAGCGCGTCTGGAGAAGGGAGGCGAGCGCTTCGAGGTACTCGTAGACCCCGAAGGGGCCCGTAAATTCCGGGAAGGTGAAGACGTGGACGTTGAGGAGATACTGGCCGTGGAACAAGTCTTTCGTGACGCTAGGAAGGGTGAGAGAGCCTCAGAGCAAGCGATGGAGGAACTTTTCGGCACTTCCGATCCCATTAAGGTCGCGGAAATCGTGATCAAGGAGGGGGAAATACAGCTAACCGCGGAACAACGAAGAAGGATGCAGGAAGAGGTCAAACGGAAAATCATCCACATAATCGCCCGCCGTGCGGTGGATCCCAGAACGGGGGCCCCGCATCCTCCTGAGCGGATCGAGCGGGCCATGGAGGAGGCCGGTGTTCACATCGACCCTATGAAAAGTGCCGAGGAGCAGGTAAAGGACGTCATCAAGCAGTTGCGTCCGGTCCTACCGATGAAGTTTGAGGAAGTGAAAGTGGCCATCCGTATCCCCGCGAAGTACACCGGACAGGCTATGGGCGTCGTGCGCGAATTCGGCGATATCGAGCGGGAGGAGTGGCAGTACGACGGCGCCTGGGTGGCCGTAGTCCGCTTACCGGCGGGACTGCAGGACGAGTTCTTCGAGAAGCTTAACGAGATCACGAAAGGAGATTTCGAGAGCAAAATACTGGAGAGGGAGAGTGTGGAGGGTCCCTGAATGGGAACCGTCGAAACCCTCACGGAACACCTACGCGAGCTGGTCGGCCGTGTGGCTCCACCGGGCTGGGAGGACGAGGTCCGCGAGTACGTGGAGGCCACACTGGAGAAGTACTGTGATGATGTCCACGTAGATACCTTAGGGAACGTGATCGGTACTATCGAAGGCTCCGAGTACGAGGTGATGGTAGCCGCCCACATGGACGAGGTGGGTTTCATCGTCAAGTCCATCGACAAGAACGGGTTCATACGGTTCGCGAAGCTCGGCGGTATCGATGACAGGATCTTACCGGGCTCACGCGTGATCATCGTGAACTCCGAAGGCGAAAAGGTGCCGGGGGTCGTCGGGACCAAGCCTCCGCACATCCAGGAGCCGAAGGATCGGCGGAAAGTGCCCAAGCACAAGGACTTGTTCATAGATATCGGCGCCTCAGACAGGGAGGAGGCTGAGGAACTCGTGAGCGTAGGGGATGTCGGGGTCCTAGCCGGAGAGTTCGTAGAACTGGTAGGATCGAGGGTCAACGGCCGAGGTCTCGACGACAAGATCGGTGTCGCCGTTCTTCTCGCGCTGGCCGAGCGTCTCGCCGACCTCGACGGAGACCACCCCACGTTTTACCTGGTGGGAACAGTCCAGGAGGAGGTGGGTCTGAAGGGGGCCAAAACGTCCGCCTTCGAGGTCTACCCGGACGGTGCTGTAGTTCTAGACACTGCCGTAGCCGGTGACGTGCCGGGAGTGAAGGAGGCGGAGCTGAAGCTCGGGAAGGGGCCGGCGATCACGGTAGTCGACGCGAGTGGTCGGGGTCTGATCACTCACCCCAAGGTGAGAAAGCTACTGATAGACACCGCGGAGGAGCTGGACATCCCGTATCAGCTCGAGGTAGGTGAGGGAGGCACCACCGACGCGACGGCCATTCACCTAACCAGAGGTGGCGTTCCGACAGGTGTAGTGGGGATACCGACCAGGTACCTACACTCGCCGGCGGAGGTGCTGGATCTCGAGGATGCGAAACACGCCCTCGAGCTCGTAGTCGAGGTCGTGCAAAGGTTCCCGGATTACGTGCCGAGGTGATGTAAGCGTGCCCGAGTTCGAGCTGTACGTCGAGGACCGTCAGGTCGTCACTCCCGGTGAGTTGTTGGCTAGAGGGCAGGTGATCGCGAGCGAGGGGACGTACACCAGTGGGGACGAGGTATACTCTAAAGTCACCGGACTCGTCGACATCGACGGCCGTAGGATCAGAGTGATACCGCTGGCCGGCCCCTACAGGCCCTCTCCGGGCGATTTCGTCGTTGGGATCGTGGAGGAGGTGAAGTTCTCAAGCTGGCTCATCGACGTTCGTGCGCCTCTTCCGGCGATACTTCACGTGTCGAACGCTCTTGAGGAAGAAGTCGATCTCATTGAAACCGACCTTTCCAGGTACTACCGGCCGGGAGATGTTATAACGGCGGTCGTTCGAGAGGTGGATCCGGTACAACGCGTGGAACTGTCTCTGCTCGAAGACGATGCTCCGACGAGGCTCGGCCGACTTCAGGGTGGTCAGGTCGTAGAGATAGACCCCGTGAAGGTCCCCAGGGTGATCGGACGTAAAGGTTCCATGATCAAGATGCTCAAGCGCGTTCTCGGCTGTGACATCGTCGTGGGCGCCAATGGACGGATATACGTGCGTGCTCGGGAGGAACCGAAGAAAGAACGAGAGCTCCTCGCCGTACGAGCTATCCGCGAGATCGAGCGTCGATCGCATCTCCGTGGTCTTACCGACTGGTTGAAAGCGAATCTAAAACGACTCTCACGGTGGTGATCGGCAAAATGGAGGAGAGGCCAGAGCGGTTGATCTCGGAGGACGGTCTGAGGCTGGACGGTCGCAAGCCCGATGAGATGCGTCCGCTGAAGATTCAAGCCGGAGTACTGAAGCGGGCTGATGGCTCGGCTTACCTGGAGTTAGGGGCCAACAAGATAGTAGCCGCGGTATACGGGCCCCGCGAGCTCCATCCCAGGCATAAGCAGAAACCGGACCGTGCCGTCGTCAGGTTCCGGTACAACATGGCCCCGTTTTCTGTGGACGAAAGGAAGCGGCCGGGTCCGGACAGACGATCTATCGAGATCTCCAAGCTGTCTAAAGAGGCCCTGGAGCCGGCCATCTTCACCGAATACTACCCGCGAACGGCCATCGACATCTTCGTCGAGGTCCTTCAAGCAGACGCGGGGACACGGTGTGCCGGTATCAGTGCGGCCTCAGTTGCCCTAGCGGACGCGGGGATCGAGATGCGCGATCTGGTGGCGGCGTGTGCGGCGGGGAAGGTCGAAGGGAAAGTGGTGCTGGATCCCATGTACTACGAAGACGGTTACGGGGAAGCTGACGTCCCGCTCGCCATGATGCCGAAAGAGGGTAAGATCACGCTGCTCCAAATGGACGGTGATATGACGCCTGGGGAGTTCAAACAGGCGGTGAAGCTGGCCAAGAAAGGGTGCAAGATAGTGTACAAAGAGCAGCGCAGGGCGTTAAAGGAGAAATACGGGGGAGACTGACGTGGACCTGGACCTGCTAGCCCGTATTAAACGTCATGAGGTACTCGCCGCTATCAGGGCCGGAGAGAGGATCGACGGGCGTGATTTCGAAGAGTTTCGTCCCATCGAGGTACGTGCCGGGGTCATCTCCAAAGCGAACGGGTCGGCCTTGGTCCGTCTCGGGAACACCCAGCTGGTCGTCGGTGTGAAGCTGGAGGTGGGTCGCCCTTACCCCGATTCACCTAACGAAGGAGCCCTGGCGGTCAACGCGGAACTCGTTCCGCTCGCCGACCCATCCTTCGAACCTGGTCCTCCGGATGAAAACGCGATCGAGCTCTCTCGTGTCGTAGACAGGGGGATCCGCGAGTCCGAGATGATAGATCTTGAGGAGCTCTGCATAGAGGAAGGTGAGCACTGCTGGGTCACCTTCGTAGACATCCACGTACTGGACCACGACGGGAACTTGTTCGACGCCTCCATGATCGGCTCGGTTTCCGCACTCTCCATCACCGAGGTGCCAAAAGCCGAAGTCGTGGACGATGAGGTTGAAGTTATGGAGGAAGATACCGAACCGCTCGCTATCAACGACTTTCCCATCTCCGTTACTATCGCTAAAGTCGGTGAGTACCTGCTCGTCGACCCCTGTCTTGAGGAGGAGGTCATCATGGACACCAGGCTGACAGTAACCGTCACCGAAAGTGGAGAAGTCTGCGCGGTTCAGAAGGGAGAGCTTGGGGATTTTCCCGAGCATCTACTGGAGGACGCTATCGACCTAGCCACGAAGAAGGCGGAAGAAGTCCGACGCACCGTCAAGGCTCAACTGTAACCCACTCCCCAAACCTTATAGGGGTCAAAGGGCCTGCGCGCGGGGGGTGCAGGACGGTGGGTCGTACGAAGAAGGTCGGTCCAGCGGGACGCTTCGGACCCAGGTACGGAATGCGGATCCGACGTCGTGTCGCGGAGATCGAATCGGTCCAGCGACAAAAACACGAGTGTCCCGTGTGTCACAAGCGGGCCGTGAAGAGAGTCGGTACCGGTATTTGGAGATGCACTAAGTGCGGTGCGGAGTTCACAGGAGGAGCCTACTATCCCGAGACTGAAGCTCAGAGGATCGTCAGGCGCGCTATTCGGAAGGCGTTGGAGGAGAAGTGACCATGTACGAGGAAGAGAAGTACGAATACATCTGCATGAGGTGTGGTAAGAAAGTCAGGTTGGACATCAACGAAGACCCCATTCGCTGCACCCACTGTGGTTTCAGACTGGTGATGAAGCCCCGGCACCCCGTGCCCAGGAGGTATAAAGCTCGTTGAGACCGGCGGCCATCACCACCTCACAGCGTCCCGCTCGTCGCACGCGCTCGCTATGTCGTGACCTGGAGTGCGCACTACCCGATGCTACTTACGTTCTGAGGGGTACGAAGAACCTCCGGGACACCGTACTGGAAGCACTAGAATCTGGTGCTGAAGTCCTGTTCTACGTGACGGAAGCCAAAGGCAACCCCGCCCGACTCCATGTAATAGATCTCGGAGAGATCCCACCCAGGTTACGATTATCATTCTGGCTAGGTGGTGTCAAGCTACAGCGTGAGCTCTTCGGGAATAGGGTTGATCTTTCAGGTGATCTGGTGATCACGACGTCGAAACGCCCAGTTTCCGGTCACATGAAGGTCGCGGAGTCGCTGTCCGAAGTCCTCGGAGTAGAATTCGTTCCCCGAGCGGGCTCCTTGGAGGATGTACTTGAGGAGGCCCTAGCCGACGTGCTGTTGGTGGTCGAAGGCCATCCTCGTCACTTAGGGACCCTTACCTTCTACCGTCGCACCGAGAAGGTCGGACCGTCCCTGTTCTACCGGGATTTCCGCACCAAGGACGAGAGGATGAAGTTATAACACGAGGGTGGGACCGTGCACGCGCTTCGATGTGAGGCCGAGCTCAAATCGGAACGAGTCGCCAGAGTGGTCTACGAATCGGTGTTACCGGACGTTAAACTCATGCCGGCACGGCGATCCCGGGTGGATATCGACCGCCGCGGTAACAACATACAAATAGAGATCCGGGCGGAAGACGTGTCGGCACTCCGAGCATCAGCCTCCGGAGTGTTCCGTCTCCTCGCGCTCTCAGAGCGGGTCATCACGACGGTTCTGGGGGACGTGTAGATGGCGCAGAATGTGGAGCAGCAGGTGGCTCAGCTCCAGCAGCTTCAGCAGCAGTTGAGCTCCATCGTCGCGCAAAAGCAGCAGCTGGAGCTGCAGCTTAGGGAGATCGAAAGGGCCCTGAAGGAACTCGACGAAATCGAGGAAGATACCAAGGTATACAAAACTGTTGGTGGCTTGCTGATAGAAGCTGACCGTGATGAGGTGAAGGAAGAGCTCGAGGACAGAAAAGAAACACTGGAGCTAAGGGTAAAAACACTAGAGAAGCAAGAAAAACGCCTCCAGCAGCAGATCGAGAACCTCCAGAAGAGGCTCCAGAAGGCTCTTCAGCAGGCCGAGGGAGGTGGCGGGGCCGGAGCGGCCTGAAGCTCGAAGACATCGAACGCATCCACGAAGCAGCTCTCCGGGAGCTCTATCGCAGGATTCCGAAGCGTGACTTGGAGGACGTTGACGTAACGGTGACGGTGGACGGCAAGTCCGTGGACGTAGACGTTAAGGTGGAGGTACACCCGCTGAGCGAACTTTCCGACGAGGAGATTAAAGAGGCAGTTGAGCGCGCGGCGGAAGCTGCCATTAAGGAGGCCGACAGGATCATGCTGCGGGAACCTTGACGAGCGCTTCTCTCCTCTTTCTCTTCGCGATACTATACGCGCCTAACGCCGACGCGGCCAGGATGCCCATAAGCATCGTAACGTTCGCATTATTCTTTTTCTCCACGGGGTTCGGTTCGCGGAGGTTGACCACGCGGTTCTCCTTCTTCTCATTCGTCTTCTCCGACTTTGTTATCTCGGGGGTCTCGGAACTACCAGCCGCTGAGGTCGTGGTTGTGACTTCCTTTTCCCGTTCAGGGGTTGATGGGCGTACAGCTTCGCTGGGAGGTACGTTGCTGGTTTCGACCATTTGCTCCTCGGTCTTCACTTCCTCCTGAGCGGGTTGCTCTGAAGGGCTAGAGTACCCCGCGGAGGGTGTGGGTTCCGCGAGTGCGGGGGTGAGGGGGAGCGATAGCAGCAATATTAGCGCGAGGATTCTCAAAGCATGTTCACCCCCTTAGGGGCGGGGTCAGGACGTCTGAATCTTGACAACATCTCCATGTTCCAACTCGTGATCTTCACCAACTACCTCACGGCTCCCGTCGGGTTTCACTAAGATGGCTCTATTAAAACTCTCCCCGATTTCGGTGTGGATGTTATAGGCCAATTCGCGTACCATAGTACCTTCCGGGAGGAGCAGTGCATCCGGCAGTACCCTGCCTTCGGAGTCCGACAACTTGTTCTCGTTCTCTACCGGGTACACTACGATCATCTTAGCCACATCGAATACCGCCCGATTCAGGGCCTCCTGCACTCCGGTGGAACCCCAGCGTTTCAAAACCTTCTCCCTGATGAATTCGAGCGCCTGGAGCTGCTCGTCGCTCAGCTTTTCTTCCTGCAGTATCTCGAAATCTGAATCCCCCGGTAGGTAGCGGATCAACCCCTGGTCGGCCGCACGCCTGAGCGCGAGCTCCGCCTCGGCACACGTGGGAACCACCGGGTACTCGACTTCCTCTTCCAATCTCTTCAGGTTCTCTTCGGCGCACTCGACGTCGATCTTATTGGCGGCGATGACCATCGGCTTGTTGACACGCCGCACTTCCCGGGCGAACCGTCGGATGTCCTCGTCCGACCATTTCGTGAGGTCGCTCGGTACCTCCGCCCTTTCCATGGCACTCTCGACGTCCGATGCCGACACCCCGATGCCCGCCAGCCGTTCCCTGAGAACTTCCGCCGCCGGGATTTTCTCCAGGCTTGCGCGCTTGGCAGTCCGGTCCCAGTCCCTGCGCAGTATGCCCGCTATCCACTCGTCCAGCTCGCGCTCCAGGAACCTCACGTCCTCGGCAGGTTCTCTAGTACCCGGATCGCACGGACGACCTTCCTCGTCCGTGGATCCCGAAACATCCACGACATGTATCAGCACGGATGCTTGCCTGAGGTCGTCCAGAAACTTGTTGCCGAGCCCTCTCCCTTCGTGGGCGCCAGGAACTAGTCCCGCGACGTCGATCAGCTCCACTGGCACGAACCTGTTGCCGTCGATGCACGAGGAGTTCCGAGGCTGGCACTCCACACCGAACGCTTTACAGGGGCATTCCGTTCGGACGTGGGCGACACCTTGGTTCGGATCGACTGTAGTGAAAGGGTAGTCCGCAGTTTCCACGGGTGACAGTGTGGCAGCCGCGAAGAACGTGCTCTTACCCACGTTCGGCTTGCCGACTATGCCTACCTGCACTCCCAACCGGTAGTCCCCGGGGGAACGTCCGTGCACGTGTTAATAGCTTCAGGGGATGGCGGACATCTCACGAGGGCACTCGCCCTCGCCGAGGAGTTATCCGATCGAGGACATGACGTGACGTTCGCCGTCAATGAAGACTCCGATCAGGCCGTAGAACGGCTCAAGAAGGCGGGCTTCGAAGAGTACGTAGGTCTGCCGAGACCCAGGAGGATGGGTGATACCTCCTGGAAGGCCGCTCTGGGCGGGCTGAAGAACTACCTAGCGGCTTCCAAAGTACTCCGTGACGTGCGGCCCGATCTAATCCTGTCCACGGGGGCCGGTGTGGCTATCGGGCCGATGATCGCCGGGAAGTTCAAGCGATTACCCGTGGCACATTACGAGCCGACCGACGTAGTCTCCGTCTCGGGTAAGGTCGCGAAGTTGTGCGCAGACATCATCGGAGTCTGGGATGAGGATATGGCCGAGTACTACGGCGATCGGGTGATCAACGTCGGTATCGTGTTGCCTCGGAGCTTCGAGGAGGCCGATCCGGAGGAGGCCCGGGAGAAGTACGACCTGGGAGATCGAGTACTCGTGTGGACTACGGGCTCGGCCGGCTACAAGCCCGCTCTGGAGGGGCTCGTCAGGTGCGCCGAAGAGGGGCTACTTAGGGATTGGGAAGTGGTCGTGAACACGGGGAACGCCATGGATCCCAAGCGCTTGAAACGAGCGCTGAATGGACTGTGTTCTGGGATCGTGGTGAAGCGCTTCTTCCACGATTTTCCGGCCCTGTTGAAGGCAGCCGATCTCGTCGTGTGCCTAGGGGGAGCCACTCCCGTGGAGGCCGCCGCGCTGGGGAAGCCGGTGGTGGTTCTGCCCAGGAGGGACGTGCTCAGGGACCATCAATACGTTACCGCTAAGAAGTTGGAGAAACGCGGTGTTGCGGTGGCAGCCGAAGACGCTTCTAACCCCGAAGAGGTCGTAAAAGCCGTGAGTCGAGCCCTGAGCATCGATCCCGAAGACCTGAAGCGTATGGGGGAGAGAGGTAAGGAACTCTTCGGGGGCAACGCTCGGGAACGGTTCATCGACCTCTGTGAGGAGCTCGTCGCATCGGGATGAGGAGGTCCCCGCTATCCGAACGTGTGAGGAACTCTCCCTTTGCCGACCGACTATAACCCAGTTACAGAGAACCCCCTCTTCTCTAAATCCTCCAGCAGCTCCCACCCCGCTCCCCCGCCGACGACCTTGATCTGAACGATGCCCACGTCGTACTCGCCCTCTACCCGCAATCCTCGCCCCTGAAGGTCGAAGTGGAAGGATCTGACGCCGCTCTCGTGTGCCCGCTCGAACACTTCCGCGAGCAACCTCGGACCCAAGACAGTTCTCAGGAGAAGTTGTGGCCGATCTTCACCCACCTTCGTGAGGACGGCGCAATCGAGTCCCTCACAGCTGATCCGTGCGCGGACTTCGCTTCTACTCTCCCGAACGCCTTCCTCCCTCTCTATCCCCCAAATTCGAACCGTCTCCAGTAACACACGGTACAGCGCCACAGCGTCCTGACGGACGGGAATAGGAACATCGTGTTCGGCGAGCTTCCACTCGAACTCCTCCAATGCTCCCAATGCGCGCCCCGATGACGAAGGAATCCCTTGGTGAGCTATTAATGGGTGATCGATGGGGCCTTAGCTGAGGGGCTTCCGTAATCTAGCGACGAAAAAGATCCCCATACCGTGTCTGTGGGGATACAGCCGGGCGCACGTCCGTCGCACCTTCGGCTCGACCCCCGGCACGCGTAGTCCCCTGTCCGCCCACCCCACGTCCACGGGCTCCGGCTCCAGTCCGTGTTCATCTACGGCGTATTGCACTATCAGCTCGTTCTCTTCGGGCGAGAATGTGCAGGTGGAGTAGACCAGCACACCGCCTGGTCTCAACACATCTACGACCGCGTCTATCAAGCGGCGCTGTAACCTGGCACACGTGGCGATGTCCTCCGGATCGCGGCTAGTCTTCCTAGAAGGGTCTTTGTGGATAGTTCCCTCCCCGGTGCACGGCGCGTCGAGAAGGATTCGATCGAACTCCCAGTCGGTGCTCGGCAAGTCGAGGGCGTTCATACGGAGGGCCACCGCGTTGGCGACACCGCATCTGGCTAGGTTGCTCTTCAACGCCCGCATGCGGTCCGGGTCCACGTCGATGGCTATCAACGTGCCTTCGTTGTCCATGAGTTGGGCCAGGTGGGTGGTCTTCCCACCCGGGGCCGCACACGCGTCGAGCACTCGATCTCCAGGTTTCGGGTCCAGTACGACCGGAGGTAACATGGAAGCGGCGTCCTGGGGCACGTAGTACCCCATCATGTACTCCAAGGTGGCGCCGATGGAGATAGGCGGGTCGTTGAGGATCCAAAACCCCACATCCACGGGCTCGGGGCAGCGCTTCAGCTCGAATCCTCGCTTCTCTTCCAAGACACGTCGAAGTTCTTCAGGATCTATCAAGATAGTATTCGTCCGAATGGCCGGACGGATGTCCTCCATATGTTTCAGAAGTCTCTCGGTTTCGGACCGTCCTAAGAAGGTCAGATATCGGGCCACCATGTAAGGCCGAACGCCGTAGCGCTCCGCCAGCTCGTGACATCGATCGTCGATCTCGGGTAGGAACACCTCAGTGTCTGAGCACGATCTCGATTTCGCAGGAGTTCTCATCTGGTTCGACCTTATGCACTCCCCCATGAGAGTCCTGGAGGCAGCACTCCATGAGGATTGTACATGGCAGTACCATTAGTTCCTCTCCCTCTATTACCATCGATAATATTTTAGTACACCATCTCCTATAAGGGCACTCATTTATTGTACATAATATAACATCATCGAATTCTAATCGAAATTCTATCGACATGTATCCATCAATATCGACCTTTGATTCGCCATTTTTAACAGCAGTGTCGACACCTTTTTGCAGTTTTCGAGTACTTGTTCCACCCGTCTTTTGGCCGTTTGTGTTTCCATTATTTTACTCGAAACAATACTTAGGTGGAAATGTGTTACTGAACCGTCATTCTCTTTAATTACTTTATTAAGAGTAGACATTATCGCGATTGTATGCTCGATACTGGCAATACTCATGTCCTCACCCTCTTAGCTTCAACTACGCAGTCTGAACTGCTGTTAAATTCGATATAAATAGGTAATGTTTCAGATATAGCATCGATAATGATTGCTACAGGACAGATTTTTTGTCCCATTTCTTCCTGAAGTTCACAAATAGATTTCCAGCTACAGCTTTCGATTCGAATGGTGATATTCCCGTCCTCATTACCTATTTCGTACCTCGTACCTTTCCGCGACTGTACGGATCCAGGAGGGGAGTGCAATGCCTCCCTAAGCTCGTCCAGGAACCCCTTAGGGATCTCCTCCACTCCGTCTTCGAGCAGACTCCTCACGACTAGTGCGATCGTATGAGGAGTTTCACCGAGCTCTTTAAGCGCTGACAGCGATGCAGCTAGTAGGACCTCGTTCACGTCTTCGATCTCGATAGCCACCACTTACGCCCCCGGTGGTGGCCCTCAAAGCAACTCCTCGACGCTTCTCCCCCTGTACTCCTCCTCAAGCTCCTGAAGAATTAACTTGACGGCTCCAGTAGGGATCTAGTTGCTATCGTACAACAGTCCGACGATGATCCCACCTTCGACCTCTTTCAGCGCCAAAACCAGTCTGCTCATCACGTTTCGGAGTCTCATAACGGCGGTCAGCCGCCAGAGCCGCACTCTCCTCGGGATCTATGTCGGTGTCGGATGCCGCGTCGACCACGAACCCATCCTCGGTGGCAACAAACGCACAGAGAACGCCGTGCTCCTTGACGACATCGTCTAGTTTCATCACGTTCCCTCCCGTTATTCGGTTGAAAAGGCGCGCGCCGAGAGGTCCTGTTAATTGCTGGCAAAATAACTTTTCGGAGCCCGATCCTCGACGCTATGTACCTTCTTCCCAGCTCTTCATGTACTCGCGCTGTTCCGGTGTCAGTTCCTCCAACTCGATCCCCATGGATTCTAGCTTCAGTTCAGCGACGCGCTTGTCAACGTCTTTCGGTACCTTGTACACTCCGGGTTCCATCTCCTTCCCTTCTTTCGCCAACACCTCGACGGAAAGCGCTTGGAGTGCGAAGCTGATGTCCATGATCTCAATAGGGTGTCCCTCGCCGGCCGCCAGGTTCACTAGTCTCCCCTCTGCGATCAGGTAGACCCTCTTACCGTCTGGCATCCGGTATTCGGTGACCAGGCCACCCCTGCGGTCGATCTTTTCCTCGCAATGTTCCTCGAGATACTCCTTGTCGATCTCCACGTCGAAGTGACCCGCGTTGGCTAAAATGACGCCGTCCTTCATCTTTTCGATGTGTTCGCCACGGATCACATCCCGATTCCCGGTAGCGGTGATGAAGATGTCACCTTCCTCGGCGGCGCGGTCCATCGGCATCACTCGGAATCCGTCGAAGATAGCCTCCATGGCCTTGATCGGGTCTACCTCCACTACTATGACGTTGGCGCCCAAGCCCCGCGCTCGACGTGCAATGCCGCGACCGCACCACCCGTACCCGACTACCACTACGGTCTTGCCCGCTAGGAGGATGTTGGTGGCCCGCATCAATCCGTCCAGCGCGCTCTGTCCGGTCCCGTAACGGTTGTCCATGAGGTATTTCGTCTTAGCGTCGTTCACGGCGATGACCGGGAACTTCAGGACGCCCTCCCTGTGCATCGCGTGCAGTCTGTTAACGCCCGTCGTGGTCTCCTCGGTGGCCCCGATCACGCGCTCCGCTAGGTCCGGGAACTCGGTGTGCACGCGCGCGATACAGTCGGCACCGTCGTCGACTATGATGTCGGGCTCGTGGGAGAGCACCCGGTCGATGTTCTGGTAGTACTCTTCCTCCGTCTCCCCGCGCCAGGCGTATACGTGCACTCCTTCCTCCACGAGTGCCGCCGCAACTTCATCTTTCGTCGAAAGTGGATTGCATCCGGTGATGGCTACCTCGGCGCCACCGGCCATCAGCGTTTCGACCAGAACGGCCGTCTTGGCCTCGAGATGCAGGGTCATTCCCACGGTTATACCTTCGAGCGGCCGTTCTTCTTCGAACCGCTCACGGATGGCCCCTAATACCGGCATGTGGTCCCGAGCCCACTCAATCATGTCTCGACCTTTCGGAGCCAGGGAGGGGTCCCGAATAGCGTACTCACCCTCCTTAACTACGACCAACGTCGAGCATCCCCCGAAAATGGTAATGAGGGTGATCGAGTGTCCACGCCGGGCCCCCGACGGGGGGAGACGGGAGTCTCCCGGCGGTGATCCCCGCGGTCACGCTCCCGGCACATCGGTTCCCGTCACGCCCGTGAGTGGCCGTAGTGCCGTCGATGATCGGGCGGCCTGGCCGCCGGGTACACCTTTATCGTCTCAGGGGGGTGAGAGGGTGCGTCGTGTGGTGATGGCGCTCGCGATGACTTTTACGGCACTTACCGGAGTCTACTCGATGCAATATGGTGAGCTAGTGGAGACATATCGAGTTACCTTAGGCGACAAAACGTATGAAGTTCCGGTTGAGTATTATGTTTGGAAGAACGGTAATGGCCACTTTGTGTGGGTGTCCTTAGGTGTTCATCCACTGGAATATCAAGCCCACAAATGCATGTTCGAGGCTGTGAAGTGGTTCGTGTATAACTCTGGCGAGTTCGAGGGGACCCTCGTAGTCTCGTGGATCAAGATTCCGGCGGAGTACTATCAATCCGGAAGTGAAGAGGAGAAGTACCGAGTATCACGTGATCTCGGACAGCTTACGTTTTACAACCACGTGCTGCCTTACGTGCTACATCCCAAGGAGCTGGGGAGCAAAGTCGGTGTGCCTATCACAAGGAAACCCGAGCTCTTCCTAGACGTTCACGCGCACCGGCCGAGCTGGGGAGTGTCAGAGTTCATCCTAATCCCGGCCGGCCCGATCCACGGGAACGACAACCCTGAGTCCTTCCAACGGGCGCTTCAGATCTGCGAGGTACTAGCCGGAGTGATCGGTGCGAGGGTCGACACGCAACAGACTGGAACGTCTCCACCGTGGGTCACCGCCCCTGTCGCCAAACACGGGATCCCGGCCGCCACTTTCGAGAACGGTTACTACTACATCGGACAAGAGCTCCCTCCGAATTACGACAACTATCGGACCGAACTGGACAAAGCCTTCCTAGAGGCCCTGTACCTCTACGCTCTCGAGGGAGGTAGAGTTCCGCCGACTCCGGAGGGATACCGTAAGTTGGCCCGATGGTACGCGATGGCCGCCGAGACCTGGGGTCGTACCGTGGAGTACCTGAGTAAAGCCGCCGAGACCCATCCGGAGTACCGATCGGAGCTCCAGCGGCTCGCGGAGATCGCCGCTAAAATTCGTGATCTCCTGGTAGAGATGTCCGAAGAGTGCAAGCGCGTCGCGGAGCTGCTGGAGCGGGGTCAGCGGGATGAAGCGGCGCGGTTGGTGGACTCGGAACTGATACCGGAGTACGAGGAAGTGACACGCCTTTATGATGAGTATATAAGCGGCACGAAGCGGATTCCGGTAAGGATATCTGACGTGTTCGCGTCGGAGGAGCATGAGTCCGGAGATTACATCGAGGTCTTCGGTGTTAAGCTTCCGGTGTCACTCGCCGCGACGATAGCCGGAGCGGGTATACTCGCCGCGGTGATAACGTTCAAAGTCTCGGTGAATCCTCTGGTGGGGTTGATAGCTTGCGGCGCGCTGCTGTGGCTCTCGCGGCGCTGGTCCTGATAGCGATAAGCGCGGCTCAGGCGCAGACACTGCCACCACCGCCGCCGTCCATCCCTTCCGGCGGAGGAACCGGAGGTGGATCTTCACATTCCGGAGGGGAAACCCAAGCGCCCCCTCCGCCCGCCTCACACCCCTCGCCGGCCGGCTCCGCCGGCGTGGGGGGAGGACACGGCGGAGGGGGCACTAAGGGTGGAGAACATAGCGAACATAAACATAGCGAACAAGAGCACGGGAGTACGGCCGGTGGGCATGCCGGTGGAGGCGGGAGCGAGGAAGGGAAGAAGGTAAGCAAGGGGAGTGAAGAGGAGAAGAGAGGTGGCAAAGGAACAGTGACTGAAGAGATAAAAAAGAAGATCAGAAAGCTAAATGAAGGACTAAAGAAGAAACTTAAGAGGTTGTCGTCGAAGTCCGCAGCGTGGGTGTTAGTGGCGCTTCTAGTAGTAGTGCTAGCGGGAGCGGCGATTTACCTGGGAGTTAGACTCATGAGGAGGTGAGTTGTTCTGCGCACTCGGTGGAGTTTTCCAGTATTTCTTGCTCGTCTGCTTTAACGAGTTTTCCGTTCTTCACTACGAGTTCTCCTGCCACGAACACATGCTTCACGTCCGATCCTGAGGCTGAGTATACAATGTTTGAGATCGGGTTGTGATTGGGATTCAGTCTGGGAGAACTACCGTCTAAAACTACTAGGTCTGCCGCGTAACCTTCCTCGATGGCTCCTATCTTCTCGCTCGAGAAGACCGTACCCGCCCTCACCGTCGCCATCCTCAGGATCTCCAACATTTCCGTGGCCGACGGATCCATCTTATTCACTTTATGTAACAGAGCTGCTACTTTGATCTCCTCCAACATATCGAGGTTGTTGTTGCTAGCACACCCGTCTGTACCTATAGTGACGTTGACGCCTCTCTCGAGCATTTCAGGTACGGGGCTGATACCTGAAGCCAACTTCATGTTACTGATTGGATTGTGTGAGACTATTACTCCTCTCTTCGATAATATTTCAATTTCTTTATCATCGAGCCACACGCAGTGGGCGGCTATAACGTCGTCACCAAGCAGTCCGATTTCGTCCAGGTACTCTACCGGTCGCTTCCCGTGCTTCCGTTTCACCTCTTTTACCTCGTCCTCAGTTTCGGCCACGTGGATCTGAATTTTAACGCCCCACTCGTCCGCTAAGCGCCGGACCTCCTTGAGCAACTCCTCCGAGCATGTGTAGGGGGCATGCGGTCCTAGCGAGAACTCGATGAGTCCTTCCATCCCTTGGCACTTGCGGTACACGCGTTTCGACTCTTTCAGCTCCTCCTCCCGCTTATCCTCCTCGCCGAGGTCAATCATGCCGTGGGAGATCACCGCGCGGATGCCGACTTCGGCGTAGGCCTCGGCTACGGCGTCCATGAAGAAGTACATGTCGGCGAGACAGGTAGTGCCGGACTTGAGGGCCTCCATAGCCGCGAGCGCCGCTCCCCATCGGCACTTCTCGGCGTCGAGGCGCTCCTCTAGTGGCCATATCTCTTCCCTCAACCACTTCATCAGTGGCATATCATCGGCGACGCCTCGAAACAGCGTCATGGGACCGTGTGTGTGAGTGTTGATCAAGCCCGGCATGATAACGTCCTTCTCTCCGAGCTCTATTTCGTCCTCCCAGTCTTCACACTCCTCGAGCTGTTCTCGGGTGTCCACGAACGAGATCCGGCCGTCTTCGTCGATCAGAATTCCGGCGTCTTCGATCACGCGCTCCGGAGTTACCGCGATGCCTCCTAGTATCGCGAGCCTCAAGTCCGAGGTCCCCGGGTACCGTTATATCCTGCGGCTGGGACGTCGACGGAGGGCGCAAGTGATAACCGTAGCGGTACCCAACAAAGGACGCCTACACGAGCCGGCGCTCAAGCTCCTCGAGCGCGCGGGAATCGGCGTAGAGGAGCCTCTGGGACGCCGTCTCAAGGCCAGAACCACGGACCCCGATATCGAGGTCATGTTCGTCAGGGCCGCGGATATCCCTCGGCTAGTGGAAGAGGGAGTGGCGCAACTCGGGATCACTGGATACGACCTTATCGTGGAGGCCGGGGCGGAGGTGAAGGAGCTACTCGATCTACGGTTCGGTCGGGCGCGGCTGGTGCTCGCGGTACCCGAAGAGTCGGATGTGAAGTCCCCGGAAGACCTCGACGGTGGTACCGTCGCCACGGAGTTCCCCAACATCGCCCGGCAGTACTTCGAGGACGTCGGTGTGGACGTGGAGATCATCCAGGTGTCAGGAGCCACCGAGATCATGCCGAGGATAGGAGTCGCGGACGCGATCGTGGACCTGTGCAGCACGGGGACTACGCTCAAGGTCAACAGGCTTCGTGTTGTTGACGAACTGCTGGAGACCTCCGCACGGTTGATCGCCAATCCCGACGCGACGGACGGTGAGGTGATCCGGCGAGTTTACCTGTCGTTGAAGGGTGTTCTCAACGCCGATGGAAAGTGCCTCGTCATGATGAACGTACCTCGAGAGCGGTTGGAGGAGTTCCACGAGCTGTTGCCGGGTGTGACAGGTCCCACGGTGTCGGAAATATACGGGGACGAGGACATGGTCGAGGTCTACGCGGTAGTGAACGAGGAGGACGTGTCGGAGGTCGTACTCAGGGCCAAAGAGTTGGGTGCAGAAGGTATCATCGTCCTCCCCATCGAGAGGATGATACCCTAATCCTCCTCCATGAGATCAAGTAGTGCCACGGGATCGATGTCCCCGTGGTACAGGGCGGTCCCGATCACTACCCCGTACGCTCCGGCCTCCTTGGCCCGCTTCACGTCCTTGATCGAAGCTATTCCACCGGCGTACAACACGGGGAGATCCGTGGCACCGGTCGACTTCTCAACGACTTTTTCGTCGATACCCATTTCCTTACCCTCGACGTGCACCGCGGTGGTCAGATACCCGTCGGCAACTTCGTTGAAGCGCTCTATGGCGTCTTCCAGGGTGACTCCCGCGTCCTCCTTCCACCCGCTGACTAGCACCTCATGGTTCTCGTTGACGTCCAGTGCCACGAATACCTCGATACCGTGATCGTGACACACGTCGACGATCTTCGAGAAATCATCCTTATCGGTGAACGCCACGGTTCCCACTATCAGACGATCGGCACCCAGCTCGATGAGCTCTTCCGCGCGTTCGGCGGAACGGATCCCGCCACCCACCTGCACCTTGGCGTCGACCTCCTCGCAGATCCGTCCGATGATATCCGAGTTATCCCCCTCACCGCGTGCCGCGTCGACGTCCACCACGTGAATCCAGGGGAAAAACTCGGACCACTGGTGCGCGGTTTCCACGGGGTCATCGGACTCGAACGTCCTCCGTTCCGGATCTCCTTCGACAAGCTGCACACACTTCCCCTCGACTACATCGACCGAGGGGATGACGACGAAAGCCAACGCGCGTCCCCCTCACTCGAACTCGATCGTTGCAGGGGGTTTAGGGGTTATGTCGAACAAAACTCTGGTTACCTCAGGTACCTCGCTGGTGATCCGGTCCTGAATGTTGCGGAGGACCTCCCACGGAACCTCGGGTACGTCCGCTATCATCGCGTCGATCGATTCGACGATCCGAACGGCGATGACCCATCCGTAGTCCCGCTCGTCACCTTTCACTCCGGTGGCCTTGCAGTCCAGGAGTGCAGCGAAGGCCTGCCACGGCTTCGACATCTTCCCCTCTTCGACGGCCTTCTCGACCTCTTCTTCCACGATAGCGTTCGCCTCACGCACGATCTCGACCTTCTCAGGCGTTACCTCCCCGAGCACTCGAACTGCGAGACCGGGGCCGGGGAACGGCATGCGCTCCACGATTTCATCGGGTATTCCTAGGTAGCGAGCCACTTCCCTCACCTCATCCTTGTATAGGTCCCGAAGTGGTTCCACGACGTCGAGGTTCAGCTTTTCGGGCAGTCCACCGACGTTGTGGTGGGACTTGATTCCACGCTCGGACTCGATGATATCGGGTGCGATCGTACCTTGAACGAGCACTTCAGCTTCTTCCTCCTCCGCTATCCGCTCGAACACTTCGATGAACTTCTCTCCGATGATTTTCCTCTTCTCCTCGGGATCGGTGACCCCTCGGAGTGCCTCGAAGAACTCCTCGGCGGCTTCGACGAACCGGAGGTTCAAACCCAGTTCTTCTTCCAGTAGCTCGCGGATGCGCTCCGGCTCGCCCTTGCGCATGAAACCGTGATCGACGAACACGCACACCAGGTGGCTCCCGATGGCCCGATGTGTTAAAACGGCGGCGGTGGTGCTATCGACGCCGCCGGATACGGCGATGATGGCTTTCCTATCCCCTATCTCCCGGCGTAACTCCTCGATAGCCTCTTCGACGAACTTTTTCGGGTCGAACATGGTACATCCCCCGAAGAGGTGGTATGCCTGTTGGAGGGGATCCGCAACCAAATTGAACGCGTTCTCGATCCGAGAGAGGGAGCGTGCGGTATCGCACACGCTACCCTGGAGGTCCTATCGTGGTCGGGATATAGGGTGGAGTGCCTCGAGGAGCGGCTGGGTGTGAGAGCCCGCCTTATCGGTCCGGACGGGTCGGTGACCGAAGGTCGCGACGTCACCTGGGCGCCGGCGATACTCGAGTCTCTGATAAAATCTGGGGTCTACCCGGAAGGGTGGGAAGAAAGGCTCTCCGAAGTCCTCACTCCGGAGCGCGACATGAGACGGCTGGCGCGGGTATTCGGCTATGGAAGGGTGCTGACGGTCGACAGAGTCGCAGCTCGAATTATCCTCGGAGGAGGGGGTACCGTAATAGTTCGACGTCGCGGTCTCGGTTCCGAGGTGGAAATACGCTATGACGGCTCGAAATCGGATTACGTTTCCTACTGTCCGGCCTGCGCACTGGCCTTGGCGGCGGTGCGGCATCCCCAGGTGTACCGCGAGCTGAAGCGTGAGCTCGCCGACGCTCCCAACACGGGTAAAGTGAAGGCCGAGGACGGCGTCGTGAACAGCGTGAGGGTCCGTCGCGGGATAGCCTTCGCGACCCTTAAGCTGGCGAACCGGAGTATCACCAACCGGGGATGCTGTGTGGCCTACGCGATCGTCCGGGCTGAGTTGAAGGCCGGGTACGGGTCGGAACGCTCCAAGCGATTGCTCCGAGCCTACTGTGACGAATGTCCCTTGAAGCACTGTTGGGTGGGTAAGCCCATAAGCGCACTGGGGAACGTGGTGCTCCAGCGTCTGACCGAAACGGAGGGTGGCGTCCGGCTCAAGGTGGAGGAGTACCCGGAGGTAGTCACTCCCGCGGGTACGGGTAGGGGGACCCTTTGCGCGCTGAGTGCCTGCGCGAACGCCGTCTTACGCCTCGACGCTTCCAAGGTTCTCAAACCCGACCCCTCTCGGTCCGAAGCTTGGGGTGATGACCGGTGACCCGATATAAAGTCGGACTGGCGGACACGACCTTCGCCCGGGTCGACATGGCCTCCGTCGCGGAGAAGGTCTTGAAAGAGCACCTACCCGGGGTCGAGACTCCCAGATACACGGTACCCGGGATAAAGGATCTGCCGGTGGCTTGCAAGCGACTGATCGAGGAGGAAGGTTGCGATCTGGTCATGGCCTTCGGTATGCCCGGTCCCACCGAGATCGACAAACAGTGCGCGATGGTCGCCTCTATGGGGCTGATATTGGCGCAGCTGCTCACCAACACGCACATCATCGAGGTGTTCGTGCACGAGGACGAGGCGGAAGACGAACGGGAGCTCCACGAGCTGGCGGTGAAGAGGGCGGAAGAACACGCGCTTAACGTCGTGAAAATGCTCGAAAAGCCGGAGGCGTTGACCCGGGAGGCGGGTATGGGGCGCCGTGAGGGCCACCCTGACGTGGGCCCGGCTCGCCTGTGAGGTGATACCAGGATCGTCGGGCTTCCCTTTCACGCCTAACAGTTGGTCGGTGTACGAAAGACACGGTCTATCGATCGGAGATGCCATGTCGCCTCTAGCTCATGAGATGAAGCCATTGTAACACCTTCTCCGCACATCGTGACGTCGTCCGTCTTCACCGGCCCGGGACCGCGCAGATGCGGTAGCTCAGTTTTCAGAGGTGTGATGTCACGCGGGTGGTCGGTTTGGGCTGGGCTGAACGGGTCGTCCGAGAGTGCCTGAGACTCTCCGAAGGCGAGCGCTTCCTGGTGTTGACCGATCCCGAGATGGAGGAACTAGGCCGCGAGCTGTTCGAGGCCGCCGAGGGGACGGATCGAGCACTAGTCGTCGTCGATCCCAGGGAAACCCACGGCGAGGAGCCCCCGGATCACGTCGCGGCCATGATGAGGAGCTCCGACGCCGTCGCCGCCGTCACCTCTTGGTCGATATCCCACACGGAGGCCCGGCGACGGGCCTGCGAGGCTGGGGCTAGGGTGGCATCGATGCCCGAACTCACACGTGAAATCGCGGAGCGTGCTATCGACGTCGATTACGAGGAGCTGAGGCGTTTGTCCCGAGAACTCGCTGAACTCCTCACTGAGGCCTCTGAAGTGCGTCTGGTGACCCCGGCGGGCGAGCTCGTGATGGACATCGGTGGACGGGAGGCGTTGGCGGACGACGGGAACCTGCGGGATCCCGGGGAATTCGGTAACCTCCCGGCCGGAGAGGCTTTCGTAGCACCGATCGAAGGGTCGGCGGAAGGGTGCGTCCGTATCGACGGTAGCGTGGCACCGGATGGAATCCTTGATGAGCCTCTGGAGCTCGAGATCTCGGAGGGTCGAGTGGTCGAAGTCTCGCGGGAGGATCTCGAGTTCGTCCGGCTGATCCGCCGGATCGAGAACGGAGAAATGCTGTGCGAGCTGGGAGTGGGCACCAACCCCGGGGCGAAGCTGTGCGGCGTGGTACTGGAGGACGAGAAGGTCTACGGGACAGTCCACATGGGGTTCGGGGACAACAGCACGTTTAGCGGGCGAGTAAGCTCACGGGTGCATCTCGATGCGGTTATTAAGGAGTTCGAGCTTTACCTGGACGACGAACTCGTCGCGCGGTCCGGAGAGTTGCTGGGGGTCTCGTTATGAAGGAAAGGGAGCTGGAGCAACTCCTCGAGATCGACACGTACCTGTCTCTGGCCTCCGACCGTGACGATGTCGATGTCTTGGATATCCTAAGGGAAACTATGGAGTTGCTGGAAGAGTTCGCGGAACGGTTAGAAGACGTCGACGCGGAGGACGAGACGTGGACGACGTCCGAGGGGTCACGCAAGTTCCGTGAAGACGACGAGCCGCGGTGTGATCGGGAGTTCAAGAAGAAAATGCTCGAGAACGCACCCAGGTCCGACGATGGGTACGTGATAGCGGAGCGTGCCCACTGGCTCCGTTAGACCTTCGATCGTCGGTGCGATACCTACACCGTTTCGTTCTCACGAGTTACGACAGTATCGGTACCGTTCGGTCGACATGGCGTCGTTTCCTTCTGTAACAACCCCTCCTCTTTATTCCGCCACTTTCCCACCGTCCGCCGTTCCGACGGTGTGAATACCTTCGCGACGGTCTTTCCGCGAGAGCCTAACGACCACGGCCTGGATCCCATCGAAGAGCGCTACTCGCCCGGAGCGGGGTTCCGGTAACTTAGTACATGCCCGAGATACGGCGGTCCGGCAGACTCGGGGGGATCGGGCGTGCCTACCGTCGTCCGTATCGACGAGTTCTGGGACATGACCGAAGGTGAGCGTCGATCCGTCGATGCCGTCACTTGTGCCACCGTCGGGTTGATGAGTGGTGTCTACGGGATCCTGTCCTTCCACGTGGCTGAGCCCGGTGAAGTGCGCCGGTTCGAGGAGGTGTACTTAGAAGGCATAAGATTGCCCGTAGGTCCGTGCCCTAACGAGCGCCTCGGACTCGTCGAATGTGTGGTCCCGGCCACGGCTCACGGGGACGTTTCCGGGGCCTATTTGCTCCGTACCGTAGCGGAGGGTAACGAGTTCGATGTCATCGCCGTAGCGGACGACGGTCGTGAGTACGAAGCGACGATCGGCCCAGAAGAGCTGGAACGGGCGATGATCGCGTCCACCCGTGCGTGTTTCCGCAACTACTCCGCGATATTCAACGATGGCGAACGACCCGCGTCGACGATCTTCGCGCCGAGACCTCTGGAACCTGGGGAGGCCTCCTTCAGCGGATGCGGTGGGTACAACCCCCTGGAGCACGATCCGAAACTCCGGCTCCATCGACCCGGCCGACGTGTGCTGTTTTGCGGGGCTCCCGGGGTGATCACGGGGAAGGGCACTCGGAGCACCCGAGAACGCCCGAACTTAACACTCCACGCGAACCTCACCGAGTGTGATCCCACCTTCATGGGTGAGTACCGGACGTCCGCGGGACCGGAGAACATAGCCGGCGTAGCTTCGGTGATCGCGGTCACCGAGGAGACGCTCCCGTTCCTGGAGCGCGATCACTCCGACGCCGTCCTGCCGGTCGTTAAGCTCTCCGACAGGACGCCCATCGCGGAGACCACGTACGCCGACGTGTGGGTACAGGAGACGGTTCGCTGGAACCCCGACCGCTGCGAGAACTGCGACCCGTGCCGACTCGAGGAGAAATGCCCGTATCCGTACGGTGACCTCCGGACCGGCGACTGTTTCCACTGCGGTTATTGTCACGAGTTCTGTCCGGCGGTCGAGGTCGACCTAGGGGAGCTCGAAGTCGAAGGACGGAAGCTCCCGATCGTCGCCCGTGAGTCTTCGGCGTACCTCGCGAAGAAACTGATGGAGAGAGCGATCGAGGCCGTTGAAGAGGGGAAGATCGACATCCTCCGTCCCTGAGGTCGGAGGGCCCCTTTCCACGGTCGATCCGTCGTGACGCTCGAGCGAGATCTTCAAATCCGACGCCATCGTCGACGGTTCAGCCGATGAAGACTCTTGCCCGAGCCTGACACGTGATGATTGCGGCGCCGACGGAGGCTCTTCACGCTCATTCCTTCCAGGGACGGACGTCAGGCGGCCGAAGCCGACCCGATGAGCGTCCGTTACGGACCCCCGGTACAGAGCCGGCGGGGCCCCCTCGACGCCGCGAGGCGCCGGGATGAGAGGGGGTCCCACGGTCCAGGGACACTTTTTCACACTGTTATGTCGTCGGACCAGGGGATCGGAAAACTTAAATTGCCTCCAACGATTGTTCTCGTTTGATCGACAATCGCGAACAATCGCACAGGGGACACAATCATGAAGCCCGATCGGCGGCTTGACGTGCGTGGTGCGGCCTGTCCTGGGCCGTCCGTAATGGTGGCGGAAGAACTCAAGGAAATGGAGCCCGGACAGGTGCTGGAAGTTATCGTCGACTCGGAGGGTATTGCCAACGACATAAGGGAACTAGTTCAGGATGGAGGACATGAGGTGTTGAAGGTTGAAGAAACGGATGGAGACATACGCATGCTGATCCGCGTCGGTGGCGTCGAGACCGATAGTACCGCGACCGACGGTACCGTTAGGACGTGTGCCGGATCATTACCGTCGACCGACACGGATTCGGTTATGATAGCACAAAGTACCGGCGTCGCTAATCCGGAGCGTGCGTACGCGACGTTCCTAATGTCGGAGGCAGCGTTGGCGATGGATTTGGACGTCGTAATCTTCGGCTTCATGGACGGTGTCACCGTGCTCGTTGAGCGAGAAGTTGAAAGAATCCGACATCCAGAATTTCCTCCGCTGATAGATAAGGCCCGGGAAGTCCTGAGAAACGTCGAGGCATGCGCTTGTGAATTAAGCATTCAAGCCAGGGGTATCACTTCCGACGATCTCCTGGATGGTGTCAAAGTCGTCGGAGCTTCAAAGTTTCTCAAGCTAATCACGGATCCGGGTGTGGATGTGGTTTGGCTATAAGCGAGATAATTCTCGCGGGACTCTCCGCCGGCGTTGCAATTGAATTCGCTATGCCCGCTATGATCCGTCGATCTCTCCCGCTCAGACTGGCTGTCATCCTCGGCGTCATAGCGGCCGCCTCATGCTCTCTCTCCATCCTATGGCCGATACTCCGTCCCGTTGGAGCAGTCTCTGGTCTGCTGACCGGGATCCTAGCCCTCGCAGTCCGTGCGGAAGAGCTTAAGTCGGGCCACTTCGGCGCTGCAGGGTTCTCCGTTCGCGGTGCGGCGTCGTACATGCTGTTGATTTCCCTAGGGATTTACGCCCTCCTCTAACCCGCAGTCTTTTTCGTCGGCCGGGACTCGTGATATTAAGGAGATGGGCTTGTGGTATTATCGGCGTATGGCCCAAAATCTCGTCCGTAACGCTCACTGGGCGACTTTCCACGGGACTATCCGCGTAATTCGTGGTCGAGTGCTCGCGTACGTTCACGTAACACGGGATGACAGGGCCGCGGTCGTAGTGCCCAACAGATTCGGTCCGGGTCTCCGTCGTGAGCTCAGGTGTGAGGTAGAGAGTGGTCCGGCGGACGGGACCTCTGCGGTTGTATCGGCGTTTAGTTTCCCGTCACTTGGCGGACGCCATGGCTTTGCTCCGCGGGGCGCGAGCTCAGGGACACACGGCGGGCTCAGGTCGGCTGCTGGCGAAGGTCGAGCTGCGTGAGGACGCCATCATAGTCTCGCTCCTGAGGCACGGCCGCGAACCCTTCGCCCTGGCGCTAGAGTTTCCGTTGGATTCCCGTCGAGTGTACGTACTGGATTATCCCGACGGTGATCGGCTTCTGGTGTTACGCGATGAGCTCGTGGAGATCGCTAAGACTATCGTAGCGGAGCTCGCGAGAACCGGTGTCGAACCTAAGTACGCTTCGAGCTGCTTTTAGGTTCCCTCTTCGAGTGTCCGTCGGGGGCTGTCCTTCGTGGACGAGAAGAAGATTGAGGAGCTCGTGAGCAAGGTAGTAAAAGGCGAGATCAAGTTCCACGAGGTGGAGAAGTACACCGACGGTGACAGTGAGGTGGCCACGGAAGTTCGACGTCGTGCGCTGGAGCGGTTGACCGGTGCGAAGCTCGAGCATCTCGGCAAGTACACCATCGACGCGAACCGTGCGATGGACAAGAACATCGAGAACATGATCGGAGCCGTCCAGGTGCCGGTCGGTATCGCCGGCCCGCTGTTAGTGCACGGGGAGTACGCCGAGGGGGAATACTACGTACCGCTCGCGACGACGGAGGGAGCGTTGGTGGCCTCCGTCAACCGTGGCTGTTCGACTATTACCGATTCAGGCGGTGCCCACGTGAGGATCGTGAGAGACGGAATGACGCGTGCTCCTGTGTTCAAACTGCCGTCCGCTCGTAAAGCGTTGGAGTTCTGTGAGTGGGTACGTAAGCACTTCGACGATATCAAAGAGGTGGCCGAGAGTACCACACGTCACGGTGAGCTACTCGATATTCAGGAGTTCGTGGTCGGTAGGCACGTGTTCCTCCGGTTCGAGTTCGACACGAAGGACGCAATGGGTATGAACATGGTCACTATCGCCACTGAGGAAGCCGTGAACTGGATCGAGGAGAAGTATCCGGACGCGAAGTGCGTTTCGGCGAGCGGGAACGTTTGTGTGGACAAGAAACCCTCGTGGCTCAACAACGTGCTGGGTCGAGGTCGGACGGTGGTGGCCGAGGTCGAAGTCCCGCGCGATATAGTCGAGGAGAAGCTGAAGACTACCCCGGAAGCCATGGCCGAGGTCAATTACAGGAAGAACCTGGTAGGCTCCGCGGCCGCCGGTAACATCGGGTTCAACGCGCATCACGCGAACATTGTGGCCGCTATTTTCATCGCTACAGGCCAGGACGAGGCGCATGCTGTCGATGGATCCACTGGGTACACCACGATGGAGGTTACGGAGGACGGCGACCTGTACGCTAGTGTGACGATTCCCAGCTTGAACGTAGGGACGGTTGGAGGGGGTACCGGGGTGGAGACACAGCGCGAGTGTCTGGAAATCCTCGGCGTGGCTGGTGGAGGGAACCCACCCGGTGTCAACGCTAAAGAGTTCGCCGAAGTGGTCGCCGCCGCGGTCTTGGCAGGTGAGCTGTCACTCGTAGCTGCACTGGCGGCGGGACATTTGGGTAAAGCGCACAGGCTCTTAGGTCGCTAAGCTTCGAAAATCGGGAGTGGGAACTCCTCCTTCCCTTCCCCTCCCTCTACGAGCTCACGCATGAGTTCGTGGACGCGCTCCCGGATCTCTTGGTACTCTTCGGTAACGTCCTCCATCAACGTCACCGCGTAGCCCTGCTTCCTGTCCGAGTCCAGGGAAACGACCTCAGGCTCTTCTTCCATGATCTCCTGCAACATCTCGTACGCCTCGTCGAAATCGTTCGCCGAGAACTGAGCTGAGAGTATCATACGGTCGCCGTAGCTGAGCACCCTAAGTTTCACCAACTTCTCCTTGTGCCTATTAAGTATCTCCATGATCATAGCTCAGAACATCCCCCAGTGCGAGGGTGGGTAACGTGCCGAGGTGTCGGCGTTGTGGATATTCCGTCGAATTACCTCTTAAATGTCCCCGTTGCGGGGAGCCGTCCTTCGAAGTCGCCGCATTTCAAGTCTACCCGGAGGATGTCAGGTACGTCGTAGCGTTCGTCAACGAGAGCGACGTTCACACAATCCACCAGTCGTTTCAAGGAGATCCGGACGGGATCATGCTTCGCAACCTTGTGGAGAGGCTAGGGGAGCTTCTCCACTCAGCCGCACCACGCGCCGCGACGGCTGTCCGCACCCCACCGTGGATAGTTGACGTCGTAGAGCGAATATCCGGAGTGACTGTCCGCACGGTGAGGGACGATTTCGACGACGTCGTAAGGTCCCTGCAGGCCGAGCTTCGGGCCGACCGGCGGCTGGACCGCGTCGAAGAACCCCCGGAGCGTAAGTTAGGCGGTAGTCACTCGACGATCATCGGTGGTCGGCGGGGGAGGGAACTCGTACTCAAGGTGGCTTCCGTGCCCTACGTCAAGAGGGTGATCCCGGGTCGTATAGGGGCCAAGGGATCGCGGGGAGGTGGAGGAGTTCGACTGAAGGTGTCGCGGGTCGATGACAGTGGTAACGTGAAGCTGCTCCTCTCCGAAGGGGCGGCTACCCAGGAGATTTTCGTGGTGACCACCGCCCGGGACGAGCGAGAAGGTAAGCTCGTGGCCGAGCTGCTCGAGCGGGTCATTCGATGAGCTTTCTCTCCTTCTTTCGCGGTGGACGCACCGTAACGACTGCTAACGCCTTCTCGCCCTCTCGGGCGAGCACCAACGTACGCGCTTCTCCCGAGAATCGGGCGTACTCGAACTCGGTCGCCAGATCGTCGACATCCAGCTGGCCTGCCGAGGTCGGGCGACATCCTTCCGCCGTGATCACGTATACGGTGTAGGTGGGGTGTAATCTGCTCAGATGACGCTTCAGCTCGTCCTGGTACTTCTCTAGCGACATAGTTCTCATTTCGGAAAGTACTAGTGTCCTTTCGGTCCCCACCGCTACCCATACATCGTTTTTTATCAGTACCTTAGTGGTCGAGGCTAACCTCCTGAGTGCGTGGACGGCTTCGGGGACGTCGGCTGACGGCGACAGTTCCCTCTTCCTGAGCCGTTCTAAGGCGTGTCTGGTGGGCACTAACACCCACTTGTTCGGGTCGAACTTCCGCACGATGGTCTCGGCCAACTCACGATCCCCTCGGTGGGTGATCACGTTGGTGTCGCTAAGTCCAGAGGAGGTCCGTCGTAAGTGTTCGGAGAAAGGTTGGGTGACCATGTACGAGAGGATCGCCACGCTCACCGACGAGGACAGGGAACGCGTGCTCTTGATCGAGGACCATCCAACACCCGTCGGCGCCGAGTGGGTTGTCAGGAACTACGAAGCTACCAGCCCACTCGTAGAGAAGGCCTGGAGGGAGGGCAAACGCCACTTTTTCTTGTTGAGGGTCGGGGAAGCCTCGCTGGACTTGGAACCGAGTGTACGGGCCGCGGGTGTGGAGAGTGTAGAGGTACGAGACGGCGAGGTCCGGGTGACTCACGCGGGGCTCGCCGGAGCTGGTGTCGGCGCCGCTCTATCTCGGGGATGCGCCGAGGGTGTTTCCCGGGTCGAGATTCACGAGGAGGGAGGAGGATCCCGCCTAGGTCGGGCGACGGTGGTAACGCCGGAGCTACGACGTCTGGTGATCGGAGTCGATGACACGGATACCGAGGAGGAAGGCGCCACTTGGTCGGCAGTTGACGTGATCTGCCGCCGCTTGGAGGACGAAGCGGGGGTCTTCTATTCCCGACACGTCACAGTGCAGTTGTACCCTAAGACACCCCACCGAACTCGAAACTGTGCGGCGGTGGTCGTGGAGCTCGGAGTGCCGACGAAGCGCGTAGAGAGGGTCAAGAGGGAGTTCCTGAGGATGCTGAAGGAAGTGTCCTTTTCCGATCACACCTGTGCGGCGTTCTGGGACAGGCTAGAGTTTCCGAGGGAACTGAGAGACCTCGGGAACGCCGCCAAACGTCGGATCGTTAGCCGGGAGGAGGTCGATGAAGTGGTGGAGATATGCGAGATCGAGGTCGTCTCGATCGGGGACGGAGAGCGCGGGCGGATAGGGGCCGTGGCGGCTCTGCCCTTTATCGACGACCACGGGCTCGCCGCCCGCGTTCCCAGATGACCCTACCACCGCGCTCTACCCGGATTACCCGATGTACTGGAATCTCCGCGTTCCACAGTACTAAGAAACCCCTTTTAACGTCCTGGATCTCGTCCCCCCAGATCCGACGGAGCCCACTCGAGGATCCACGATCGATGACGTAGATCACGTACTCCGAGGGGTCGTCGTTCGGATCATGCAACATGCGGCTAAAAATTTCTTCAAGTTCCGTTTTGCGCGACACGTTACCCACTCCCCGGGGGAGCCATCATGTATCGGACGTTAACGTTGCTCGTACTTTCCACGACCCTGATGGCCGTCGCAGCCGCCGAACGCTTAGACCCCGTCGACGAGGACCGGCCGCACATTCTCAACGTTTACATCGAGGGGCACGAGGCCACCTGCTTCGGTCAAGGTATCGACACGAAACGGCTCGAGACCCTGGGTCTGAAGCACGTCCCCGAGGTCCCGACGAAAGGTGAGTTCACCGTGACGGTGGAGTTCAATACCGGTCCGCATCCCCCGGAGCGGCTCGCTGTGGAGCTCTATTTCCCGTCGTGGTTGATGGTGCCGCCCAAGTACGACCTGAAGCTCCCTGAGAAAGGGGTCGAGATCGATCATCCCGAGCCTAACAGCATCCTCCGCGCCGATCTCGAGGTCAAGGTCGGAGAAGGACCTAACCCGCTGAGCATAGGTGATGAGTACTACCTCGTGGCCGTGCTTCGGGATCCGACCAAGGAGTCCGACGTCCTCGACTACGTGGTTTTCAAGCTGAGGTTCAGGGAGCCGCGCGGTGGGGAAAGTACTCCCGAACCGACGCTCCTGAAGGTTACGCGCTCAGCACTCGGTGATGTATCGGTGCCCGTGGCAGGGTTCATTTTGGGATCTTTGAGCGCTCTCGTCGCGGAGATCGTGTGCGGGTGGATTCATTCCGGACCGGCGGCGCTGTGGGCGACTGTGATAGGAGGATTGGTCGGAGCCCTCCTGGTCTCGATTTAGAGGGGGATCCGACGTGAACGCGAGGATCTACGCGGCGGCGTCCGTCTTATGCCTGGCGTTGCTCGCGGCTTCGGTCCAGTGGGACGTGCTTGCGGACTTACCGGAAGCATGGAGGGAGCTGAACGCAGCTACGGAGCTAGCACACAAGGCCTTAGAGGAGAAGAAGAAAGGTGACGAGCTAATGGAGGAGGTATCTGCCACCGTCAACGCGGCTAGGAGTGCCGGACCCTTAGCCCTCTCCGTTAACGCCCCCAGAATACTGGAAGACCTTCACGGAGCGTACGTCCATTACGCCAGGGCCGTCGATGCGATAGACGCAGCCGTCGATCACCTCGATAGGACCCTTGACATGATCGGAGCGACGGCCGATCCCGAGATAAAAGAGTCACTGAAGCTGATGCACGAGGGCGTTAGTCACTACAGGATGGCTCTAAAGGAGTTCAAGCTGGGTGTCCAGGCGGCCGACGAAGGGGATGTCGGAGAGGCGTTCCGCCACGTTAATGCGGCCTATCGCATGATGCGCGAGGGTATGAAGCTGTTCAGCCGAGGGAAAGCGGAGCTGGAGAGTAAGACGCTGTTGTTCATGGGATGACCCGTTTATGAGGGGACTCGAGGAGAAAATCCGGACGTTGCAGTTGCCGACGGATGTGCGATGGTGTCCTAAGCGGATGACCGACAGGTCCAGGGGACGCCGGTGGTATGCGGTCCGCGGATCGGACGCCGTGCGCGTAGTACTGCCCGTTAGGGTGTCTCGACGTGATTTCAAGAAAGTGCCGAAAGGTGCCGGAGACGCGGCGGCTCACCCCATCATCGAGGAGATCAAACGACGGTCGCGCGAGGAACCGGACCTCTACCCGTTGTCCGGGAAGCTCCTGGATCATAAAAAGGTCCGGAAACTCACCGAGCCCTGCACGGTCGTCCGACTCCACGGCTTTCGCACTCCTCCCCTT